>JANYJQ010000205.1 GCA_025358435.1 Holophagaceae bacterium
CTTCAGCGCATCAATGGCCTTGTAGCTGTCCAGCTTCCTTCATGGTGAGCGCCGCCATGAGCTTCTCGGCGTGCTTGGAGACCTTGGCGTAGAGGTCCTGGTTGAGTTCGTTCTTGGTGGCGGTGAGCTTGGCTTTGCCGACCTTGGCCTGCAGATCCTTCTGCAGCTTCACGAGAAGCTTGATCTGCGCATGGCCGAATTCCAGGGCTGCGACCATGTCAGCTTCGAGCACTTCCTTCGCTCCGCATTCAACCATGACGATGGCTTCCTCGGTGCCCGCCAGGATCAGGTCGAGATCGCTTTCTGTGCGCTGGCTCACCAGGGGGTTCGCGACGAATTTCCCATTGATGCGCCCAACGCGAACGCCGCCCACGGGCGCCACGAATGGGATTTCAGAAATGATCAGGGCAGCCGAAGCGCCCACAATGGCCAGGGTGTCCGGCTGATGCTCGCCATCAAAGCTGATGACCTGGGCCGTGACCATGGTGTCGTCGTTGTAGCCCTCCTCGAAGAGGGGTCGCAACGGGCGGTCGATAAGGCGGCAGATGAGCGTTTCCTTGGTGGTCGCGCGTCCTTCGCGCTTGAAGAATCCCCCGGGGATTTTGCCGGCTGAGAAGGCGGCTTCCCGGTAATCCACGGTAAGCGGGAAAAAGTCGATGCCTTCCCTGGGCGCGGCGCGGCAAACCGCCACCAGGACCATGGTGTCACCCTGGCGCACGATCACGGCGCCGGCCGCCTGCTTGGCGATACGGCCCGTTTCGATGGTGATGGGCGTTCCGCCCAGATCCAGACTCACGGTTGTCGGGCTGAATTGTAGTTCATTCATAAAATCTCCTGCCCCTACCGGGGACTTGGCTGGCCCGCCCTTCGCGATCGCTCCATGAAAGCCACCAGGCCGAAGGGTGGATTTCACGCAGAGGTCGCTGCCGCAGGGCGGACGGATGGTTGTTCGGCAATCTATATTCTATCAGCGCTTAGGCCGGACCTTGAACGAAATGCCTTGGCACCAGGACAGATTTATTCATAGTTCAAATCTCAAGAAAAAGGGCCGCTTGCGCGGCCATTTTCTGTGACTTTGAAAATCGTTTCACTCTTCGCCGTCGAACTCGGTCAGGCCTTGAAGTTCCTCGACGTGAGCGGCCATGCGGCTGTACTCGTCGTCGAAATCATCACCCAGCACATTCTCCGTATAGGTGATTTCGGGATACTGGCCTTCCTCGATTTCCAGATTCCGATAGGCGGGAATGCCAGTGCCCGCTGGGATCAACCGTCCAAGGATCACGTTCTCCTTCAAGCCGCGGAGATAGTCCACGCGGCCTTCAAGAGCCGCTTCGGTAAGAACTCGGGTGGTTTCCTGGAACGACGCGGCGGAAATAAAGCTCTCTGATGTGAGGGCCGCTTTGGTGATGCCCAACAGCAGGGACTCACAGGTGGCGGGAAGGCCGCCATCATTGATGGCCTGTTCGTTGATGTCCTTGAATCGGTTCTTATCCACCTTCTCTTCGACGATGAGCGGAGTGTCGCCCACATCGGTGATCATGACCCAGCGCATCATCTGCCGAATGATGGTTTCGATGTGCTTGTCGTTGATCGTCACGCCCTGGGCGCGATATACCTCTTGAACCTCATTCACCAGGAAGGCCTGGAGAGCCTTATCGCCCTCGACCTTGAGCAGGTCGTGGGGGGAAACGGCGCCCTCGGTGAGTTTCTCACCGGAGTGGATTTCATCACCGTCCTGGACTTGAATGTGCTTGCCGCGCGGAATCAGGTATTCACCCTTTTCCCCGGTCTCGCTCTCAACGATGACCTTCTGGTTTCCACGGACGCGGTTGCCGTATTTCACGATGCCGGTGATTTCGGAAATAATGGCCGGATCTTTAGGCTTGCGCCCTTCGAAAAGTTCCGTCACGCGAGGCAAACCGCCAGTGATATCGGATGTCTTGGCCTGTTGGCGAGGAGTCTTGGCCAGCACGTCGCCAGGGCTGAGTTCCTGGCCCTCTTCCACTTCGATATAGGCCGAAGTTGGAATGTTGTAGCGCACGAGCACCTTGTGGTTCTCCCCCTTGATGTTGATGTGGGGGTGCAGTTTATCGTCCGTAGGATCGATGACCTTCCGGCGGAACCGGCCGGCGATGGGATCGCGCTCTTCAACATAGGAAACGTTCGGCTCGAATTCCTTGAAGTCCACGATTCCAGCTTTTTCGGTGATGACATAGTCGTTGTAGGGATCCCACTCGGCGAGCACCGTCTTGGGCTCGACCACTTCGCCATTCTTCACGCGGATCATGGCGCCCGGCGCGACCTTGTAGCGCTCCCGTTCGTTGCCATCGCCGTCCACGACGAGGATGTAACCCGAGCGGCTGAGGGCCAGCAATTCGCCCTTGCGGTTCTTGACCGTCTTCATGCCATCCAGTTTCACGAACCCCTTGGTCTGGGCCTCGTGGGTGCTCTTTTCAGATGCGCGGCTGGCGGCGCCACCGACGTGGAAGGTGCGCATGGTGAGCTGTGTGCCTGGTTCGCCGATGGATTGCGCGGCGATGACGCCTACGGCCTCGCCTTGGTCCACAAGCTTGCCCGTGGACAGGTTGAGGCCGTAGCACTGGGCGCAGACACCGCGCCTGGCTTCGCAGGTCAGGACTGAGCGGATATGGACACTTGGAATCCCTGAGGTCTCGATCTTGAAAGCCAGATCTTCGCTGAGCAGAGTGCCGGCCGGAGCGATGTTTTTCTTTGAGTAAGGATCGAAAACATCTTCCAGGGTCACGCGGCCCATGATGCGGTCCCTCAGGCGGGCGCGGATGGTGCCGTCGCTGTTGACGATGGCGGCGACTTCGATGCCGTCCAAAGTGCCACAGTCGTTCTCGTTGATGATCACGTCCTGTGCAACGTCCACCAGCTTCCTGGTAAGGTACCCGGAGTCCGCGGTCTTCAGCGCCGTATCAGCAAGGCCCTTGCGGGCGCCGTGGGTGGAGATGAAGTACTGGAGGACGCTCAAACCTTCCTTGAAGTTGGCGGTGATGGGCGTCTCGATGATGTCGCCGGAGGGCTTGGCCATGAGGCCGCGCATTCCCGCAACCTGGCGGATCTGGGTCTTGGAGCCACGGGCGCCGGAGTCGGCCATGATGTAGACGGAGTTGAGGTATTTCTCCTCGTTGTTCTTCTTCTCCATGTTTTTCATCATGTCGTTGGCCACCTGATCGGCGGTCTTCGACCAGACTTCCAGGATGCGGTTGTATCGCGTGGCGCTGTCCAGGCGGCCTTCAAAGGCCTCCTTTTCGATTGCGCGGACTTCTTCAGTGGCTTCCTTGATGAGCTTGGGTTTGGTGGCAGGCACGATGAGATCGTCGATGCCCACGGAGACGCCGGCCTTCATGGCCCACAGAAAACCGACATCCTTCATGGCGTCCAGCATGCGGATCGTCACTTCGGGGCCGTTCAGCTTATAGCAGCGGTTCACCAGGGAAAGCAGGCCTTCCTTCTTGAGGAGGCCGTTGATGAAGGGCACTTCTTCCGGCAGGGCGAGATTGAAGATCACGCGGCCGACGGTGGTGGTGACCAGGGCGTTTTCCACCATCTGCGAGTGGCATTCGAAAACTTCCTGCTCGCTGTTCTTTTTCGGGTCCGCGGCGTGCCAGCCTTCCGTGTCCACCAACTCGCCGGTGTAGCGGAGCTGGATGATCGCGTGGGTGTCCAGGATGCCGTAGTCATGAGCCGCCACGACCTCGTTCATGTTCCCGAAGATCATGCCCTCACCCTTGCGGTCGAGGCGTTTTTTAGTCAGGTAGTATCCGCCCAGCACGATGTCCTGGCTCGGCACCACGTTGGGTTTGCCGTTGGCGGGATTCAAGATGTTCTGGGTCGACATCATCAACACATGGGCTTCGATCTGGGCCATGGGGCTCAGGGGCACATGCACAGCCATCTGATCGCCGTCGAAGTCCGCGTTGAAGGCGGTGCAGACCAGGGGATGAAGCTTGATGGCCTTGCCCTCGACGAGCACTGGCTGGAAAGCCTGAATGCCCAGGCGGTGCAGCGTCGGGGCGCGATTCAACATCACGGGATGGTTCTGGATGACTTCTTCCAGCACGTCCCA
>JANYJQ010000209.1 GCA_025358435.1 Holophagaceae bacterium
CACATGATCTGTACTCTAACCAACTGCGGAAGTGTCCAGGCCATGGGAAACGGGGAGAATGCGGTCCCGCCCTTGACTCTTGACTCTCGACCCTCGACTTGAGACTTGAACCTCACACCTCTCCACCTCACTCCTTGGCAGGTCCAGCGGGTAGCGTCATGCTGGGAGGTCATGAACCCTAACCCAACCCCGAACCCGAAACCGGGAACTCCACTAGGCGGAGCGGCCAAGGGTGAGACCGGCCTTGTGGCCAGTGCGGGCCATAAGGTGGCGCAGGCTCCAGAAGCCAAGGTCGAGGCCTCGGGCAAGGTATTGGCGGAACTGGTGCAAGCCCAGCGCCAGCTTAGCCAGGTAACGCTCGAACTGAGCGACCTGAAGAGCAGCCTTGGGCGGCGCGGCCACCAGATGTCCGTGTTGCAGCATGTGGCGGAGATTTTGGCTGCCACGACGAAAGTCACCCAGGTGGCAGATGTGGTGTTGGACGTCATGGTCCAGGAATTCGGCTCCAAACGCTGCCTGGTCTGGGTGCTTGAAGATGGCGGCACCAACTTCCAGCCCCGCAGCGGATTCGGCATGTCCAAATCCGAGTGGACGGAGTTGCGTCTTCCTGCTCCCAACCCCTTTCCCGATTCGCCCATCGTGCTCTACCAATGCCAATGGCTGGAGAGCAACCTCGCAGATCCGGTGGTGGAAAAACTCAAGATGGATACCAACACCCGGATCTTTTTCTTGCCTTTCGAGAATCAGCTGCTGGTCATGGGCTTTGCCATTTTGGCCATGCCTGCGGGGCATGAGTGGCAGGAAGAGGATCTTGACGCCCTGTCCATCATCCAGCAGTTGGCCGCCGTGAGCATATACAATGCCTGGCTTTTCCGGGATCTGTCAGAGCAGCGGGACACCTTGCAGAGCCAGACCCTTGCGCTGGAAAAGGCCAACACCTCGCTCAGAGACTCGGACCGCATCAAAAGCGAATTCCTCGCCCTCACCAGCCATGAACTGCGGACACCCCTCACGGGCATTCTAGGCTTCACCCGTTTAGTGCTGGACGGCCTTTATACCTCTGAAGCAGACATGAAGCAGATGCTTCAAGCGAGCTATTCCAGCGGGAAACATCTGCTTGAACTTCTGAATGACATCCTGGATTTGGCCAAGATCGAGAGCGGCAAGCTGGAGGTCCGGTGCGAGCCCATGAGCCTCTACTTGGCTGTGGAAGAAGTCCGGCCCATTGCCGAGGCCTATCCCCGCCACGATGGCGTGGAACTGATCTTCCCGATGAACCTGGCGGAGATACCTGAAGTGATGGTGGATCCAGGCCGTCTGCAGCAGGTGCTGATGAATCTGCTCTCCAATGCCCTGAAATTCACCAAGGAGGGGAGCGTGGAGATCCGTGTGGAGCGCGGGCCCGGTGTGGCCATGCTGCATGTCACGGACACGGGGATCGGCGTCAGCCCAGAAGCCCAGGAGCGGCTATTCCAGAAATTCGTCCAAGCCGAAGGAGGCCATGCGCGGGAGTATGGCGGCACGGGCCTGGGTCTGGTGATTTGCCGGCGCCTGATGGAATTGATGGGTGGAAGCATCTCGCTTTCGAGTGAAGGCCAGGGCAAAGGCACCACCATGACTTTGACGATGCAAATAGCCTAGGATCGGTTTCAAAATAACCAGGGCTGTTCCGCTTATTCTGTTAACACCCCACCAGTCGTGATGAATGACAAGGCGGGGGCGACAGGCTAGGTCACCGAAAGCGCCCAGGTCCGATGTCAACCACCCAACCCATGCCCTTACAGTCTGATCCCGAGAAGGGGCGAGAGCATCCGTCCGGCGATTTCGGCTCGGTGGTGGAAGCCTGGCGAGTGGTGCTGCAGGCGGATACGAAGCTGGACCAAATGACCGAGACCGTGAATGGCCTGATGCGCCAGCTCTGGCAGCGCAGCCGGCAGATGATGCGGATCCGCTCGTTGGCGGAGCACCTTTCCATTTCTGGGCGGCCCAAAGACCTGGGAGATCATTTACTCGAAGCCCTGTATGGAGAACTGGGATGCACCCACGGCGCGATCTGGCGGGTGGGAGCCGCCGGTTTCGAAGCCGTAGGCTCATTGCGGCTGGATGATATCAATCTCGACAACCACATGCTGCCCGCTCCCAATCCCTTTCCTGCCCTGGCCATTCTGCCTTTCCAGGCTCAATGGCTCGATTTGGAAGCGCTCCCCGTGGCCATCCGGACCCTGCGCGTGGATGCGCGCACGGAGCTTTACTACCTTCCCTTCGAATATCAACTCAACCTATCTGGTTTTGCCCTGATGGCCCTGCCCAGGGGCCGCGCTTTTACCGAATCCGAGCAGGAATTCCTTAGCGTCATCCAAAAGATGACCGCTCTGGTCCTGGACAATACCTGGCTCTACCGGAACCTCGTGGACCGGGAGGAGAAGTTGGAAACCCTGGCCCTCCACCTGCACTCGCAGAAGGAAGAACTGGCCCAGGCCCACCGCACTTTGCGCGACGTGGAAGCCACACGCCTGGCCTTCATCTCCTTCGCGGGCGAAGCGCTAAGGAAACAACTCACCAGCCAGCTCGGCTATCTTCGTCTGCTGAAGGACGGTGCTGGCGAGGAAGATGAGCGCGCAGCGTTCCTGAAAGGCAGCAGCACCCTTGGATCGCAGATGCTTGATGTGCTGAACGATCTGGTGGAATGGACCAAGCTGGCAGGTGGCGCACCCATGGAAGAGCCACATGCCTTGGATCTGGGCCCGGTGATAGAAGAGCTGAAAATGGTGTTCGGCACCTTTCCTGCCAAGAAGCATGTGCTGATCGATTGGCCTTTCACTGAAGGTGTCCCCGAAATCGTGACCGATCCCGAGCGGCTCAAACAGGTGCTCCTGAATCTCCTGTTGCGGGCGCAAAATGACCTGGACCAAGGCTTCATCCCATTCTGGATCGAGCGGGCGCCGATGAGCCTGGACTTGAGCCTGCGCTTGCGCATGGCGAAACTTGACCCGTCCTTGGCTCGGGCAGCCCTCGCACCGCATGGCTTTGACGGGGATTCGAATTACAAGCAAGGGCAAGTCGGCGCCGGTCTGGGCCTGGTGATGGGTCAGCGTCTGATGAAGGCCGTGGGAGGCAACCTGAGAGTGGATCCTTCGGATGAAGGCGGCAGCATCATCAGCTTGGATGTGCCGATGGCGTGAATTGAGGCTATGAGCTA
Source organism: Holophagaceae bacterium (assembly GCA_025358435.1). Taxonomy (GTDB): domain Bacteria; phylum Acidobacteriota; class Holophagae; order Holophagales; family Holophagaceae; genus JANXPB01. The sequence goes on from JANYJQ010000209.1 coordinate 3,200, forward strand.
TGAGCCATGAGCCTCCGTCGCGCCGTCGGCGCGATTGATCTTTAGTTCGGAACCATCTCGCTATTAATACAAACCCAAAGCTCATAGCTCATAGCTCACAGCTCATAGATGATATGGCTCCGCCGCCCAATGTCCGGAGCCTTACAATCAAGTCTGGAGCCATCCATGCCCTATACCCGCCGTGAGACATTCCTGCCCTTCACCCGCCCGATGATCGGACAGCCGGAAATCGACGAAATGATCGATTCCATCCACCGCGGATGGATCACTACGGGGCCCAAGTGCGCGAAGTTCGAAGAAGAGCTTCAACGCTACAACGGCGTACCTCATTGCCGGGTCATGAACAGCGCCACCACGGCTCAGGAAATCACGATGCAGGTGCTTGGCCTTCAGGCGGGCGACGAAGTCATCACCACTTCGTTGACGTGGGTGAGCACGCTTTCCACCGTGGTCCTGCAAGGTGGCATTCCCGTGCTGGTGGATATCGACCCCGTGACGTTGAACATGGATCCCTCGAAGCTTGAAGCGGCCATCACGCCACGCACCAAGGGCATCATCCCCGTGCACCTCACGGGCTTGCCGTGCCCCATGGAGGAAATCTGGACCATCGCCGAAAAGCATGGCCTTTGGGTGGTGGAAGACGCGGCCCAAGCCATGGGGGCGACCTACAAAGGCACCAAGATCGGCGGCGATCCGCGCTCGGTGATGAGCGTCTACAGCTTCCACCCGAACAAGAACATGACCACCGGCGAAGGCGGCGCCATCGCGTTTTTCGATGAAGCCTACCTGCCGCGGATCCAGCGTCTGCGTTTCCACGGTATCGAGCGCGACGCGTGGAAGCGCCAGAGCAAGGAGGGCAGCGTCCATATCGACGTCGTGGAGCCTGCACGCAAAGCCAACTTCATGGACCTTCAAGCGGCTCTGGGCCTGCATCAGATCAAACAGTTGGATGGCTTCAATGCGCGGCGGCGCCAGCTTTTCCATCGCTACCTGGAACTGTTCAGGGACTTGGACGAAGTGATGTTGCCGACGCCCGGCGACGACATTCATGGCCACTGCTTCCACCTGTTCGTGGCGCGGATCCTGCCTGAAAAAGCGGGCCTCAGCCGCGACGAATTCGTCACCGCGCTGAAAGAAGAAAACATCGGCACCGGCATCCACTACCGCCCGGCCCATGTCCACTCCTTCTATCAGGACTATTTCGCCCAGCACGCCCACGCCATGCCGAAGGACGGCCTCCCCAATGCCGAGTGGAGCGGCGAGCGCCTGCTGTCGCTGCCGTTATGGCCCGGTCTCACCGAAGCTGATCAGGATCAGGTGGTGGCGACCATCAAACACGTGATAGCAGGGGCGAGAGCGAAGATCGCGGTTTAGCTCCCGAGACCATCTACTTCCACATCACAACAGTGATGCTCAGGGCCGGCAGGGTCATGGTGAAGGCGTTGACCTTGGTGATCGGGATATCGCTGAGGTGATTGGGTACGACTGAATTGCCCTGAACGGATGATCCTGCCGTGATCTGGTAGACCTGAGCCGTGCTGAATGCCTGGGTATGCGTCAGAGCCAGGCCCGCGGAATGACTCAGGGTGTCCTTGTTGAGCAGGACGGTCACCACGCGGTTCGGATGGCCCGCATCCAGGCTTGCATAGACCGAAGCCTTGGCGATATCCGATGCCGAAGCCTCGAAGCTGGTATCGCCGAAAGCGGCGCCCGCGCCATCGTAGTTCCTGAAGATCCTGAAGGCGCCGAACAGGAATGTCTCAACACTCTGCAGAGGCCAGACATTGGCTGCGAAAACACTGTCCCGGCCAAAGATCCCCAGGCAGTCGGCTTCCGCGATAGCGCCGGAAATGTGATCTTCGCCGCCATGGTTGTACTCGCTGAAGGCGAGCCGGGTGCCCGGGTATTGCGCGGCGATCTTCGCCATCATGCGTGGGATGAGTTGGATGGGGCCCATGGTCGACCATTGCGTGATCCAGCTGGTCTCGGTGTAGGTGGTGTCCCATAACGAGCGGGGGGCCTGAATCCTCGCGGCGGCAACGGCGGATGAGTTGTCCTGATTGACTATGCGCACACCACCGCCCTGGGCTTCGGAATACCAGTGCAGATCAAGGACATCCAGCAGGCGCCGGCCCTGGCTTTGGCCTGCGGTCTTCATCTGGGACAGGTAGTAGTCCAGGAAGTCGCCATGGGTCCCGGCGTCCGGTGCATTCTGCAGATTGACGAAGCCGTTCCAGCCGTAGCTCACGGGCCCGAATACCATCGCCTGGGAAACCTGGTCCTTGATGGCTCCGGCCGAAGCGATGCTCAAGGGCAGGAATTGGTCGTAGCGGAGGGCCGCGCGCTGGATTTCAAGATGGGTGCCGTTCCAGAGATCCGGCTCATTGTCCAGCATGTAGAAGACGGGCCGGTTGGGATCGGTCTTGGCCGTGGGGAATTTCGAATCGAGCCAATGCACGAACTCATCCTGGTAGACCTTCCCGTCCGTGACGTCGGGCGTGGTGGTGAGCGCCGTGGGCTTCTTCGGGAGGTTCTGGAAGAATCGGCTGCTGACCGGATCGCTGATGTTGACATTCCCCGCCTCGTCCGCCGCCACCCAACCCTCTATCGGAACGGTGACTATGATTGCGGCATTGGCGCCCTGGGCGTTGGCCACCGAAGGCCGCACGGCCTCGCCAGGGACCGAACTGGAACTGAGATAGCTGTCGCTGCTGTAGGGACCCCAATCGGAACCCGCGTTGCTGGCATTGGTCTCCCAGTTGTAAGCGGTCCAACGGTTTCCGCCGAGCCGGCCAAGGGTCGTGCCGTTGGGCATGGTGGACCAGTCGCCGCCGTTGAATCCGTAGATCCATTTCGAGATGGGATGGACATTGTGGCCCGAGTGCATTGCGAACTGCAGATCAGCGGGTCCCGGGTTGTCGGGGGTGAGGAAACTTCCGCTGCTGACGGTGACGACGGCTTGCGCAGTGGAGTTGCCTGCGGCGTTGGCAGCGGTCAGCGTATAGGCCGTGGTGGCCGTGGGGCTCACATTCACCGATGTTCCTGTCACCGCGCCGATGATCGGAGCGATGGTCAGGCTCGCGGCGCCGCTTACGGTCCAGTTCAGAGCGCTGCTCTGGCCGGATTGGATGGTTGAGGGCGAGGCCGTGAAAGCGCTGATGACGGGAGGTTGGACCACTGTGACCGTGGCGGCCGCAGTCGTGGTCCCCACCGCGTTGGTGGCGGAAAGCGTGTAAGTGGTGGTCAGGGCGGGGGTGACCGTTCGGCTGGTGCCTGTGATGGCGCCGATGCCCTGGTCCAACGAAAGGCCAATGGCGCCGCTGACAGCCCAGGCGAGGGTGCTGCCCTGCCCGGCGTTGATGGTGGAAGGCGTAGCGATGAAACTGCTAATGCTGGGAGTCGTGCCGCTGGTCACAGTGACGGTCGCGGTCTTGGTGGTGTTGCCGTAGGGGCCGGTGGCGGTGAGCGTATAGATGGTGGTGGCGCTGGGATTCACGATCAGAGAAGTTCCCCGTGCCAGGCCGATGGGCGCGCCGAGATTCGGCGTGATGAACACGGTGCTGGTGTTCGCGACAGCCCAGTTCAACGTGCTGCTTTGGCCAGCGGTGACGGTCGCTGGCGAAGCGCTGAGCGTGATGGTGGGTGCGGGCCCGGTGGGGTCGGCGGTATTGATCGTGCCCATCTGGACGACTTCCAGGTCCGAACCTTTGATGCCGCTCAAGGATTGCAAATCGTTGTTGTCCCAGCCTGCATTGGGCGCGCCGCTCATGAACCAGGTGCTGCCGTTATCGGCGAGGATCATGCCGTAGGTCTTCAAGGCCTGGAGGATCACCCTTGATTGAGCGGGATAGCTGCTGATGTTCACGCTGGCTTTCAGCCGCACCCGCATGCCCATGGGTGGCGCAGACGTGTTGGTGTTGCTGGAAGCCCAATGGCTGGCGGGCGCAACATATGCTCTGCGGGAGGTGGGCACGGTGAAGCGGATCGCGTGGGTGATGGCACCCGCGGCCACTTCGTCATACCTGGCTAATCCCGGGAAGATCGGCAGGCCCGCGGCATCACAGCTCGTCCAGCCGTAGGGCCGCACGGTGTTGGTCTTCAGATCCCAGATGGCGCCGCTATCTGCATTCCAACTGCTGTTACCCTGGAGTTGTGAGCCATAAAGTTCATACAGGATGCAGTTGTCGCGATCCAGAACGAGCACGTGGCGGTCGCCGCCGGTGGCGGTCGGATTGTCGCCTTCAATGGGCGCTGGATTGGGCACTGGCATCGGGCCAGGATCGCTTTCATCGCCGTAGGCCTGGTAGTTGATGGCCACTTTGGCTTGGGTCCCGCTCACAACGCCGTATGGAATGCCAATGCTGGATCCTTGCCATAAGCCGGATCCGAAATCGGCCTTCAGGCCACTGCTAGCGCCGATGAAGTTGATGATCGCGGTGCTGTTGGGGTCTACGGGCGAGGCGGAGACATCCTGGTTCCAGGCGCTCGTGTCCGGGAAGGCTCGATAGCCATGGAGGTTCGAATTGATGCCCAGGTCCAGGGTCCCGCAGCTCGTGGTTGATTGAGGATTCACGGTTACTGTCGCCGTGGCTGTGACGCTGCCCACCGTATTGGTGGCCGTCAGCTTGTAAGTGGTGGTGGCAGCCGGAGCCACGACCTTGCTGGTGCCCGTGACGGTGCCCACGCCATTATCGATGCTGAGCGACGTCGCACCCGTCACAGCCCAGCTCAACGTGCTGCTCTGGCCCACGGTGATAGTCGAAGGTGTGGCGATGAAACTGGCGATGGAAGGCGGTTGCGGGACTGGGTTCACCGTGACCATGGCCGTGGCGCTGACGCTGCCTGCGGCATTCGTGGCGGTGAGTTTGTAGGTGGTGGTGGCGATGGGGCTCATGGCTTTGCTCGTGCCCGTGACGGTACCGATGCCGTTGTCGATGCTCAATGATGTGGCGCCGCTGACGGACCAGCTCAGGGTGCTGCTCTGGCCCACGGTGATGGTCGAAGGTGTGGCGATGAAACTCGAAATAGTGGGTGGCTGCGAGGCGGGATTGACCGTCACCGTAGCCATGGCGATGACACTGCCGACGGCGTTGGTGGCGGTGAGCTTGTAAGTGGTGGTGGCCGTCGGACTCACGACCTTGATGGTGCCCGTGACCGCACCCACGCCATTGTCGATGCTGAGGCTGGTCGCGCCCGACACCGACCAGTTCAAGGTGCTATTTTGCCCGGCTGTGATGGTGAAAGGCATGGCGCTGAAGCTGGTGATGGAAGGCGGTTGCGGTGCCGGGTTCACTGTGACGGTGGCAGTGGCCGTCGCGCTGCCCGTGGCATTCGTGGCGGTCAACGTGTAGGTCATGGTGGCGGTAGGGCTCACGGCCTTGCTGGCGCCGATGACCACACCCACGCCGTTGTTGATGTTCAAGGAAGTCGCGTTCGAGACGGTCCAGGCCAGCGTGCTGCTCTGACCCGAAGTGATGGTCGCGGGTGTGGCTGTGAAACTGGAAATGCTGGGTGGCGTTGGCAGGGTGCTGATGGTGACCGCGGCTTCGCCGAACCGGCTGGGATCTGCGACGCTCGTGGCTCGCACCTTGGCGGTGCCCGGCGCAGAAGGCGCGGTATAGACGCCGGCCGAAGTGATGCTTCCGGCGGTGGCGCTCCAGGTGACAGCTTTGTTCGAGGTGCCCGTCACCTGCGCCGCGAATGCCCGGCTTTCATTGGCCAGCAGCGAAGCGCTGGAAGGGAGCACCGACACTGAAATTTGTCCATGTTCGCGCACGATGACCTTGGCGCGGGCATGGAGGGTGGAATCCGACACGCTGGAGAGCGACACATGGAAGACACCGCTGGTGGCGGGAGCCTGGTACTTCGCCAGAGCGAATCCGGACATGGAACCCTGCGCGGTTACGCTGCCCGCTGATGTCCCCTCATCCATGGACCAGCGAAGGTCCGCGGGATTTCCGCCAAAACCCAGGAGCAAGGCCGACTGCCCTACCTGGAGTGTCATGGAACTGGGCCATACGCCAGAAGTGGAAGCCGCACTGCTTGCTTGGCTTGCTTGGCTTGCTTGGCCAGATGCGGCCCCATCGTCCTCCACGAAGACCTGGATTTCGGCCGTGGAACCTGGGTTTGCCGCACAGGTAGCCTGGAGCGTCAGCGGGCCCCTCGCCGCGGGTGCGGTGAACATGCCCGCCTGCGTCACTTGGCCTGCCGTGCTGGACCAGGTCACCACTTGATTTGAGCTGCCCTCTACTGAGGAGAGAAGGCTGGCCTGGCCACTGGGCGGAATCACAAAAGCTTCGGGGCTGGCATTCACGGTTATGGCGATGGGAGGTGGCGGTGGGTTTGGGGTTCCGACAGTTCCAGAGGAGCCTCCCCCACATCCAAGAAGAGCCGAAAATAATGCGTATAATAGGAGTCTGTTGGAAGAGTTCATGGCTGGCTCCCTGTGAATCAAGAACGGCTGGCAACGATCGGCTGGATCGGCAACGCAATGGTCAGCCCAGGTTGGATTCTGAACAGACCCAAGGTCTCCCGACGGGTGGATTGACCTTCCGACCTGTTCAAACCGCTTGATGAGTGGGCCGAGTGGATTAGAACAGCTTGATCATTCATATGGTTTCCCGGCAAAGAGGCCAAAGGCCCTTAACCTGGACCGGTTGTCTGGCCCAGCCACAAAGACACACTCTGAAATTGCCTCCCCGCCCGCCGTGCCCTCAATGCCCGTTCCCATCCGTTGGGATGACAGGAGGCCGTTTGTCACCCGCGGAATTCTCGACTACAGCGGGGGGGGAGGAAGGACACCCTGTGTTACCGGAGGTGGAATCATAAGTGCCCAGCGACCATGATTGTGCATTCTGACGGGCAAAGGCTGCCCGCCTGGAGGGAGCCTCTGCGGATGGTCTGATCTCCTGGGCGAGCGGGCGATGCGGCTGGGCGAATGCGATTCGAAATCGACGGTTCATCTAGCCAGGGTTCTATAGCACACTCCAAGCTCGCATTCTGAGCACCAGCCATCGCGTCTGCCTGTGATCGGTTTTGGGGGCTGCATGGGTTTCTACTTAGCTCGGGAAATCACCCATCGCTTGAGACGTCTTGGCCGACATAGAGGCTCCAGCTCTGCGAATGAAGTGAGCAGGAGGATGCACTGCATCCGATAGCTGGAGGGGCCGTAACGCAGTGGCCAGAAAAATGCTGGCCACTGCGCAACGGTCCCTAAAGCCCCAGCTTTTCCTTCAAGTGATGCGCTGCGTTGCGGCTGGCTTCCAATTCGACGCCATCGGGCAGCAGTACCGCTTTGCGCCCCGTGGGCAGCGTGCGCAGTCCGAGCACGGCTTCTGGCCGCAACATGATATTTCGCTGGGTGCGCAGGAAGGCCACACCCGGAAACGCAGACTCGACATCGCTGAGACTGGTCCAGGTACACCGGAATTTCTTTCCTCCGGCCCAGGCCCAGACCACCTGGTCGAGCACTTCAAAATAAGCTACACGCTTCAATTCCAATAACAGCTTTCCATCACCAGCCTTCACGGGAAAACGGGTTGATACCGTACCTGGCGCTGGCGGTGCGGCTTCAGTTCTACGTTGATCTACACCTTCCAGGCGGGCCAGGGTTTTTGCCAGGCGGTCAGCGGTGACCGGTTTCACCAGGTAATCGGAAGCTTGGTGTTCGAAGGCGGCCACGGCGTGTTCTGCATTGGAGGTCACAAAGATCACAGGTGGCCCATCGCGCAGTTCTGCCAGCAATTCCATCCCTGAAGGCCCCGGCAGGGCGATATCGAGAAAAAGCGCATCAAGCTTATGGCCTTCCCGCAGCCAGGCCAGCAACTGGTGACCGTCTTCCAGTTCAGCGAGCACTTGACAGCCCGCTTCCCGCAACAGGCGCCCAAGGCGCATCCGGGCTACAGGCTCATCGTCAACCAGTGCGATTCGAAGGGACATGGACTTAGGATGCTTGGTTCTGGCCGTGCACTCAACCCTTGGATGCGGGGGAGTGGGCAGAATCGCGTGGACCCCTGGGCTGGAGTTTGTGTTATCCATGATCATGTTCATGCGGGAAAGAGGGTCGTGGTTTCGCGGTCTGGCCGCTTTCGCCATGCTTTGCCTTGGCTCGACCATGCATGCTCAGGGCCCCGGCACCGTGGCTTTCCACGCTTACGGAGCTGAGCAGGGGCTCACGAATTTCGCAGTGTTCGCCCTGGAACAGGACGATCAGGGTTTCCTGTGGGTGGGCACTGAGGACGGCGCTTACCGTTTTGGCGGCAACCGCTTCGAAAGGTTCGGCATTGAGCAGGGGCTGGAGCGGCCATGGGTGACCCATCTCGCGAGGGATGGTGCGGGTGGTATTTGCGCTGGAACCGACAAGGGCCTGTTCCACTTCAATGGCCTTGCCTTCCGTCGCCTCGCGCTGCCGGGCGCTTCGGCCGCGGCGATCCGAGCCATTGCCTCTGCAGGCGGCAGCGTTTGGGTTGCTACGTCTGAAGGTTTTTTCGCCGGGTCTCCGGCCAAAGGATTCCAGCCCGTCCTGGGATGGACCGCTACGCCTCCGACTGCGCTATCGGTGGATGCCTCAGGGTTGCTGGCGGTGGCGGGGGGGGAATTGTGGGTTCAGGATGGTGATCGCTGGCGCCATGCCGCGACGCTGCCTGAGCTGCGTGGTGAACGCGCCTTTTCGGTCCTGAGGGATTCCGAAGGCCGTATCTGGATCCGTAGCCGGGGCCATCTGCTGCGCGGGCGTGAGGGGCAGGCTTTCGAGGATCTGGCGCCGCAGCTCGCAGGGACCGCCTCCAGCGAGGGTCATTTGCGCATGGATTCCAAGGGCCGGGTCTGGATTCCCACCGTTGCGGGCCTGGTCATGGCCGATCACAATGCACTGGTTCCGCTGCATCCCGATCCAGGCCTGAGTTTTGGATATTGCCGGCAGGTTTTCGTGGATCGCGAGGATAGCCTGTGGGTGGCGGGTGAACAGCTTTTCCGCGCGCTGGGCCAAGGTGCCTGGAGTTCCTATCGGAGTCACGAAGGGTTGCCTTCCAACCAGGTCTGGTCGCTGCTGCGGGACCGCCAGGGGGTTCTCTGGGCTGCCACCAATCGCGGTATCGCCCAAAGCACCGAAAGCGGCTTTAAACCGGTCCAGACCCACTTCCCCGTTGGACCGCTCACATTGGCCCTTGGACCTGACGGGCGGAGCTGGGCTGGGGGACGTGATGGCGCTTCACTGTATGCGTGGGACCCTTCAGGCCGCAGCTTCACGACGGTACGCATCAAGGATCTGGGTGATGGCGATACCATCGTGCGGGATCTCCGCTTCGACCGTTCAGGCAACCTTTGGGCTGCCACCAGCAATGGTGGCTTGCGTTTGATCCGTTCGGGCGCCTCGGGACAGGTGGAAGCCGAATCCGTCGCTTTGCCCGGCGGCTCACCCAAGGAAAACATCTGGTCCATCGCCGAGGATGCGCAAGGGCGGATCTGGGTGGGTGGGACCGAGGGCCTTGCAGTGTTGGAGGACGGCCGCTGGCGAAGGTTCACATCCGCCAATGGATTGATGGACACCGAGGTGCGCTGCATAGCCCCCACTCCTGGCGGCGCAGTGTGGATCGCATATGGACGGTCCTTGGGCGCCGCGAAAGTTTCCCTGAGCGATGCGTCCTTGAAACTCATGGAGCAGGTGGGCGAAAGCCAGGGCTTTGGCCGAGTCCAGATCAACGCCTTGGCCTGTGATGCGCGCGGTGTTCTCTGGTTGGGCACGGCTTTGGGCTTGGCCCGATGGGACGGGAAACTATTGGATACCTTCGGAAAATTGGAAGGGCTCCCCGGCGAGGACTGCATTTTTGGCGCCCTGCTCTGTGATGGGATCAACGATGTCTGGGTAGGGACCACCGCGGGGCTGGGTCGGTTCCATTCAGAAGGAGAAGGTAGCGCACTCCCGAGCCCCGTCACGATTCTCACCGAGGCCCGCTTCGGCCCGAAGGATGCCAACGCCATCAAGCGCTTTGACCAGCTGCTGAGAATCCCCCATGAGCTCCGCTCGCTGGAGATCCGTTTCTCGGCGATGTCCTTCCTGAACCCCGCCAAGGTGCGCCACCAGGTCAGGCTTCTGGACTTCCAGAACGATTGGAGGGACATAGCTTCTCCCCAGGTCAATTACGCAGGGCTGCCGCCTGGGGTTTATCGTTTCGAGGTGCGCAGCCGCGCGGGAGCTTCCTCCTGGGGGCCTTCGGCAAGGATGTACTTCCGCATGGTGGGGCCATGGTGGAGCAGTGGATGGGCCCTAGCGTTTTATGCTGTGGTGGCGCTGGCCCTCATCTACATCGCGTTCCGTTTGAGAACCCGGGTATTGCGTTTCAAGAACCAGGCGTTGGGCGACCTTGTCCATGCGCAAACGGAAGAAATCCAGACAGCTCTTGATCAGGCCGAGCGTGCGAACACGGCCAAAAGCGAATTTCTGGCGGTGATGAGCCACGAGCTGCGGACACCCATGCATTCCATCCTGGGCATGACCGACCTGCTGCTGGATTCATCCCTCAGCCGGGAGCAGCGGGATAGCGCCCAGACCATCCGCCGCGCGGGCCAGGCCCTTCTTTCGATCCTCAACGACATCCTGGATTTTTCAAAGATCGAGGCTGAAAAAGTTGCGCTGCGCGAGGTCCCCGTGGATCTGCGGGGCCTATGCGAGGACTTGATGGATCTGCTAAGCGTCAGCGCCCAGGAGAAGGGTCTGGAACTGGTGCTCAGATTCGAGCCGGAAGGAAGCCCTGAATACCTGGGCGACCCGGAACGCATCCGGCAGGTTCTTTTGAATCTTCTTGGAAATGCCATCAAATTCACTGAAATCGGTTTCGTGCAGCTCACGGTGCGGGTCACTGACCAGCAGGAGGACCGCCATGCCTTGATGCTTTCCGTGGTGGACAGCGGTCCGAGCATCCCACTCGATAAACAAGCCAGGCTATTTGAAAAATTCAGCCAGGCAGATACGAGCATCACCCGGCGGTTTGGAGGCACGGGGCTGGGCCTTGCCATCAGCAAGCGGCTGGTGGAGGCCATGGGCGGCGTCATCGGCCTGGACAGCGAGGCAGGACACGGCACCACCTTCTGGTTCACGCTGAGCCTGAAGCCCGTCGATGGAAAAGAAAACGAGGAGAGCGCCGCTGCGAAATTCCCAAGCGAGTTTCGCGTGCTGGTGGCGGATGACCTGCCGGAAAGCGCCAACGCGCTCTTTGATCAGCTCTGGCGATGGGGCCTTGAGGCGAGCATTGCAGCCACCGGGCCCGAGGCTTTGGAAGACATTCTGGTTTCTGCTGGGAATGGGAAACCCTATCACTTGGTGCTGCTTGATGAGGATTTGCCGGGCATAGGCGGATGGGAGCTGTCCAAGAGCTTGCGTGCCGAACATCCCGAAGCCGCGCCCATGCTGGCGTTGCTCTGCCCCATGCACCAGCCCCGCGAAATTTGGGCGCTGAAGGCCGCCGGATTCAATGCGATGCTTCGGAAACCTGTCTTTGCCTTCGAATTGCGCGAGTTGTTGGAGGAAGCAGCGAAAAGATCTGACGGCGGCAATTCCGGGTGGTTTGGAACCGATGCGGAAACGTCTGGTGATGAAGCGCCCGTGGGCGCTGCGGCTCAAGCTCTGGCGGGACGCCGCATCCTTATAGCCGAGGACAACCCGCTGAACCAGCATGTGGCCCTGCGTCTGCTGAAATCCATGGGCGCTGTGGTGACGCTTTGCGCCTCGGGAATAGAAGCGGTCGAACAGGCATCCAGGGGTGGTTTTGATCTCATCCTGATGGACGGCCAGATGCCAGGGATGGATGGCCTGGAAGCGGCCCGGACCATTCGCGCCGCGGGCGGACGGCTACCCATCCTGGCGATGACCGCCCATGCCCTGCAAGGGGATCGAGAACGCTTTCTTAAATCGGGCATGAACGATCTGCTTACCAAACCCTTTAGCCGGGATGAGTTGCGGGAAGCCATTCTGAAACACTTGGAACCGGAATCGAAGGTTGCCTCCGAGGCCACTCTGATCATTCCAATGCCAGCGTTCGCACCTGATGGAGACTCTAAAGAGATCGCCCTTTCTCCGGATGGCGAACCTTTGGAACAAGACGCCGGCGATACCATGCAGATGCCCGTGCAAATCCCTGCCACGGATTTCCGCCACCCCATCGACACAGTGTCCTTGCTGCATTCCATCCATGCCGAGGACCGCGATGAACTGCGTGAACTGTTGGTGATGTTCCGGGCCCATGCGCCCGACCGCATGGCAGATATTCGAACGGCACTTCAGGAAAAGGATGCCAAAGCTCTTAAGGCCGCCGCCCACGCCTTGTGTGGCAGCGCTGCCTATGTCTACGCCAGGCCGGTCACGGATATCGCGCGCCGCATGGAGGAACTGGCCGCTGAAAACCGGATCTTCGAAGCCGCGGTTTTCCTGCCGGAACTGGAAATCGCCTTCTCCGCCGCCGAAACCGCGCTGAAGGAACTCGAAACGCGGCTGGCGCGGTGAAGTTTCCTATTCATTCGGTCAGAAGAACACTCGCAGAGGGCGCAGAGCTAGCGAAGGTTCGCAGAGGAAACTGGGCGAGTGAAGGTGATCTCTGCGTACCTCTTTTTCCTCTGATTACCTCTGGGATTGTTGTTCTTCACTCGTCATTCTTTACACTGAACAGGTTCGGTGTTTCGGCGGCCAGGCTAAGTTTTCACGCCGGGGCTCCCAGGCAATCCCCTACACCCGCTCGTGCGGCAGCGCCAGGGCGGGGGCGTAGACGGTGGTGTTGGGATCCACCATGTAGAGGTTGCTGATCTTCCCTGTGTAGGCGCCTGCGTATTGCTGGATCTGGTCAGCCAGACGGGTCTGTTCGTCGCCTTCCCGGAAGAGCGGCCCCCACACTTCATTGAAGGAGTTCTCCACGTGGCTGTTCAACTCGTGCACCTTTTCTCGCTGGGCTTCGGTGCGTTGCCGGACTTCAGCTAATTCAGCATTCAACAAAGCCGCTTCCCGGTCCAGGGCGTGCAGTGCTTCTGGAGAAATGCGTGGCGCCAGAACCCGGCGATGCTCGCGGTTGCGGGCGATCTGGTCGCTGAGCATGTTCACGCGCCGCTGGCCGCGCCGCCGTTGGGTTTCCACCTTCACTAATTCGCGTAGGTCATCGGCGTGGAGCTCCAACTGTTCCAGCTCCGCTTCCAGCTCGGGGATGAGCATGAGGGTGTGCCAGGAGAGGCTCTTCTTGGACTTCAGGATGTCGCCATAAATGTGGTCGCCGATGTAGAGCACCTGCTCGCCATTGGCTTCAAGCCTTGCCTCCAGCCAGTCCGCATTGCCACCGGTGAATACATTTGCATGATCCTGCATGGGAATCGCTGGATGGCCTTCGGCGAAAAAAGCGGGTTTCCTCGAGCTCACCACCACTGTGTGGAAGTAGTCGGTCCAGCGGGGCCGAGCCTCATCCACATCATTTAGGAGGTGGCCCAGCACTCCGTTCGTAAATGTCCACTCGCTGTTGGTGAGCAGGAAGAGCCTTTTCCCGGCACGGATCCAGCGATCCAGGGCTGCGGGCAGTTGCGGATCCTTGGGTATGAAGAAGTCGTGGTGGGTTAGGATTTCCGACTTCATGTCGCCATCCCGATGAACCGTGTCAATGCTCCACCGCACATCGTTGAACAGTTGGATATAGTCCTTGCCCGGCAGCTTTCCATGGTCCAGGCGATCCACGAGCAAGGCATAAAGATGGCTCTCCGGAATCTCGAACATGGTGTCAATGCTTCGAAAACCCTTGGCCGTGGTGGATAGGCGGCGGCGGCCATAGCATGTTTCGATCGCCATGGGGCCCATGGGCATGGTGCCGTGGGTCGCACGCACCACCCGGCGCTCGCGGCTTACCTTCAAGAGGTTTCCCCTCACTCCGTCCAGCACCAGGCCTCGGATGGAAAATTTGGGATCGAATTCCGCATCGAGAAGCGATGCCGGATAGCCCTTCTCACGCACCAGGATCCGGAGCGATTTCGTGAAAGCCAGCTCGTCGATCTCTGGGGAGCGATAGCGGGCCAGGGTGTAGTCCATGTCAAAGCCGACGGCTTTGATGGTGGGCAAGGGCAGGGTCTGCAAAACGTATAGTTTCTGAGCGGGCGGCAACCGCGCTTCATCTTCCTGGTCCCAGGATGGAGGAACGGGCAGAAGACTTGGGTTCCAGGGGATGGGGGCCATGGCATGAGGATACAGCTATGGCTTAGGCTTGAGGTCGAAGGGAAGGCCCGGAATGCCAGAGCCAGATGAATTCGCAGGCGAGGACCGAAGCCGCGCAATGCAGGCATCCAGGGTCACTTTGCCGAATCTCGACCCGCCGCCATCAAGTGTCTTGGCCTTCCTGCAGGACCGCTTCCCCTTTGTGGCGGATTGGGCATCCCGCATGGCGCGGGGCCTGGTGCGAGAGGACAGGGGCCCAGCGCTGGCTGCGGATGCGTCCTACCGCACTGGCTTAAGAATCCTTTATTTTAGGGAGGTCGGTAAAGAGCCGGATATCCCCTTCGAAGCCAAAATCATATTTCAGGACTCGCAGCTTCTCGTGGCGGACAAACCGCATTTCCTGCCGGTGACCCCAGCGGGCCCCTATGTGCGGGAATCTCTGCTGGCTCGGCTCCAGGCTCAGACAGGCCTTGCCGATCTGGCACCGTTGCATCGCCTTGACCGTGAAACGGCGGGGTTGGTCCTTTTCTCGGTGCGGCGTGATGGCCGCGCGGAACTCAGCAACCTTTTCCAAAAGGACCGCATCACGAAGATCTACCATGCTGTGGCCGCCGCAGAGGCTGGATCTGATCTTAGGGACTGGCGCGTGGAGAATCGAATTGAAAAGGGCGAGCCCTTCTTCCGCATGGCCTGCGTGGAGGGACCGATAAACGCGCGGAGCACCATCAGACTGCTCGCAGAACAGCAGGGCAAAGGCCTTTTCGAGGTTCGCCCCGAGACCGGCAAGAAACATCAGATCCGCCTTCATATGGCCGGCATCGGCCACCCGATCCTGCACGACAGGCTTTATCCCGAACTCCAACCCGAAGCTCCAGCTGATGCCCCTCCTGACTTCGAGCATCCTCTGCAGCTCTTGGCTAAAAGGCTGGAATTCAAAGATCCCATCACCGGCGCAGCGCGGGTTTTTGAATCGGAGCAGCAGCTTGCCTGGAATCCGCTCCTGTAGGCGGATCCAGACAGTGGGCGTTTAGTTGGTTTACTTGTTCCTGGATAACCGATCCATGGCCGCTTTGAGGCTGATCCGCATGCGTTCGAGGACATCAGCCAAGGCGCCGATCTCATCCTTGGATGTGGCCACGATCTTCTCATCCACGTCGCCATCTGCCATCCGTCCCGCGATCCGCGTGAATTGCGTGAGCGGTCGTAGAAGGATCTTCACGGTGAAAAACACCGAAAACGTGGACATCAGGAGTCCACCGAACATGAAGGCGATCATGTCGATGGTGTTGCTTTGCTTTGCCTTCTGCAAAGCAGTGGTGGACATACCGACTCGGAAGTTCCCCCAATGCCGGCCTTTAACGAAAACAGGCGAAGAGATGTCCAGGAGCGATTCTCCAGTATCCCTAGAATAGGCCTGGACGAACCCTTCGGTCTGGTTTTTCGCGGCCGCCAGTCCAACCGGGTCGTCGAAGATCCGTTTGGTCCGGTTGCCGATCTTGTCCTTGTCCTTGTCTCCGGTGATGGCTTGCTGGAACTTGGAATTATGGGTGGGCAGATAACCATTGGTGTCCACCGCGATGGCGAAAAGGGTGTTGGGGTTCCTCAGGTATTCATCCTGCAAGGCAAGAAGCGCTTTGTCGGTGTAGAAATCGTACTTGGAATGGAACTTGGGCGGATCGAACCCCGGGATGGCCACGTAGTCTTTGTCGAAGGCGTCTTGGACCGTGAAGACGCCATTGTCGATCGCCTCTTCCATGATCCGGCCGACGGCCTTGGCTCCTGTCAGCGAAATGAACTTTCCCTCCGCTACGAACTGGTTGCCCAAGCTCGTGTTCTGGTGGGTGATAAGTATGTAGGTGCCAATGGCCATGACCACCAACAGGATGGTGTTGGCGAAAAAGGCGATCTTGAAACTGATGGTTCGGAACATAGGTTGGCTCCTGTTAATAGAGTTGAAAAGAAGATAGGAGAAGGCCGTGGAAAAGGTGGGCGCCAGGTCCTTGCAGGGAGTGGGTCATTCCTTGCGGTATCCGACCCTGACGCAACCCCATGGCTGGCCCCGGACGACGAGGGGCACGCTCATGTCGAACATCACTTCGCCCGTGTCCCTTTGGTATTCCTGGAGCAGGAAAGCTGCCGTGTTGCGGGAAGCGGCGAGGCCCGTCCGGTCATTGAACATCACCTTGGTCCGGTTGTTCTTCGAGTCGTACTCCCGGGCTCCAGTCAGGGGCTTCGAAAACACGCTGTTGTGGGTGGGGACATAGCCATTGCGGTCGGACAGAATGAAGAAAACGAACCTGGGGTTCTTTTTCAGGTAGCCGTCAAGCAGATCCCGGAAGCTTTCATCAAAACGCTGGTCGTATTGCGTATGGAATTTCTGGGGGTAGGTGTTCGCGATCGGAACGTAAAAGGTGTCGAAGACCTGCGCCTGGGTGAGCTTCCCGGACTTGATCAAGCCCTCTATGCCCTGCGCGACTTCGTCCCGGCATTCCATTGCCAAGGTCCTGACCTTGAGCTCGAACCCCTTGGGTTCAGAGGCTGCGCCTTGGGCTGCAAGAGCCATGAGGCCCAGGCAGATCGCGCGTCCGTAATACATTGCGTTCATCGTCGTCTCCAATCGAATCGGGTGGGATCTGGAATTGAACCAGCCCGCTCTGGTTCAGGCATCGAGGGAATCCTGCCACGCTGCCACCCCTGCAAGGAGTTCCGCACCGACGGCCTCCTTCTTCTGGAAGAATCCAAGGGAGTTTTTCCCCATGGGAAGGACGTAAAACCGTTCGCTATGGCCACGATGGAACGCAAGGAAATGCGCGGGGGAGGAAGCCAGTTCCCGCTCTACGACCGCACATCCCCCACGGCAGATGGCCACCAGGGCTCCGAGGTACTCGGCATTTGGGGCGTCGTGGGACAAAATCTCCCCGTTCGGCCCGACTAGAACATGGCCGGCCAGGCCTGGGATCGATTTCAGCTGGGCTATCTTGTCTTCATGGGGATTCATGATGTGGCGCCTTCCGTAGTCCAATTCATGGAGTGGACACAAGCATTTGCTGGTATTTGGCAGCCTTGTCGGGGTCCGCGATCTCCCGGACCACAAGGTTGGTGAGATCGGGCAGCTTCTCCCTGGATGGCGCATGCCGCTGCAGCCACTTTTCAAGGCATTCCGAAAAGATGATCTTTGCCATCGGACCCATGATCTTTGCCAAGGCTCCTTGCATGGCCTGGAGGTCGGGCGCCAACGGGCCCCTTTCCATCAGCTCCTTCGGCGAGGGCTGAGAAGGCGCCTTGGCGATCGGTGCGGAAACCTCTGGGATCGTTGTTGCAGCCCTTTCTTCGCTCGGCGCCAGTTCGTGGCTGGTCTTCAGATCATCCAGGAGCAGATTCATGGAAAGGGTGGCCATGTTCACGTTCAGGTCAGGCTCGCCCAAGATGATCAACCACGTTTTTTCTGCGATCGAGCGGGTGATGACTGTGGATTCATCGAAATTTAGGATCACATCAGATAGATCCGGAAAATTGAGGGCGCCTGCGCCATGGATTTTCACCAAGGCCTTGCCCATGCTCAGCAGCCTGGCCGGCTTGAACACCGGTGGAAGGATGTTCTGCAGGATGGTCCCGGGGGATTGGTATATGAAGGCGCCGGTCAGTCCTTGGACGCTCGCAAGTTCATTCAGGATGCTCTCCATGGCCTCTCCAGAAAACAGTTGGATACCCGTCTATCTACGTGGACTGCAAGGTCCGGAGTTCTTCCAGGATGCCCTTGGCGTTTTTCCCGGGTTTCAGGAGGAGCGCAATCGAAAAAGGACCGCGCCTGAACAAGATGATGGAGCCCCGCTTCTGGCTCTTGATGGTGATGGCCCTGACCGAATCCAGGCTCTCTGGGTCATGGATGGAATCCGCCATCTGGAGATAGAAGGACGGCAGAATGCCCCTGAGTGTCCCGTATGTGTGCGAGGTGGCTTCCGGTGTCTCCCCTTGGCTGTAGATGGCAAATTCCAGTACGCCCGGGAGGCCTTTGACAAATCCCTCGATACGCGTTCGCGCCTCAGCATGGCTGTCAGGAGAGGCGGCATCAACTAACACCCTGGGGACCTGGGTGGATGCCCTGATGACTGAGGATTGGTGGTCACGCTCTTCGACAGGGATCTGGATGGGAAGGGGCTGGGTGTCCCGCGGCCCCAAGGGATCATTTTTTCGAGCTGCGTCGGGCGGAAGAAGACCAGTGAAATCCACAGGAATGGAGGCTCCATCCACGAATGCGAGAAGGGCTTCCAGCCGGTCCTCCTTCAGGGGGGAGGAGGCAATCAAGACACTGATGAAACCGTGCAGGCTGGTATAACGGTTCTCCGGCTGCGGGTCCAGGGCCTTGCTGAATACCCGTTGCATGGGCATGGGCATATCCACGGGGAATTTAAGAGCCCTCTCCAAATCGGCCGGATCCTTGGCTCCTTCAGCGGATTTTCCGAAAGGCAGATGCCCTGTCAGGACCTGAAAGGCGGTCACCGCGAGGGCGAACAATTCAGAACTGGGCGATGGCGGTGCGCCGTGCAGCCGTTCAGGGGCGGTGTGGGCAGAATCTGCGGCCGGCCCAGGCCTGGTATCCGCCTCCGATCCATTGGTTGAGCCGAAACCAAGGACCAAAAGGGTCCCTGTTGGGCTGATCCACAGATTTTCCGGCCGAAGATCCCCGTGTAAAAGGCCATCCCTTTCTGCCGATTCCAGCACGTGTAAAAGTTGCACCAACAAGTGCAGCCCGTGAAAGGTGGGGACTCCCTGCACGATAAGAGACGCGAGACTGGTTCCCTCCAGGGATTCGAGAACCAGGTAGGTTCCAACTCCGTCCTCCTGGGTCATTTCCAATACTCGTTGAATCCCTGGTTGAGTAAGACGCTGGGCGGCTTCCCACTCTCCCTTCAGCGAAGGTTCAAGATCCTGGTGTTCCCTTCCCGGAAGGCTGCATTTCAGCGCCACCCGCGCGCCCGTTCGGTTGTCGACGGCTTGATACAGGACATGGCCGGTGCCGAAGCCAAGGGTGCCCTGGACACGGAAGTGCCCGATGGACATCGGTGCGGAAGCCAGTCCTGGGTTCGTCATGGCGAGCACACGAGATCGGTTTTAAGAACGCCGATAATGAGATCGCCCTTCGCTCTCGTTTCGCATTTCGCTGATAGGGTCCGGAAATTTTCTGGCGCCACACTTTGGCCCACAAACTTGAGGTTGTGGGCAAAATCGAGGCAACTGAGCTGCACCAGTTCCATTTGATCTCCGGATCCGCGGCAGGGGAAAGAAGAGAATCATCCCTCCTGCTACAGAGCCTCATTCTGGGCTGGTGGATAGGAAAAACAAAGGTCCAAAGCATTGCCCACAATAACATTCAAATATTTGAATAAAGGTCAGATAGATATGTAACGCCTCAAGCGATTCATACCTTTGTGATGCTCATCACCTCAGCCCTCTTCAACCCCGATCCCGTGGGTGATGCTCTGGTGGCCGAAACGCTCGTACGCGATGATCCGGAAGGCTTCGGTGTGGCCCCAGTCCTTGGCGCCGTCCTTCCACAATTTGTAGTGGATAAGTTCGTGTTCCAGGATGCGCTGAAGGATGCTTTCCGGGTCGCGGCAGTTGACGCCGCAAACCACTTGAGGCCATGGCCAGTCCCGCCGACGCAGCAGCGGAATGGACAAGCGGACCTCAGGATGCCAGATGCCGCGCGCATCTTTTTCGATGACGAACAGCCCGGCGCAGCGCGTCATTCGAGACGACCAGACCACTGGAAGCGTTGGCAGCTCCCAGCCAGCTGAATGCATGATGGATTCCGTGCGATGGCGGAGAGTGATCATTCAAATTCGAAGCTCGGACCGCCCAAGTTGCTGGTCTCCACGCGCACAATCTCGCCGTCCATGGTGATGGTGCTGGCGCTGTGGGGCTTGGTGCCGTGGCTGAGGGTCTGCAAGGCGCGGAAGGGGGCTTGGAGTTCGGCGGGCACGCTCTCGAA
>JANYJQ010000021.1 GCA_025358435.1 Holophagaceae bacterium
CTCTATTGCCGCGATGGCCGCCCCAACGCCGGCCACCTTCCCGGCCCGCTCCCTTTTCTGGCATCTCAAGAACAGTGCGCCCCCGAGGGCGACCGACCTTCGGTTTCTTCTTCGGCCTGCGGCGACCAGGCCGCAGCGACACCAGGGCCGCTCAGGCGCCGGACAACGCCATTCCGCACAGGCATCCAAAGGTATCAGGGGGTTGGATTGGTTCATATTGGAGGGCTCATGGCCACCACCACGCAGATTGATCCGATGGCGCTGCTTGCCGGCATGGCGCAACAGACGGAAAAGAAGAAGGGGAGCAAAGACGCCAAACCTCAGCTCACCGAGCCGGCGATGGACGCCGCCATCAGCCAATGGCTGGAGGCGGACAGAGAGGTCAAAAAGTGGGAGGGGATACGCACCACGGCTGAGGCACAAATCCTCGCCTTCGCCGCCCCCGCCCGCCTGGCCGAATGCCGCCGTCTGGGCAGGGTCGAATCCACCGTGCGCATCAACGGCAAGCTGAACATGACACAGAAATGCCAGTATTGCGCGGTTGGGATGCCGCAGTTGCCGGCGATCAAGGCGGCCTTCGGGCCGGATGCCGACCGCTACTTCAAGACCCGCACCAAGCTGGAACTGACCGAGGCGGCGGCTGAGGATCAGGAACTGCTTGGCAAACTCATCGAAGCCCTGGGACCGGAGAAGTTCGCTGGCAGCTTCGCCGTCAAGCAGTTTGCCGAAGTGACGGAGACGTTCCATACCGACTTCACTCTCAAATCCGACGTTGAGGCCCAGGCCCGCCCGTTCATGGATACCGAGGCCATCAAGCCGTATAAGCCCGCCTTACGCCAGTAGCCCAGGATTCCTTGACGGCGGGATGGGCTGGGCTCCCGGCGGTTCTGCCGCTGGGGGCTTTTCTCTTGCGCCATTCCGCACAGGCACAGATAGATGGAGGTCTACCATGTTTCGATTTCCTGATAAGCCAACTACCAGTAGTTCAGGCATTCTCCCCACACTCCGCGATAGCGACTGGCTGGCGCAGCTCAAATTCGATGGCTGGCGTGCCCTGGTCGATTGGGATGGCCAGCGGGCGCTACTCACCAGCCGCCACGATGAAGTCATCCCCGTCTCACAATCACTGTTGGCCGAGATTGCCCAAGCCTTGGCCGATGTGCCGCCGTGTATCTTGGATGGTGAGTGGATGGGCCGGCGCGATGGGCAACCCGAATCACTCTGGCTGTTTGATGCCCTGGCGATCAAGGGCCAGTGGCTGGGCGGCCTGGGCGCTGGCGAACGGTTTACCCGGTTCTGCTGGCTGTTCACCAAGTCCGACCCGGCCCCCAGGGTGCGGTTGGTCGATTGCGTCCGGTCTGGCTACCCTGACTTTTTTCGGTACTCCAAGACGCTGCGCGGCTGCGAGGGCATTGTCCTCAAGCACAAGGATAGCGAATTCATCGGCAGCGTCCGCAAATGCGTGGACAATCCACTCTGGCTCAAGGTCAAGTGGAGGGATGGAGCAGATGGACAGACCCTGGTGGCATGAGGCGCTGGCCAGCGACAGGTATCCCGGTTCCCCCCATCGGCCACTGTCATGCCCAGCCGCCCTTGTTCCTGGTCCGCCGATGCGACCGTTTTTCCCGCTGCCACAGCATCAGGAGAGCCCCGCACCCCAGTCCAAACACGACGGTCGGCCAGGCGCTGCCGACAAACGTGTAGGCGGTTGAGCCAGCGCCGGCGGTGGACGATCCCACTTCTCGATTGGCCGATACGGCCGCACTCACCACGCCCCCAACCGGGGCCATCACCCCGGCATTCACCTTTCCGGCCGGCTGCGTGGCTGATGACTGCCGCACCTGGGCGTTGGGCTGCAACAGGGCGCAACCAACCTGGGCGAGAGCGACAACGGCGATGATGATCGGCTTCATTAGGGAGATAGACGCACCGGGCGTTCCGCATGGGCTGGTGGCAGGGACGAATCGGCGTGCCGCGGCGGCCGGCATGCGAGTGGCCAAATCCCCGTACATGCCACCGCGTGGGGCGCGCACGCGGGCCAATTTCAGTGGATACAATTTCGCTGGGACAAGCGATTGACCCTGGAATTGCTCAGGCTATCATGCAAACTTGCCAGTGAAATGATGGTCAGAAGGAAGGGTGCTGTGCAGAAATCGCCGCTGGACAATCTGATTTTGCTGCTTGAAACGCCAGACGCGATTTCCTTTGAAGAGGCGATAATGCCTTTGCCTGGTCGGGTGCGGCGTGCTCTGCGGGAATTGAAGGTGAAGAGCACCCAGCAGCTACTCGACTTGGATTGCCGTCGCGCAGACGCGATCAATGGCTTTGGCCAGGCCAGCGCTGATACGCTGGAGGCGTTGCAGCAGGAGATACGCAGGAGGCTGGCAGTGGCGGCGCGGGCTGGCCAATCGGGTAGAGTAGGTAGCCGGCCGCTGTTTAGCAGGCGGTTCAGCCAGAGCCGGGCCAGGCGCCTGCCACTCTTTTGTGGTGGATTGGCCCGTAGCCAAGACCTTGACCAATCCTACTACGGGACGGCCGGACTGGAGGAATTGGAACTGCCGTCCCGGCTGGCGCGGTTGTTGCGAGGCGCCGCCATTGTCACCATCGGCCAACTGCTATGTACCTCCAGCCATCGGCTTCTCAATGGCAGCTCTTTTGGGCTGCTGTCGCTGGAGGCGGTGCAGCGGACGGTGCTGGATTACCTGAAGCGGCGCAACGGCCTGGTGGCCGCCAAAACGCCGGAAAGGCCGCTGGATTTCAGCTGCTTTGAGAGCATGGTCACGGATGTGCTACGCCGCTACATCTCCAGGCCCAAGTGGCGAGAGGCGCTAGGTCGCCGTATTGGCTTGGGCTTGGAAGCGCCGCAGACACTGGCGGAGATTGGCCGCCAGTTGGGCGTAAGCCGGGAGAAGATCCGCCAGCGCGAGAGAAAGGCGGTGGCGCGGCTTAGCTGCATCAAGCCGCGGCGATGCTTGGCACCATTTTTCAGTGCGGTGCGGTCGTGCCTGGATGAGTG
>JANYJQ010000036.1 GCA_025358435.1 Holophagaceae bacterium
ATGAATTCATCGCCTATATAAATGGCAACATCGCGCTTTTCGGAGAATTCGCTGATCTGGACCCCCGTGAATTTGAGGGCCCACTGAAGCGCGAAGGTGATCCCATCGCCATCCATGATTTCGAACGGATCTTTTCCAAGAAGGCGCATTGATGCCCGCGAATTCATACCCGCCGCCCGAATCTCCATCTGAAGAACCTGTGCCCCCGGTGGATGGCCGCCCCCTTCCTTTTGAAAACCTTGGCGACTACCCAGGATTCTTGGCGCGTGCCTGGTCCACCACACGCTTGTTCTGGACGGACTCGGGAGCAGCCGGGGAAGGCTTGGGTTGCTCCAGGCGGATCAGGCCGGCCATTGGGTTCTACGCCTTGCTTGGAATGCCTGCGATGGTACTTGGGGGCGTCGTCAATATCCTCTGGCCAGCTCAACCTTGGTTCCTGGCAGCCCTGGGATTGCCCAAACCCGCCGCACCGGTGGGGCCGGGGTTGATCATCGCAGTCTTCAGCATCCTGTTCGTGCCGGTTTTCTTAGCCATGGCGTTCGCACTCACGGGGCTTCTTTATCATGGCGGTCTTTGGGTGGTGGGCGGAGCGAAAGCCGGGCTTGGGCTTCCAGTCACGTTTCGATTTCTACTCTATTCCGCGGCTGCCCTTGGGGTGCCAGTGGGCCTGGCAGACCTAGTCTTATCGCGGTTTCCCGGATCCCTGCACATTCTGGGGGCACTGCTTACCATCGGCGCCCAGTTGGGCATCTTCTTCTACCAGGGCGTGATATTCGCGCGGGCGCACCGCACGGATACCTGGCGAGGAGTGCTGGGCATGCTGATGCCCTTGCTTGTGATCGGACTCCTTTGCGGTGGCTGCCTTGGCGCATTGATGTTGGCCGGCGGAGAGGAATTCCGTGAAGCGTTCACGAAGGGACTCAAGGGCGGCGTTTGATGGATTTCGTCCGCCGGCTGCGCCGCTTCGCCACCTGCACCCTGCATCCCGTGCGGGGATTCCGGGCCCGAGCTGCGGAGGCGCCGGATTTGGTGCCAGCCTTCGGGTGGATGCTGCTCCTGCGCGGATCCCTGGCCTCTGTGGGCGGCCTTCTCATGCTGCACGCGGTCTACCGCGATTACCCCATGTTAAAAAATCTTAAAGGCCCCATATGGCAGGAAATTCTTCAGCGTCTCCCTTCGGATATCAACTTCGAGGATCTCCGCGCTTTCGTTTCGAGTCTGCCCGACTTGCCGCCTTGGGCCAGCCTTTGGCCCTGGGTTCTGGTGCTTGGCCCGGTGGGTATCGCCAGTGCCTGGCTCCACAATGCCGTCTGGGACCATATGTGCCTTTGGATGCTGCGCGGTGTGAATAGAACCGGAAGCTGGCGCGTCACGTTCATCGCCGAAGCAGAGGCCATGCAGGTAGGGACTCTTGATGCAGCCTTTGCCTTGTTGAGTTTCATTCCCATAGCCGGTCCGCTATTGGCGCCCCTTTTCATGCTCTCCAGCGCTTACTTCTGGGTGATGCGAGGGCTATCTCTGGCAGCTTTCCACCATGCACCCATGTGGAAAGGGGCCGCGGCCACAGCGTTGCACATACTGTTGGCAACCCTTTGCATCTGCGGAATGCTGGGCATCTCCTGGTTGATCGTCATGCAGTCGGTGGTGGCTTGAAAGCCCGCTGCTTCCCGTGGCTGGCCTCAGGGCTCGCGATTTCGGGCACGCTCGGGATTCTGGTTGCCAGAGCGCTGAGCACGAGGCAACTTCAGCAAATCCCTTGCATCTTCAAGAGTCTGACCGGGCTCCCCTGCGCCACCTGTGGCCTTACGAGATGTGGGTTGGCTCTTTTTCAAGGCGATTGGCGCATGGCCTTTCATTGGCATCCGCTGGCGGTGGTGATCATCCTTATTCACTCCCATCCTGGTGGTTTGGGATCTGCGCCGCGCCTGGCGTGGGGAGCCCTTCCCCGATCTGCCTGATTCCCTGGCTTTGCGGCTGGTTAGCGCCGGTCTATTCTTGGGTGCCTGGGCGCTGCAGGTAGCGCGCGGCATATAGAGCGGTCATGATGCTTCAATCCCAACCCCCGGAGTGCGTCCATGTTCCAGCAGATCCTGGATCAGTTGATTGAGCGGGTGCCAGAAGCCCTCGCCGCCACCTTTAGCGATAAGGATGGCGAACCCATAGCCACCCGCACGATCCAGGTGCCCAATGACGCCTTGCAGTTGCTCGGTGCCTATCAACAAACGGTCAAGCGCCATCTGGCCCAGGCCATCGAGGAATTCGACAGTGGTGAAATCGAACAGATCGCCTTCGCTACGCAGGAGCATTGGATTTTGATGATGGGCGCAGCGGAGGGGTGCACGCTGGTGCTGATCATCCACCGGGAAGGCATCATGGGCCGGGCCCGGTTCGAGATGATCAGAGCTGTCAAAGCCCTCAATCAACAGCTCTGAAAGCGTAATGATTAAGGAGTAGGCATGGAGCGATTCATCGGCCTCATTGGCATCGTTGTGTTCATGGCCATCGCCATCGGGTTGAGCCGCCATCGCGGTAATATCCATTGGAAGACCGTGGCCTGGGGTCTTGGCCTGCAATGGCTCTTCGCAATCGTGGTGCTCAAGGGCGAGTTGCTTTCACAGATGCTGGGCTTCAAGGGCTTGATGCCATGGCCCGGCTTCTGGCTCCATGAAGGCACTGCCCAGGCGCATTTCTACGGTCTGGGCTGGATCATTTTCGCGCTGATGTTCACGCCGATGCTGCTGAGGCGCTTCGCGAGCTTTCAAAGCAAACAGTTTAACTGGGGCATTTTCGGGGTGGTGGTCTACGGGCTGCTCTGGGGCAATCTGGTAGGCAAGACCTTCAACAACATCCGGATCGTGGTCCAGCACCTGATGGAATACGCCCACGACGGCGCCAGCTTTGTCTTCGGGCCTCTCGCGGATAGCGCGGCAGGAGGAATGGGCGCGCCGGTGATCGATGCCACCCACCATTCGATTGGCCGCATGGGGATGGTCTTCGCTTTTGTGGTGCTTCCCACCATCATCTTCGTGGCGAGCATCTTCGCGGTGCTCTACTACCTCGGCGTGATGCAGTGGGTCGTGGGCGCCTGCGCCCGCGCCATGGGCCGCGTGCTGAAAGTCAGCGGCGCCGAAAGCGTGTGCGTCGCGGCGAGCATCCTGATGGGCCAGACCGAAGCGCCCCTCACCATCCGGCCCTTCCTGTCGCGGCTCACCCGCTCCGAATTGATGGTCATCATGACCGCGGGCATGGCACACGTATCGGGTTCCATCATGGTGGCCTACGTGCAAATCGCCGGCGTGGACATTGTGCACCTGCTCACGGCCGTGATCATGACCGCGCCCGGCGCCGTGATGATCGCCAAGATCCTGGAGCCTGAAGTCGAAGAGCCCGAAACACAGATGGTGGTTGGTGAAGAGCTCAAAGTCGACATTCCAAATCATGATGCGAATGTGATTGACGCAGCTGCCCGAGGCGCCTTCGAAGGCGGCAGCCTGGCCTTCAATGTGGCCGTCATGCTCATTGCGTTCATCGCGCTGGTGGCGCTCCTCAACGGCCTCATCAAGGCCGCCTATCCCGGCGGCAGCCTTGAAATCATCCTGGGCACGCTGTTCAAGCCCTTCGCCTTTCTGATGGGCGTTCCCTGGAAAGAGGCCGGCACGGTAGGTTCGCTGCTCGGCACCCGCATGGTGGTAAACGAATTCGTCGCCTTCATCCAGCTGGGACAAATTCCGGTGGCCGACACCTCTGATGCGATCGCCAAGGCCATGGCGGCAGGCCTGCCCCACCTCAGCACCAAGGCGAAGCTCGTCTCCACCTTCGCCCTGTGTGGCTTCGCCAACTTTTCCAGCATCGCCATCCAGGTCGGCGGTATTGGCGCGCTCATCCCCGAGCGCCGCGGCGACTTGGCGCGGTTGGGACTCAAGGCCATGTTCGCGGGGACCTTGGCGAATTTCTTGAGCGCGTGCATTGCGGGAGTGCTTAGTTAACAGATTTCATTTTTTTCTCTTGCAATTTTTCTTGGGGGGGGGGGGG
>JANYJQ010000039.1 GCA_025358435.1 Holophagaceae bacterium
CAAGAAGCACATCGTGCTGGTGGGCAAGGGCGTGTGCTTCGATTCCGGCGGCCTGTCGCTCAAGGATGCGGCGAGCATGGAAACCATGAAGGACGATATGACCGGCGCAGCCATCGTGCTGGCCACCCTTGTGGCCTGCGCCCAGCTCGAAGCTCCGGTCAAGGTGACCGGTTTGATGGGTTTGGTGGAAAACATGACGGGTGGCAATGCCTACAAACCAGGTGATGTGCTCCGAAGCCGCAAGGGCAAGACCATTGAAGTCCTGAATACTGATGCCGAGGGAAGGCTGGTGCTCGCGGACCTGCTGGACTGGGCCTCTGAAATGAAGCCCGACCACATCGTGGATCTGGCGACGCTCACGGGCGCGGCGCTCATCGCCATGGGCGATGGCGTCAACGCCATCATGGGCACCGATCAGAAACTGGTGGAACGCCTGCTGGACGGGGGCAACGCCACAGGCGAGCACCTCTGGCAGCTTCCTCTCGTAGAGGAATACCGGGAACTGCTCCGCAGCTCTCTGGCTGATATCAAGAACATCACGGGCATCCGATGGGGCGGTTCCATCACCGCGGGGCTGTTTCTGTCGGAATTCGTGGATCATGCGTCCTGGGCCCATGTGGACCTCAGCGGCGGCTGGTCAACCAAAGAACGGGACTTCCGCTCCCAGGGCGCCTCCGGAGAGGGCCCACGCTTCCTTTTGGATTGGATCATGAACTGAAATCACAAGGTTTTTTGCATAGGGGGGTTTTGCCCCCCTATTTTTTTTGACAACAGAGCCACTTGACCCTAGCCAGGACTCGGTGATGATGGGTGTCACCCCCCAAGTAATCCCGGAGATCCCATGGATTCGATGGAAACACTCACCAAAGCTGATTTGTCCAAGCACTTGATGGAGCGGTTGGACCTCGGAAAGAAGGATGCTGACCTTCTGGTCAATGTATTCCTCGACAGCATCGTGGGCGCGCTGCGCACCGGAGATGGCGTGGAATTGCGGGGCTTCGGCAGTTTTCGGCTGCGGGATCGGAAAGCCCGCATCGGCAGGAACCCGCGCAGCGGTGACAGCATACAAGTACCACCCAAGCGGGTGGTGTATTTCAAACTGGGCAAAGAACTCCGCAGCAAGCTCATTGACGACGATTCCAAGTAACTTTCATTTTTAAAAGGAGTTTCAAAATGCGGTTCAGAAATCTCTTCATGGCTTCGGCCATCTTGCTGGGATTCACTTTTTCTGGCCAGGCGCTCAACGCACAGGTTGAAAAATCCAAGCGGCCGCGCGTGGCCATCCTTGAGTTTCCCGTAGCTAAGAATGCCTACGAAGGCTGGTCCTGGTACGGCGACAACCACAACAGCGAATCCCGCATGGCCAGTGTCATCCAGGATCTCTTTGTGACCGAGCTATCGGAAGCCGGTTCAGGCAAGATCCGGCTGATTGATCGCGCCGCTTTGGAAAAGATCCGCGGCGAACAGGCTTTCGGCCAGAGCGGCGAAGTTGATCCCGCCACCGCCGTCAAGTTGGGCAAGCTGCTCGGCGTGAAGTACATGATCACCGGAAAGATCACCCGCTTCGCTTTCAAGAAAAGCGGATTCAAGACCGGCGGGCTGACTGGCTGGGGCGTGGGCCGACTTACCGGGAACAGTGCCCTCGGCGCGGTGGCAGGCAGTGTGGACATTGCCAAGGCCGAATTCTCCGGACGATTGGACGCCCGCGTCATTGATGTGGAAACCGGCGAGATCATCGGCGCCGCAGGCGATGACAGCAAAGTGAGCAATGTGGGCGTGAAGGTCGCGGGCACTGGCGGAGAGATCCAGTACGACCAGACCATGGTGAGCCAGGTCTTCGAACCCATCATCAAGCTCATGTCGCCCAAGCTCGTCGCCAAGATCATGAACGACCAGTAGAGAACATCCATCTTTGCGGAAGGGCCTCTTCGGAGGCCCTTCTTTTTGCGGGCGTGGGCTGAGATCCGATGAAGCCTTAAGGTAGAGAGTCAAAAAGTCAAAAAATCGAAAAGTAAAAAAGTCAAAAGTCGAGAGTCCATCCGCATCGCGGTTCAGTGCCCACGATCGTCAATCGGAAATCATGGAGCCCATGGCCCTGCGCCTACCGCCCAGCGCCATCCAGATTCAGCACGTCATCCGTGAACGCCCGTATGGCAGTTGCATAATGCGGACCCAGAACCACCGAGCAGTTGAGGTGCCAGGTGGGGATTTCCAGAAGGCGGACCTTGCTGAAGTGATCCGCCATTTTCCGTTGGGCCTGGGGCGAAGCCAGGCGATCCTCGGTGGCCAGGAAGCACAAGGCGGGCGTATGGAGGGTGCGATCTCCCATGCGGCCCAGCACATCGGTTTCACGGACCTGGTAGCCTCCGCGTCTGGCTGCGAGAGCGCTGCCGCATTTTCCCGCCAGGGGTGCCACGAGCGGGTGCCACAGGCGATTCTTGGGACCACGCACCAACGCTTCACCAAAGCTGCGGGAACTGGAAGGGGCACCCTCCCATATGAGGCCGGCCAGGGGACCCTGGCCGTCGGATTCCAGTTGGACCAGGGCCAGAAGTCCCACCGAGGCGCCAAGGCTGCGACCCATGAGCAGGATCTGGTTTCTTTTCCAGCCCTGGGCTTCCAAATGGTGGACCATGCGGACAACTTCTTCGGATTCCCGTGCGCCAAAGGTCACGGGCGGCGCAGCTTCGCCGCCGCGCATCGCGTCATCCCGGCGCAGGTAGGTGAAGATCGCCGCATCCTGCCCGGGAAACCACTTCAGCGCTGGACTTGTTCCCCAGCGATCGTCGCCAAAGCCATGAAGCAACAGCACGATTCCCGTGGACGGCTTGGCCCGGTGGAAGGTCCAGAGCTGGAGGCCATCCACCTGGTGGGAATTCCAGGTTCCACCGGGATCCTGGCCGTCGCCTTTGGCCAGTTCCGCATAGGTCTGATCCACTATTTGAAGAGGCTTCGGGTGATAGAAAGGGGGATTCACCAACTCAGCCGCCACGGCCTGGATTTTATAGGCCGTGAATCCCGCCCATGACGCGGCCAGCACCGCGACTGGGACCCAGATCAAGCTCCGGAGCTTCACCAATAGCCCGTAGTGATGAGCACTTGAGCTCCCCGGTTCATCACCCGGCATTGGCAGCTGAGCCTTACGTCCTCGGGGTAGCCATTCCGGGACAGCACCAGCAGTTCATGGCTGCCTGGCCTGGACAGGGCCTCCATGCCGCTCAGCACCGAGACGGCGCAACGGGCGCAGGCACCGCGCCCCGAACAGCTGGAGGCCACCGGAAGCCCGGCTCCCAGGCACTGCCCCATCAAGGTTCCATGACCGCTCAACACGCGATCGTGGAGGCGGGTTTTGGCCACGATGGTCATTTCAAGATGGCGCTGACACCAGGAAGACCTTCCGCGGGGGGGATGGCCGTGGTCTTGCCATAAAGAACGGCCTCGAAACGCTGGGCAAACACCACGTAGTAGACGCCTTTTGAAGCGCCCATCTCTAGCTCGCCCTGATCTGGGCCAAAGGCATCGCGGTTGCTTTCAACAAAGTAGCGATGGCGGCCTTCGGAGATGCCCGTGACCAATAGTGTCTTGCCGCCCTTCGCACTCTGTTTCACCGGGATGTGAACGCCGTCGAGACTGAATTCCAGGGGGCCGAGTACCTTCCGGGTGAACGACAGGGTGAGGGTTCCGCCTGGGACATTCACCGGAACCGCCTTGGCAACGGAATGAATCGCCTTGGGTTTGTTGCAGCCGAGCACAGTCAATAACGCGAATACTGACACGACAGCCAATCGATGGGCTTGCTTCATGTTCGATCTCCAACCACCAGTGTGTCGCAAAAGGAGCTCAGAGCGTGTTTCAAAATGAGGCGCCGCGGCCCCGTCTCATTCTGAAACACGCGCTAAGCCTCACTCCGAAATCCCATTGAAACGGGCCCGGATTTCACCATTCCACTGGGTGAAGGCGCCGCCCTTTTCAAGCGTCGCGGCCAAGGGGCCAGAAAACCTGAGGT
Organism: Holophagaceae bacterium; assembly: GCA_025358435.1. Taxonomy (GTDB): domain Bacteria; phylum Acidobacteriota; class Holophagae; order Holophagales; family Holophagaceae; genus JANXPB01. The sequence goes on from JANYJQ010000039.1 coordinate 4,007, forward strand.
GGAGACTGCCCCCGGGCCTGGCTTGTAGGTCCAGCACCTCCACCTTGGTTTTCATGGTCGCGGCCCAGACATCCTGCCCGGTTCCCCTGGACCGGGTCAGCTTGAGCAAGTAGATGGAACCGCCTTCCGAAGCCGTCAGTTCCATGGCGATGGCGGCACCCGCGGTGGGGACCAGCCGCCCCGAAAGGCGGAACATCCGCTGCGGCTTCATCCGGGCGGTGGGCGTGGAGAGGATCAATTCCACCGGACGGAACACGTAACGCGTCCCCCCGAGTTCCACTGTGTTTTTAGGAAGTGCGGCCGGTGGTGGGGCAGGGGATGCAAGGGCAGGGAGGACCAGCAGGGCTGCCCATCTGGAATTCATGCTGCCTCCGTCTGCTTTCCATCTTATTCTGGATGATTGCATGAAGGAGTGATCATGAGCCGCGTACTGATGCAGACCGCCAAAGGCGACATCAACATCGAGCTGTTCGACCAGGATGCACCGGGCACCGTGGCGAATTTCAAGAAGCTGGTCAGTGCTGGCTTCTACGATGGGCTGGCCTTTCACCGGGTCATCCCGAATTTCGTCATCCAAGGTGGCTGCCCGAATACCAGGGCGGGGTCCAATGGGATCCCGGGCACGGGCGGCCCGGGCTACAAGATCAAATGCGAGACCTCAGGAAATCCCAACAAGCACAAGCTCGGCGCCCTTTCCATGGCTCATGCCGGCAAGGATACCGGCGGGAGCCAATTCTTCATCTGCAATGGCGCCGCGCCGAGCCACCTCGACGGTGTGCACACGGTCTTCGGCCAAACCGCCGACACAGCAGTGGTGCAGGCCATCCGCGCCGACGACCGCATCATCAAGGCCACCCTCATCGAGGAATGAGGTCGTGAGGCATGGGGTATGAGAGGCGCTCCTCGGCCCGCTAGCTAGTACGGCCTCTGGCCGCAGCCTTATTGAACCTCGCCACCTCAAGCCTCACCACCTCGCACCTCGCTTCGGTAGACTGAAAGACGCGGAGTCAATCAGTGTCCAAGCCTTTCTACATCACCACGCCCATCTACTACGTCAACGACCGGCCCCACATCGGCCACACCTACACCACGGTGCTGGCGGATGTCATCGCTCGGTTCCACCGGATGATGGGCGAGGATGTGGCCTTCCTCACGGGCACCGACGAGCACGGCCAGAAGGTTGAAAAGGCCGCGGCTGCGCGGGGTATCACGCCGAAGGCCTTGGCCGATGAAGTGGTCGCCAACTACACCGAGCTTTGGAAGCAGATGGACATGACCCATTTCCGTTTCATCCGCACCACGGATGAAGACCATCGCAAGGTCGTGCAGGCGCGCTTCCAGCAATTGCTCGATAGCGGCGACATCTACAAGTCCACCTACAAAGGCCTCTATTCCGTCAGCGACGAGGCCTTCGTGACGGAAATGCAGGCCAAGGAACTGCAAGCCCAAGGGCTCGGGCATCAACTGGTGGAGCTGGAAGAAGAAACCTACAACTTTCGTTTGTCAAAGTACGAGCAACCATTGCTGGAGTACTTCGCGGCGCATCCCGAATTCGTGCAGCCGGACTTCCGCTTCAACGAAGTGAAGCGGTTCGTGGAGGGCGGATTGCAGGATCTCAGCATCAGCCGCACATCCATCAATTGGGGCATCCCCGTGCCTGTCGATGGGAAGCACGTGATCTATGTGTGGTTCGACGCGCTGCTGAACTATCTCACGGGCGCGCCCGAAGGAGCCTGGCCGCCCGATCTGCAGCTGGTTGGCAAGGATATCCTGCGCTTCCATGCGGTGTATTGGCCGGCCTTCCTCATGGCCATGGGCCTTGAACTGCCGAAGACGATCCTCGCCCACGGCTGGTGGCTCATGGGCGACGATAAAATGAGCAAGAGCAAGGGCAACGTGGTGCGGCCGGACACCCTGCTGAAATTCGGCAACGACGCCCTGCGTTTCTACTTCATGCGCGATATGCAGGTAGGCCACGACCGTAGTTTTTCATTCGAGGGATTCATGGACCGGCTTAACGCGGATCTGGCCAACGGCCTGGGAAATCTGGCGGCACGCAGCATCGCGATGATCCAGAAATATCGAGAGGGCGTCGTCTCAGGGATGCCGGACCCAGCCGGTGAAGCTGGAGGTCTTGACGAGTCCGATAAAAAGATCATCGCATGGCAGAAATCGACTTTCGACAACGCACGAGCCTTCGCGGCTGAAAACAACTTTCACGGATCATTGAGTGTCATCTGGGATCTCATCAGATCACTCGATTCCTACATTGTCGAAGCTTCTCCTTGGGTTCTCGCGAAGCGGGAGCGGGAAGACCCGCAGGCCCATGAAAAACTGGACGTGGTCCTGCAGTTGCTCTACCAATCGCTTCACAACATTTCCATTTTGGTGGCGCCGGTGATGCCAGCGATGGCTCAGACACTTTGGGAATCGCTTGGGCAGACCGGGAGGGTCGACGAGCCAGGCAGATTTGCTGGAGGCCTACCCAGGATCAAAACGCCAGTCCAGGTCGGAGAGCCAAAACCCCTCTTCATCCGGATCGACAAAGAAGCCGAAATGAAAGCCATTGAAGAAGCGGCTTCCGCTCCCATTGAAGCGGTGTCAACGCCTCTCGACGTGCCGGAACTCCGGCCCATCATCGATTACGACACCTTCGCGCAGACCGATCTGCGCGTGGGGCAGATTCTAACTGCGGAAGCCGTGCCGAAGAGCAAGAAACTCATCAAGATGACCGTGGATCTTGGCTTTGAGCAGCGCACGATCCTGGGCGGCATCGCCACGGGGTACTCGCCGGAAGAGCTTATCGGAAGAAAGGTAGTGGTGGTCGCGAACCTGGCCCCCCGCGCGCTCATGGGCATCGAAAGCCACGGCATGCTGCTGGCCGCCAGCGACAACGCCAGCAAGCCCTACCTCATAGCCCCGCCGGAGGACGCGAAACCGGGATTCATCGTGAAGTGAAACTTCCGGTCTGGTCCTTCGAGTTGCTCCGGGATACCAACGCGCCCTTCGAACGCGTGGTGGAGAAATTGATGGATGGCGAGCGCTACGGCGCATGGCACCCGCGCCATGAACGCGCATCTCCACACCTGGTTGTGAACGAGGCTGGCCATGTCGAGATTGAGCACAGGGACAAACCTGTCATGGGCGTCGAGGAACGGTCCCGCTATGTGGTGCGGCGCAGCGGCGAACGCGTAGTCCTGTTGCACGAGGGTAGATTCAAGGGGATTCCGGTCCTGCTGCTCATGGCCTACTGGCGCATCAAGTCCGCGCGTCTCTGGGAGCGCTTTGTGGAGTCATTGTGAAACCCGTCCTATGGATGAAATCCTCTTGCACCACCTGCCGCAACGCCAAGGCGGAACTGCTGGAACTGGGCATCGAGGTGGTTGTGCGCGACTTCTTCAAGACGCCCCTGAATGCTGGGGAATTGGAGCTGCTGCTGCCAGATGATCCGGCACCCATGCTGGGCGCCAGAAGCCCCAGGTACAAGGAACTGGGACTGGCGGGCCGGAAGGTTTCGAAGGCAGAGGCCATCGAACTGATGGTCCTGGACAACAATCTGCTGAAACGACCTATCCTGGTGCATCCGCGGCGCACAGTCATCGGCTTTGATCCGGCGGCCTATAAAGCGCTCAAAGACTGAACACTGCGCATTCGGAGTTTTCATGAAATTCATCAGCTGGAACGTCAACGGCTTCCGCAGCGTTCTCAAAAAGGGGTTCATGGAGTGGCTGGAGGAGGCCGATCCAGACGTTCTCAACCTTCAGGAGATCCGTTGCGAATGGGATGAAATAGAACTGGGGGTGCGCAAGCAGCTTGAGGCCGGCTTCGACGTGTGTTGGTTCCCGTCAAAGGCCAAAAAAGGCTATGCAGGCTCCGCCACCCTGACCCGCAGGGGTTCCGGGTGGAAACACACACAGGGCCTCGGCCTGCCTGAAGTGGATGCCGAAGGCCGCATCATCGTCAGCACACTCGCTGATCTGACCTTCATCGCCGGCTATTTTCCCAACGCTTCGGCCGGGCTTGTCCGTCTGCCTTTCAAACAGAAATTCGCGGCGGACCTGGCGGAAATCCTGAAAGCCCGGCACAAGCAAGGGAAAAAAATAATCCTTACCGGCGACATGAATGTCGCACCCGAAGCGATTGATCTGGCGCGGCCGAAAGATAATGTGAAGAATCCAGGCTTCACTCCCGAAGAACGTGAAGGCTTTCAGGCCTATCTGAAGGCGGGCATGGTGGATGTGCTCCGCCAGCGGAACCCGGGCATGCCCGGCCTGTATACCTGGTGGACCGCCAGGGGCGGCGCGCGGGCCAAGAATGTCGGATGGCGGATCGACCTCTTCCTCGTGAGCTCCCCGCTCCTGCCGCAGGTGAAGGACGCCGTCATCCACTCGGATGTGATGGGCAGCGACCACTGTCCCATCAGCCTTGAGTTGAAGGACTGATTCTCGGCTGTAGGTGGTAGGCTTCGGGCCGTAGGCTAAGAGCCCACGGCCCACCGCCTTCAAAGCGCCTTGATGAATTCCTTGCACTCAGCCGCGTGCTTGCCCGCAGGCGCCAATTCCAGGCACTTCTTGAAGGCTTCCTTTGCGGATTTCAAGCTGTTGTTGTTGGTCTCGATGAGGCCCAGCATGTAATAGGAGTCGGCAAATTTCGGATCGATTTGGATGGCTTTCAGAATGAATTCCTTGGCCACCTTGAATTTGTTGGCATTGTAGGCAACCACCCCATCGTTGTAAGCGTTTTCCGGGCGCGGGCCTACGATTATTTCAACTGCTTCCTGGTACTTGGCAACTCCCTCCTTATCTCCTTTTTCCTTGGCAATATTGAGCAATGCATCTATCAGGCGCATGTCCTTGTTGTTCAGTTCATAGGCTTTTTCCAACAAAGGCTTGGCCTGATCCAACTTGGCGATGATTTTATTTTCCTTGCCCACTTCGTAGAGCACGAGGCCATAGACGCGGGAGACCGTTTTGAATTTTTCCTGCGTCTCTGCTTTCGCAGCCTCATCCTTGGTCTTCGAAAGGGATTCATTCAAGGAATTGAATGCCTTTTCAAACAAGGGTTCGGCTTTCTTCCACTCCCGGGCGTTGTAAAGGCTAGTAGCTTCATTGAAAGCGGCATAGCCCGCATCCTCGAGCATGGCGTTGGGGTCCACTGGGGCAGCGGTTGTGGCGGTTGGGGCGACGGATCTTGCTTCTTCGGGAGTCAGCAGTGTGAATTCCTTCTTCATCAATTCCCCGAGAGGAATTTTGAGGTGATCTTTGACATCCACGAACCCAGGGGCATGAACCTGCACGTCATACTCCACGGGATTCAAGCCCACCTGGATGAATTTCCCCTTGGCATCGGCCTTTATCTCTTTGACGGATGTGATATCTGTACGTTTGAGGGACACAACCGCATTCGGGATGGGCTGGCCGCCTTTAGTGATGACTTTGCCGGTGATGCCGCCGGTGGTGTCGGCGGCCAGGGTCAGGCAGATGGCCGAGGTTAGGAACAAGGGAACTAATCTGCGCATTGGATCCTCCCGAATCTAAGAAGTACATGCTCCCATTGCAACAAGGGTGCGGACAAGTGACGGTTGCCACAAACCTAAGATCTGAAGCTGATTCGGCTGTGGATGTCAGGGTGTGGTAGGCTTCTGGAAAATCCCGGGGTCCTAAATGAAGGCATCGGTTCCTGAACCGTCCTTTTCCAGATTGGTTCATCTGCTGGCCGAACAGGCTCTGATGGCAATGGGCGTGCCCCATCCGGAAATGCAGGAACAACCCCCCGCTAATGCAACTGTGGCAAGGTTCTATGTGGACCTGATCAACATTCTCCAAGCTAAAGTCAAAGGCAATCTGACAGAAGCCGAATCGGGTGAGCTGGAAGAAGTGCTCTATCACCTCCGAATGCGCATCCTTGATCTCCAGCCGGCGGCCACCAACAACCATCCCCATGCAACGCGCCTCCAAGCCTAAGGAAAACCCATGCGATCCAGCCGAACTCTGATTGCGTTGAGTTTCATGCTGATGTCGGTGTCAGTCTGGGCGGCGCCTCCACCAGCCCCGAAGGCGGGGCCTGCCCCCGAGCCAGCGGTGGTTGCAGGTCCGCCGGGCCCAGCCGCGCAGCCGCTTCCGGCTCCTGAGCTTATTCCGGCCATAGCGCTCAGCCATCGGGCCAAGCGGCTTCAAAAGGCATTCGAGAGCGGCGATCCGCAAGCCATCCAGGTGGCGGTGCAGGAAGTGGAATTGCTGAGGCGCGGCTACGCCACCATCGACGTGATGCCCCTGGTGGATGCCATGGCGCTCTGGGCCAGGGCTTTGGGCAAGAATGGCAATCCAGACCTGGGGTTGCAGGTGATTCAGACCGTTGAGCGCTGGACTCCAGGCCATCCGTCGCTCCTGGGAACCCGGATCACCCTCATGAGGCAGCAAGGCATCCGTGGCTACATCTGGAGCCTGCCGGATGTCATCAAGCTGAATCAATTGCGGATGACCCACCCCACCAACCGCTGGCTTTGGATCGTGCATCACGCAGGCTGGCTGAGGGTGATGGCTGCCATGCTGCTCTGGGGCTGGACGCTCTGTCTCACGATGCGGTATCGCCGGGTCTTCCGGCACCTTTGGGAGGAAGGGCAACTCCGCCGCAGCATAAGCCCCCTTGTCCTGGCCCTGCTTGGTGGCCTCGTCATCACGCTTCCGGTGGTCGCGGGTCTGGATCCAGGCGTCCTGGCCATGTTCTGGCTTTGGCTGCTCGCGCCCTTTTTGAACGGCAAAGAAGTGAAAGCGGCCGTTTTCATTCTGGTGCTACAGCTCGTCCACCCCGTCCTGGCAGTCTTTGAACCCCAGGCTTCCTATGAGCCGCCCCCCAGTATCGTGGCCCTCCAACTGCAGCCTCAGGTGCGGGTGGCGGATGCCAAGGTCCTGAGATTCCTCCCAGAGCTGGATCGAGAGTTTCTGAAAGGCTGGCAGCAGCTCCAGAGGCAGGATTGGATCGCCGCTGAGACGACCTTCCGCGAGCTGCTGGGCCATCACCCCGACCAGGCCGAGGTGCTGAACAACCTTGGCGTCTCCCTTTACCAGCAGAATAAGCACGAGGATGCCTCCAAGGAATTCGACAATGCCTTCAAGGTCAACCCCAGGAGCATCGAAATCCTGGTGAATCAAAGTGTGCTGGCATTCGAACATCTGGATACGGTGCTTGGCATTGGAAAGCAGGACGAGGCCAGGATGTTGGATCCTGTGGCTTACGAGCGGCTGGAGGCGGTCAACCAGTCCAAGAAGGATCAACGGACCTTCGCCTCTCCCCTGCCAGACACGCAGGCACGGATCAGAGCCCTGATGGACGCCTACAATTCGCCAACTCCGACTGAATGGACCGAGCACCTCAAGGACAAGGGCATCGCCCTGAACTTCATGCTGCCCATCCTGGCCGTGGCCCTGTTTCTGGTCAGGCTCAGGCAAAGCATCCAACAGGCTCACGCGAGCCAGTGCACCCGTTGCGGAGAGCCCTTCAGAACCACTGACAGCGGAGATTCACAGGTTTGCTCCAAGTGCCATCATCTTTTCGCTTTGAAAGACGGCCTGCATGCTGAAAGCAGGAAACGCAAGCTGGATGAGGTCGCCCAGTTCCAGATCTCCCAACGGCGCATCCACAGGCTTTTGATCGTGCTCTTGCCAGGGACCGACCAGGCTTTCATCGGGGAAACCCGTGAAGGATTCCTGGAGCTGCTTTTCTTCTGCTTCGCCTTTGGCCTTACCTTGAATATGGGCCAGACCGTGCGCTATCCCGGCGAGATACTGCCGGATCCGGTAAGCACTTGGTTCCCGGTGGGCGTGCTGCTGCTGGCTATCCTGTTCCTGCGTTCCTGGATCAAGCTCCTTCCCCGGAAATCCTAGGGGCTTTCGCTGAAAGGTTTCCCATATGGCACTCGAAGGCTCGCTAAGGGATTTCGATCTTTTCTCCCTATTCAACATGATCAAGATCCAGGGCAAGAGCGGCACTTTGGTGCTCTCCCGTGGGCAGGAATTCGTGAAGGTCTTCTTTGATCTGGGCGAAATCGTCGGTTGTGATTCAAACCAGGTCCGCCTGGAGGACCGCGTGGGCACCATGCTCGTGCGGCTGGGAAGGCTCAGCGGCGAAGAACTCATGCAGATCGTGCAGCTCCAGCGGCAGACCCTGAAGCTGATGGGCACCTTGCTGCTGGAGAGCGGCAAAGTCACCGCCCAGGATTTGCAAGACGCGCTGTTCAATCAAGCCATGGCCATCATCTACCGCACCTTCCGGTGGAAGGAGGGTGACTATCGTTTCGACTCCATGCTGCCCCTGGATCTGGACCGCGAGCATTTCCCTCCGATCCCCGTGGACACGGTGCTCATGGAAGCCGCCCGCATCCAGGACGAATGGCCCGAGGTCCAAAAGCGGCTGCCGGACCTCGTGACGCCCCTGGCCAAGACGGCAAAGGGGAACATGCTGAAACTGGATATCAACCGCGAGCTCTCCACCATCCTGGACGGCCAGGGCGGCGGCCCCACCCAGGGAAGTTCGGGATTGACCCACGAACAGGAGACCGTGCTCACTTATTTCGAGCAGGCCCAGAGCGTGCAAGATGTCCTATTGGTCAGCCGCTACGAGGAACTGGATACCTGCAAGACCATCGCCGACCTTCTTGAACACGGCCTGCTGGAGCCAATCCGCGCCGATGTGAACCGGCCTTCCCGGCCCTGGACCGCTGATGATTCAGAGATGGGAAAGTCCGAAGAACCTGAAGGCCCTTCCAAGATCTTCTGGCCCTGGGTGGCAGTTCTCATTCTCTTCCCCCTGCTCACCTATGTGCCCAAAAGCCGCAGCTCGCTGAATCAGGGATTGGCCAGCCTCCAACCCGCTGATCTACGGGACACGCCTGATGTGGTGACGCGCATCCGCCAGGCCTGGGCCCTGCGCATGGCATCCCCGGCTGATGGCGGAATTCCTCTCGCCAAGTCGTTGGGCCGTCCTCTGCAAGATGCAACTAATCCAGTGGCGGACCTGACCAGATACCCCGATCCACTCTTCTCGCCTTATCCGAAAGCCCTGCCACCCGCTATAGAGGCACCCTCAGCCATCGAATCCAAATCAGAACCCGCCAAGCCCGCCAAGCCAGCCAATCCAACGAATACCAAAGGCAAATAGCTAGATGTATGTCCATCAGCGCAACGGTTCCATCGAGATTATCTGCGGACCCATGTTCAGCGGGAAATCCGAAGAATTGATCCGTCGGGTGAAGCGCGCCCTCATCGCGCGCCAGAACGTGCAGGTCTTCAAACCGGCCATGGATGACCGCTACGACGTGTTCGCCGTGGCCAGCCACAGCCAGCAGAAATTGGACGCCATACCGATCCGCCACTCCCGTGAGATCCGCGACCTGCTGGATCCATTGGTCGAGGTGGTGGCGCTGGATGAGGCCCAGTTCATGGATGAAGGCGCGGTGGATCTGGCCGAAGAGCTTGCGGATCGAGGTGTGCGGGTCATCATCGCGGGCCTGGACCAGGATTTCGCGGCCGAGCCGTTCGGGATCATGCCGATCTTTCTCGCCAAGGCGGAGTACATCTCCAAGCTCCAGGCCATCTGCATGGTCTGCGGGGCCGTGGCCAGCCGGAGCCAGCGCACCATCCGTAGCGGCGGGCAAGTGCTGGTGGGCGCCGCCGAAGCCTACGAGCCCCGCTGCCGCCACTGCTACGAAAAACCAGCTTCGACCTCCAAGGCGCTGATCCAGGATCCGGCAGAAGCCGCAATGCCGTTCCCTCCGAAACTGGCGGAGGGGTGACGGAGGCGCGAGGTACGAGGGATGCGGGGTGAGGTGAAAGCTGCTCCTGTGCTTCGCTCATCTGGCCTCGTACCTCAAATCGCATCACCTCGTAGCTCGCCAACGGCCTCTTCGTCCTTCGGCAGCCTGTCCCAAGGCTGTAGACTCTAAGGTCGGGTCAGAACGCTAGTTCCTGCCCGGGAGCGCGCGGCTGCAGTGCTTCGATTTCAAACCTCCCGCGCCAACCATGCGGGACAAAGCCCGAGGCTTCAGGGCACAGGAGTTTTCATGGCCGGCGCCTACGCCACCTTCACCCACATGACCGATTACATGGGCTTCCAGGGCCTGCTTACGGACGAAGAACGCATGGTCCGCGAGACGGCCCGCGACTTCGTCAACGGCGAAGTGCTGCCCATCATCGAGAAGCACGCCCAGGACCAGACCTATCCGAAGCAACTGATCACCAAGATGGGCGAGCTGGGGTTCTATGGCCCCACGCTGCCCGAGGAATATGGCTG
>JANYJQ010000125.1 GCA_025358435.1 Holophagaceae bacterium
TGGCAAGGGCCAGTATTGGGGCGGCAGCCTGATCCGTCCCGAAGCCACCGGGTTCGGGATCGTCTATTTCGCCGAAGAGGTCCTGAAGACCAAGGGCGAAAGCATGAAGGGCAAGAAGGTGTCCATCTCCGGCTTCGGCAATGTCGCCTGGGGAGCGGTCCAGAAGGCCAATGACCTTGGCGCAAAGGTGGTCACCATCTCAGGTCCCGACGGCTACATCTACGATGCGGACGGCATTTCCGGCGAGAAAATCGAATACATGGAGGAGATGCTCCGCATCGACCGCATGAGCGTCGCGCCCTTCGCCGACAAGTTCAAAACCACGGTATTCCACGAAGGCAAGCGTCCCTGGGAGCAGGTCGTCGATGTGGCCCTGCCTTGCGCCATCCAGAACGAGCTCAATCTTGATGAGGCCAAGCTGCTGATGGCCAATGGCTGCAAAGCCGTGGTGGAAGGCTCCAACATGTCCAGCACTTTGGAGGCTGTGGAATTCTTCCAGGCCAACGGCGACAAGATCCTATTCTCCCCCGGCAAGGCTTCCAACGCCGGCGGCGTGGCGACTTCAGGCCTCGAGATGAGCCAGAATTCCATGCGCCTGGGCTGGACCCGCGAAGAAGTGGACGCCCGCCTGCACCAGATCATGGTCAACATCCACACCTCCTGCGTGGAAGCGGCCGCGCGCTTCGGCACGCCCGGCAACTACGTGAACGGCGCCAATATCGCCGGCTTCATCAAGGTGGCTGATTCCATGATCGACCAGGGCCTGGTCTGAGTTGTTTCCCGTCAATTTGAAAGGGAGGACCGGTACCGGTCTTCCCTTTTCCATGTCTAAACGAAAAGCCAAGGCCAGAGTCAATTCCTTCTGACAGCCCGCCGCATCGTACACTTCCATTTCACCCCTCAGGTGTCGTGTCCATGCTCTTGACGAGGCTTTCTGATGATCAGCCGCGAGTTCAATGAGATCTTCCGGAAGTACAAATCCGATAAAGAGATCTTTCACGACCTGATGCCGCTGAGGACACGCGAGATCCTGCTGGTGGCACCGGCTTTCGACGCCTTCACCTTGGAGCAGGACGGCCTGCTGACCGAGATCCTCTTCGAAGGCTACTACCAGCTCAACATGAGCAATCCCCCGCGGGTCACGAATGTCTCCACCTGCGAAGAGGCCCTGAAGAAGCTCTCAAGCCGCCACTTCGACATGATCATCGTCATGAGCCGCCTCGGGCAGGCGGGCCACATCGAACTGTCCCGGGCGCTTCGGCAAGCGGATTCCAAGATCCCCATCTACTTGTTGCTGAATGACAACGTGGAAGTCGGAATCATGGACCGGCGGCGCCAGGAGCTACTGCAGCATTACGACCAGATATTCGTCTGGAATGGGAACCCCGAGATCTTCATGGCAATGGTCAAGTTCATGGAGGATCGCAGCAATGTCCTTAATGACACCACGGTGGGGCTGACGCGGGTGATTCTGCTGGTGGAGGACAGCATCCGCTACTACTCCAGGTATCTGCCCATCCTCTACAGCGAAATCCTGAAGCAGACCACGCGGCTGGCCAAGAACCAGAACATCGACGGGATGTCGCGCACGCTTTCCATGCGGGTAAGGCCCAAAGTGCTCCTTGCCACTTCCTACGAGGAGGCGATTACCTACTGCGATCAATTCCAGGAATATCTCCTCTGCGTGATTTCAGACCGGAAGTTTCCAAAGGATGGCGTCCTGGATCGCGAAGCTGGGGTCAAGCTCATCCGGGCATTGAAGGACCGGATCCCTGACCTGCCCACGGTGCTCCAGTCATCCGATCCGGTCAAAGAGTCCTGGGCCAGGGTCTTGCAGAGCGATTTCCTGAACAAGAATTCGTACACATTGGGCGCGGAACTCTCCCGGTTCTTTTACGAGCGCCTGGGTTTCGGGGATTTCGTTTTCAGGGACGAGGCAGGCCGGGAAATCGCCAGGGCCGTGGATATGGACGACCTGCGGGAAAAGCTCCGCAGTGTCCCCGTGGAATCCCTGATCTACCATGCCTCCCGCAACCATTTCTCGGCCTGGATCATGGCCCGCGGCGAAGTGCAGGTCGCTCGGGTCCTGGCGCGGTTCAAACTGGAGGACTACCGCGATCCCGAGGAGATGCGCACATTCCTGATCAATGTGGGGGATTACGTCCGGCGGATGAAATCCCGGGGAAAGGTCATCCCGCTGACCGAATCGACCCCCGTCGAGGAGCGCAATATCCTGCGGCTTGCGCCGGGCTCCATGGGGGGCAAGGGCCGGGGAGTCGCCTTCACCCACTCGCTGCTCGCGCGCATCGACATCGAAAGCCTACTCCGGGAGTCGAACATCCGCATCCCCCGGTCAGCCATCATAGGCACCGGGGAATTCACAGCTTTTCTCGACAGGCATGACCTCCGGCCGTTGCTTCAGCAGGTGGACGATGATGACGTCATCAAGCAGCAGTTCCTGAAGGGAGCCCTTTCGCCTGAATTAATGTCAAAAATCAACCTTTATTTGACTAAACATGCTAAATACCCATTGGCCGTCCGATCATCAGGGCTGATGGAGGACAGCCTTTCCCACCCTTTTGCGGGGTTGTACAGCACCTTTTTCCTGCCCAACAATGATCCCGATCCAGCGGTGCGCGAGACACAACTCTGTGACGCCATCAAACTGGTGTATGCCTCGGTGTATTCCAGGGCCTCGCGCAGCTACTTCCAGGCCATCGACTACAAGATCGAAGAAGAACAGATGGCGGTACTTGTCCAGGAAGTGGTCGGGAACGACTACGGGGATCATTTCTATCCCCACATTTCTGGTGTGGCCCAGTCTTTCAATTACTATCCCGTGGCCTATACCCAGCCCCAGGACGGCATCGCCACCATCGCCGTGGGCCTTGGCAAGTACGTCGTCGATGGCGAAAGAGCCTACCGCTTCGCGCCACCTTATCCCGAGATGGACATGCTTCCCCCCAAGGAGCAGCTCCGCACCACCCAGAGAAACTTCTATGCCTTGGACATGAGCCGGACCACCTTGGATCTCCAAAGCGGAGAAGACGCCACACTGGTGAGCCACGACATCAAGATCGCCGAGAAGGACGGCGCCCTCAGGCACTGCGCTTCCGTATGGGACAACAATGACGATCGGATCCGGGATGGATTGGAGGCTCCGGGGCCGCGTATCGTGAATTTCCGGAATATCCTCAAATACGATTCATTCCCCTTGGCGCGGATCCTGAAACGAACCCTGGACGTTCTCCGCGAGGCCATGGAGACCCCCGTGGAGATCGAGTTCGCGATCAATCTGGATCCCGATCCCCTCAACGGGAAGCCCACCTTTTGCCTGTTGCAGATCAAGCACCAGCTGGTGGATGGAGGCGATGTGAATCTCATCGCCTCCGAACTCGATCCCGTGGACCTTTTTCTTTTCTCGGAAAAATGCGTGGGCAACGGCACAGTCGAGGGCATTCAAGACGTCGTCTGGATCGATCCCCTGGGATTCGATAAATTCCATACACCGGAGTTGGCCCAGCAGCTTGAAAAACTGAATGACCAGTTCCGTGCCAGATCGGGAAAATACGTGCTCCTCGGCCCTGGCCGCTGGGGCAGCAATGATCCGCATCTCGGCATTCCCATCGCCTGGTCGATGATCTCGTGCGCCCAGGTGATCGTGGAATACGCCATGGAAAACTTCCAGGCAGACGCATCCTTGGGATCCCATTTCTTCCACAATGTGACATCGCTGAACATAGGGTATTTCACAGTCCCTTATCCGCGCGGATCCAGCCTCCTGGACTGGGATTGGCTAAGAGGGCAGACGGAAATCTCCCGCGTGGGCTGCCTTGTCCACAGCCGTGTCGAGATCCCCCTGCATATCGTCATGGATGGACGCCGCAGCGCTTCCGCCATCTTCAAGCAGGTGCCGCTGCCACACATTAAGATGGAGGAAGAATAGTCCTCAGGCGAGAACCTCGGTCAGCTGCTGCACGGCCCAATCGATCTGCTCCTTGGTGATGACCAAGGGTGGAGCCAGGCGGATGGTGTTCACGTGCGTGTCCTTGCAGAGCATTCCGCGGTCCTTCAGCAGGTAGCAGTATTTCCGGGCGCCGCCGGCTTCGGGTTTCAGGTCCACGCCGGCCCAAAGTCCGATGCAGCGGATCGCGCTGATCTTGTCCTTGGGGATGGCTTCGAGTTTCGTCTGCAGGTAGGCGCCCAGCTCAGCGGCGCGCTCCACGAGCTTTTCATCTACCAGCACGTCCAGCGCAGCCCCGGCCACCGCGCAGGCCAGAGGATTGCCGCCATAGGTCGAACCATGGATGCCCGGCGTGAAAACGTCCATCACTTCATCCGACGAGAGGAAAGCCGAAACTGGGTACAAGCCGCCGGAAAGCGCCTTGCCGATGGTGATGCCGTCCGGGCGGATGCCTTCGTGCTCGAACGCGAACAGTTTGCCCGTGCGGCCCAGGCCCGATTGGATTTCATCGAGGATCAGCAGGATATTGTTGGCGGTGCAGATCTCGCGCAGACCCTTGAGGTATCCCTTGGGCGGAATGACAACGCCCGCCTCGCCCTGGATCGGTTCCACGAACACTGCGCAAGTATTGGGCGTGATGGCGGCCTTCACGGCCTCCAGGCTGCCGTATTCGACCACCGCGAACCCCGGTGTGAAGGGGCCGAAGCGGCTGGTGCTGTCGGGATCCGTGCTGAAACCCACGATGGTGGTGGTGCGGCCGTGGAAATTGCCATCGGCCACGATGATCTCAGCCTTGGGGTACTCGATGCCCTTCTTGTCGTAGCCCCACGTGCGCATGGCCTTGAGGGCGGTCACGACGGCTTCGGCGCCGCTGTTCATGAGCAGGGCCTTGTCGAAACCTGTCAATTTGCAAAGTTTCTGGAGGAGCACCGGGAACTGGTCATTGCGGAAGGCGCGGCTGGTGAGCGCCAGTTTCTGCACCTGGTCGATCATGGCCTTGGCGATGCGAGGGTGGTTGTGCCCTTGGTTCACCGCCGAATAGGCCGCCAGGAAATCCATGTATTTCTTGCCGTCCACGTCCTCGAGAAAAACGCCTTCGGCCCGCGTGCAGACTACATCCAGGGGGCTGTAATTGTGCGCGCCGTAGTGGTTTTCAAGTTCGATGAGTTCTAAAGCTTTCGAGGTAACGGTGGACATGGCCGCCTCCAAAAAAAGGAACAGGGACTGAACATAAAAGCCCCTTCAGGACCAGAAGCGGGCTTGGGTCCATTCTACGGGATCGCGGTGGGAATGGGCAGTCAGGAAAGGAAGGTTTCCGCCACGGTCGAAGGGGACTCTAAAACAGCTTCCAAATTTTGAAAATGAGAAAGCTCCAAGGCCAAGTGTCTCCGCGGCGGCTTGGCAAGATGGATCATTCGAATAGCTTCCGGCCCACCGCCCGACCCACGAAGCGGAGGCGATCCATCCAGGGGAGTCGGCCGAGGGTTGTGCGGACGACGCCCTTGGTGAAAAAAGTCTTCCGCGAGTAATCGATCGCCACGTCGATGGCGACGGGACGGCCTTCTGAAAGGATGGTTTTTGCCCGCTCCAGGACTTGGCCGATGTCCGCATCTTGCTTGAGCTGAAGGCATTCAACGCCGACCCCGGCACTGATTGCGGCGAGATCGTAGTCAGGGAGTTCGCTGCAGGCTTTCCGGTTGTAGGCGACACCCTGGAACTGCGCGATCTGGGCCAGTTCGCGGTCCCGGAGAACGAGGAAAGCGGCGGCCAAGCCAAGGCTCGCCGCGGTCAACATTTCAAGGCCTGTCATCAGGAAGGCGCCATCACCCGCGAGGGCAACAACCGGGACATCCGGGCAGGCCAGCTTGGCGCCGATGGCGGCCGGGACCGAATAGCCCATGCAGGAATAATCCATCGGACCGAGCAGCCGCCCAGGTTTGTCCAGGACCAATCCTTCAATGGCCAAAAAAGTACCATTGCCACTGTCGCTGGTGAAAACTGTATCCGGCCCAAAGACCTCCTGCAGGGTCTTCAACAGCCGGCCAGGCGATACTCCGGTGTCGGAGGGCAACTGGATTTCGGCGGCGGCCTCGGCTCGGCCTGCCTTTATTTTGTTTCGCAGATAATCGCTTTCAGCCCGGCTGGAAAGCATCGGCAGCAGAGCTCGCACGAACTCCGCCGCGTCGCAGTTGACCGCGATATCAGCCGGAAAATTCCTTCCCAGCGCTCCGGCATCGATGTCCACATGGATGAGCGGCGACGGTGGAGCCAGTCCGTAGCTGCCGGTGGCGACTTCACCGAATCTGCACCCGATCGCGAGCGTGGCATCGCAACCTCCAGCCACCACCCGGGCAAAGGAAGGAGCGGCCGCTCCGAAGCCGGGCCACAGGAACAAGGGATGGCTTTCTGGAAACACGCCCTTGCCCTGGAAGGTGCTGGAGACGGGCGCTTCAAGCTTTTCGGCCAGGGTGACCAGGTCGGCGCCGGCCCCTGCAGCTCCCAGGCCCAGGTAGATGAGCGGATGCTTGGCTTTCGACAGAACCTCGGCGCATCGTTTCAGAAGCTCAGGAGAAATCGGTTGGCTGGCCGGCTTCTCCTCCTGCCAAGGCGCCGATTCTGGTTGACCCAGGATGTAAAGATTCGCCGGTATTTCCACGAAAACCGGCCCCGGGCAACCTTCGCGGGCCAAGCGGCAAGCTTTTCGGATGGTTCCGTAGATGTCTTCGCCGCGTTCGGGGCGGAAGGTGCCTTTCGTGACTGGCGCGGCCAAAGCCAGTTGATCGACATCATGCAACTGGTAGGCCTTTCCAGTATCCCGACGGATCCCGCATCCGAGTACCAGCATAGGGATTCCATCCATGAAGGCTTCGGCGATGCCGGACATGGCGTGGGTCAGACCGGCGCCTGGAACGATGTTGACGCAGGCCATGATTCCCGACGCCCGCCAGGCGGCGTCAGCCATGAAGGAAGCGCTCTGCTCATCCGTCACCAGGACCGGCCGCACCGATTTGGATGCGACAAGCAGGTCGTAAAGCTCGATGTTGTGGGTTCCAGGAATCCCGAAGGCCAAGCGGATGCCTTCGTCCTCCAAAGCCTGCAGAACGTGCGCCGCGCCGGTTATTGCCATGCCTTTTCCTCCAGCAGTTTTCCAGCCACGCGGCCCGCAAGCGCCATGATGGTCAGGTAGGGATTGATTTCAAGCGAGTCGGGGAACAGGCTCGCATCGGCCACCCGCAGCCAGGGAATTCCATGCACACGGCCAAAGGAATCCGTCACGGAATCAATAGGGCCTGTTCCCATTCCACAGCCGCCCATCAAGTGCGCCGCCGATACGGAAATCTTGCCTTCCTTGAAATGCCGCTCCTCGATGCGCTGATCTATGTCTGGAATTTCACTACGCTCAAGAAGGGGAGGATCGGCCGAGGGCGCGTGGACCCGCAGCGCTCCGGCAGCGAAAAAGATCCGCGCCGAAGCGCGGGTGGCGCGGATGAGCGACGTGATGACCTCGGGGGTGAAACGGTAGTGGACCACCGGCTTTCCGGCGCGGTCCACGGTGACCCGGTTGCCGGAAATCGCTTTGTCGCACGCCAGGACCAAGATCATCTGCAGCCTTGGGAAGGCGTGCATCAGGTGCGAGTGGGGGGCGCCGAACCCGGCCAGGTTCTTTGCGGTGGTGAAAGGGAAGTACATGCAGGTTTCGAGGAGGAAGCCCTCCTCCACGGAGCGGTCCAGGAAAAAACTTTTCGGATGCCCGACATCATTCGTGATGGGGTGGGGATGTTCGGCGGCCAGGATATGCGCGGGGTGGCAGGTGAAGCCTTCACCGACGCGTTTCGGGAGGCCAGGGAGATCCGACCGGAGCAGCAGAGCCGGAGTTCCGATGGCGCTGCCCGCAAGCACGATCGTGCCGGCCCTGATGCGGTACTTGCCGGGGGCCCACTCCGAGGGAAGACCTTTCGCTCCGGGTTTCTTCTCCTGGACCTGGACAATCAGCGCCCGCTCCTCGATCCGCACCGCCTCGGCCCGGGTCACGACCTCGACGCCGGCCCGCTCCGCGGTCGGGAGCTGGACTTGGTGGGTGCCCTGCTTGGCGCCGTTGGGACAGCCAAGATTGCACAGGCTGGAGCCCTTGCAGCCGCGGACATTGATGGGGAACTGCTCGGCCCGGTATCCGGCCTTATCGCATCCTCCGACGAATAATTTATTGTTTTCATTCAATAAATCTGGAGGCAAGAGGTGCACTCCATTCTCACCCGCGTATTTTTTAGCCCTGGAATCCAGATCCGAAAAATCGAGCCCTGGGACTCCCCAGCTACGGATCACCCTTTCCGGAGGCTGCATGGAAGTCCCGGTATAGACGACCGTCGAACCGCCATAGGCCGACCCGAAGGCGAGGGTCATCGTTCCTTCAGCGGTCAGGAATCCGCCTTCTTCCGCGTACAGGGAAGGGGCCATGGACAGCTCGCGTCCATCGAATTCGGAATCCGCAAATCGTGGCCCCTTTTCCAGAACCAGGACTTTCTTCCCATCCCGGGCAAGCCCGGCGAGTTCCTCGGCGACCGTCCCGCCGCCAGCCCCGGATCCGACGATCACGACGTCAAAGGCTTTTTCGATCATCGGGGGGCCTCCCAGCCACGTGGATCGGCCCGGTAGCCTGTTTCGGCCCGCCCTTCTTCGCGGCCGTAGTAGCCCATGAAGATCAGGGTCCGCAGGCCCCAGAATCCACGCCGAAGCAGGAGCAGGGGGGCATCCTGGATTCCGAGGAGAAACTGGGTGCGGCGCGTTGGATCGAGTCCCTGAAAAGTCCGTCCGAAACGGAAGATGGGCAGGAGATCAAGGGCGCGCACCAAGAGCGTCAACTGGTGGCGAATCCCTGCCGGGCGGGCTTCCAGCGCCTTCCCGATGATTTCTTCCAGCTCAAGCCAGCTATTTTCATCCAGCCTGGCCGCTTCGGGCACGACAGTAGCGGCGATGGCCCTGAAAACGCCTCGGACAGAGCTGAATGGTGAAGAAGGCATGAGGCAGCGTAAGCCGTTTCTGCAAAAAACTCATCATTGTTGTGAGGTTCCGGCGTACGGGGCCGTCGGGCAATGCCCCTACCCAAGGACAAGATGAAACCGGCCTGGAGCCGTGTAATTCTGAGGCCCCGGAACGATCGTGAACACGCGCGCCAGACACCCAGGCCCCAGCCGAACCCCAAGGAGTCAAGCATGGTCCTCTTCAATCCCCAGAAGCTGGTGCCCAGCCATCCCGATCCCAAACTGAATGAAATCCTGCGCAAGACGGTCGCTTTCTTCGAGTCCAAGGGAAAACGACGGCTCAGGGAGGATGATTTCAGCCGTGTCTGGTACGCGGATTTCCTGGATTTCGCGAAGCAGGAAAAGATCTTCGCGACGCTGCTCACGCCCACAACCTACGGCGGGCCAGACGCCCGCTGGGACACATCGCGCCTTTGCGCCTTCAATGAATTGCTGGGCTTCTATGGGCTCGTCTACTGGTACACCTGGCAGGTCACGATCCTGGGCCTTGGCCCCATCTGGATGAGCGGCAACGAGGGCCTGAAGCAGAAGGCCGCGAAGCTTCTGGACGCAGGCGCGATCTTCGCGTTCGGCCTTTCCGAGAAGGAACATGGGGCCGACATCTACGCCACGGACATGCTGCTCATCCCGCAAGCCAGCGGCGGCTATGTGGCACGGGGCGACAAGTACTACATCGGCAACGGCAACAAGGCAGGCATGGTGTCGACGTTCGGCCGCCTGCCAGACAGTGGGGAATACATTTTCTTCGCCGTGGACAGCCAGCATGAAAAGTACGAACTGGTGAAGAACATCACCGGGACCCAGTCCTATGTGGCCGAGTTCGTGTTGCACGATTATCCCATCGGCGAGGGGGACCTTCTTTCCCGCGGCGACGCCGCCTGGAATGCCTCCCTTAACACCGTGAACATCGGCAAGTTCAATCTGGGCTGGGCCAGCATCGGCATTTGCACCCATGCGTTTTACGAGGCCATCAACCATGCTTCAGGCCGGAGGCTCTACAACCAGTCCGTGACCGACTTCCCCCATGTCAAACAGGCGTTCGTGGATGCCTTCTCGCGCCTTGCCGCCATGAAATTGTTTGCGCAGCGGGCCTCGGACTACCTGCGTTCCGCATCAGCAGAGGACCGCCGCTACCTGCTCTACAACCCCGTGATGAAGATGAAGGTGACCACCCAGGGGGAACAGGTGATGGATCTCCTGTGGGATGTCATCGCCGCCAAGGGCTTCGAGAAGGAGATGTTTTTCGATTCGGCCACGCGCGATATCCGCGGCCTGCCGAAGCTGGAAGGCACGGTCCACGTCAACATCGCGCTCATCCTGAAATTCATGCAGAACTACTTCTTCCATCCGGCCGAATACCCTGGAATTCCGCCTCGTCTGGATGCCCGCAATGATGACTTCCTGTTTGATCAGGGGCCCACGAAGGGCCTGGGCAAGATCACGTTCCACGACTACCGCAAGGCTTATGAGAGCCGGCCCTTGCCCAATGTCCGCATCTTTGCAGGGCAGATCGAAGCATTCCGGGAATTCCTGCTCAAGGCCGCGCCCGACGCGGCCCAGCAGAAGGACATTGATTTCCTGCTGGCCGTGGGTGAGATCTTCACGCTGGTGGTCTATGGTCAGCTCATCCTGGAGCAGTCGGTGCTGCAGAATATTCCGGATGACCTGGTGGACCAGATCTTCGATTTCATGGTCCGGGATATGTCCAGGTTCGCCTTGCAAGTCCATGGGAAACCCATGGCCACGGAACTCCAGGCTGGACTTTGCCTGAAAGTCATCCGCCGCGCCGAAGCGGACCCGGCCCGTTTCCAGCGAGTGCTTGACGAACATGTGTACAGTCTGGCCGGTGTCTACGAGATGCCGATGGAGCCTGCGGAGCCAGAAAGGTAGAACATCCGGATCGGCACCGAAGCCGCATATTAGACCGTTCTGAAAAATTTTGTGACAGCGCTCATGGTGCGGACCTAAGCATCCGCCTCCGCCAGGCCGAACACACGTTCATAGGCGATCCAGTGGGCGCCGAAGGTGATGGGCATGACCAGGAACGCGCCCACGTAGCAGAAACAGACGCCCGCCAGACTCACGGCGAAGACCACCAGGCCGAGACCCAGCAAGCCCCAGATGTTCGCGTAGGCCGCGCGCATGCTCAGTTTCACGGCGTCCATCCCCTTCATGCCGCGATCCACGATCAGGGGGAAGGTGAAGGAAAAGAGCAGGTTCAAGAGCACCGAGGCCAGCATGATCAGCAGAAAGGCCCCGACGGCGAGAAGGATGATCAGGCCGATGGTGCCCTCCTGCGGCGCGTGCGATGAGGCGCTGGCCATCCCCAGGAACACGCCCGAGAACATGATCAGGACTATCATCGGCACCACTAGCACCAGGCTCCCCGCCACCATCAGCAAGGCTGCAATGAACGATTCCAGAAAGTGGTCGAAGCCCTTGAACAGTATTTCGAAGCTCACTGGTTTCCCACGTCCCTGCTCGCGGTAGCAGAGGAAGATGCCGCACATCATGGGACCCATCATCACCGCCAAGGGCACCAGGCCCGCGATGAGCATCCCCCCCACCGTCACGCCGAGGAACATCCAGTACTGCCCCTTCACCCGCCCCCAGGCCTCGCTGATGTAGGCGAAGGGAGCGATGGACACATGGTCGAAGTGGACTGGATCAGGCATGGCAGGCTCCGCTGACACAACCATTTAAGCACTACGCGGAGGAGGGTTCCCGCCTCTGCGAGGGGAACGAGCAGGAGCGCGTACACGCGCGATCGTCGGGAGCGGAGAAAATGAGGAGGGTAGCGCGGGAAGATGGGCGTTCTCCGCTCTCCTGCACCGCCATTGCCTTCCATGTGGTTCTCACTCCAGAAATGCCCTAGTGCCGGGCTTTTGGCAGCGGAGTGAGCCTGATCAGATCCGGGAAGGGAAAGTTCGCATCCACCTCGGTTTCCCACGGGGTGTAGCCATCATGGGTGATCTTCAATTGGGAGGATCCCTCGGCGGGAATCCCAAGATTCTGGATGGGCGACACGCCCATGGGATTGCCATTGAGAAAGACAGTGGCTCCTGGTGGATCAGTGACCACGGCGACGACGCGCGGTGGCCGCTTCATCACAACCTTCACCGAATTTTCACCCTCCCGGAGGCGGTAGCTCTGGGAGAGATAGCCCGCCATCTTGACCCTGAGCATCGAAACACCAGCCCTGACCTCGACATGGTCGAGGGGGGTCTCGCCGATCTTCTGGCCCTCCAGGTAGACCGCGGCACCCGCGGGCTCACTGAGCACTTTGATGGTTCGCGCGATCTGCTTGGGGCCCCTGAAGAAATAACCGCCCACGCCAAGACCGCCCATCAGCAGAATGGTGAGCGCAGCCCAACGCAGTCCGTGGCCGCCTTTTCCAGGTTTGCCAGAGGGGACCGGTCGGAGCACCTGGGGCGTGGGCGACGGCGTCGATTTTGGAAAGGATGGGCCTTGATTCTCCGGGAGATCCGTTCCGATTCGAGGAAGGAATTCGCGGGTCTCCACGTTCGGCGGACTTATGGATGGCTCGGCCAAAGCCAACGTGGAAGCTGACCTTGATCCTGGGATTGATTCCAGATGAAGGGGGTAAGTCGGCGGATCGGGATCAACCCCGCCGGACCGGGGATCCGACTGGCTTGTGGAAGCCGAGGCGTCGGAGTCCGGCCCCGGTGTTGCGATCGCGGGCAAATTGTCAGAGGTGATGGGGAGGAAGTTGAAATTGGATGTGTTCGTATTGGCGACATCCAGGCTATCCAGCAGTTTCGCCCGTGGTTCCCGGTCAAGGGGGGCCGCGTTGATGAGCGCTTCCATGAACTCAGGCAGGTCCGGGTACCGTGCGGCAGGGTCCTTGGACAGGGCCCGCAGGAAAACGGCTTGCAGCTCTGGAGCAAGGTCCGGTGGAATCGCGGGCGGTTCATGGACGATGCGGTAGAGCGTCGATCCCACGCTCGAGCCTTGGTAGGGAAGGGCGCCAGTGAGGGCTTCGAAGGCGGTCACGGCGAAGGCATAGCGGTCCGTGGCCGGAGACGGGCTGCCGCCAGTCAAAAGCTCTGGTGCGATATAGGTGGGGGTGCCGAACATCACCCCCTCGGCGGTCAGCCGTGACTGGTCGCCCCGGGCGATGCCGAAATCC
>JANYJQ010000138.1 GCA_025358435.1 Holophagaceae bacterium
TGACGGAGACACCCATGTCGTCGATGCCGTCTTCTCCATTCACCAGATTCTCGGTCACCAGGGGCCGGTCCGTCCAGGGCAGCGTGTGGTTGTGGGCGGCATTCACCTTCCCGAAATCCGCCCGGAACTTTCCGACCTTGGACAGGAAACCTCCCGGCAGGGAGGTGAAGGTCAGGAAGGCTTCTTCGACGCTCACGCCCCCGTTGTCGAAGGAGAGGAAGATGTCTCCGCGGGAATAGGGATCCACCACCGCCTGCAGTCCAACCTCAGCTTCGTGCATTTCCAGGCTCGGAACAGGTCGGACATCATTGTGGCCAGTGGAGCCCAGAAAATCCCCGATCACGCTGATATCCGGATTCAGGGCCTTGGAAGCCCCGCTGCTGGCACCACCGAGTTTCGGAATGGAAGGTTCCGGCGCCGGTGGCGGGGTCTGGGCCGCAGCCTTCAGGATCTTCATTTCCTCCTCCAGCTTGCGGATGCGCTCCTCCTGGGACTGCTTCTGCTCTTCGGCGGGAGGGCTTTGCGGCGGTGGAGCCTGAGCACCCAGAGACGCAGACGGGAGCAGGAGCGGGAGTACCAGGGCATGGATCAACTTCATGTCGTCACTTTCGTCAGGCTAGTAGACCATAAATAGAATTCAATTCTATTTAAACCAACTCGTCAAGAAATAACTTCATGATGAGCCGGACTAAACGCCTGTAGGGACTTGTCCGAAGCCCAATTGCCCTGTCGGGGAGGCCTTTGATATGAATCGGAAAAAGCTGTTTTTCATCGGTGGCGGTGTGGTCTTTGTGGCCCTCATCAGCATCGGAGCGCTTACGCGCCGTGAAAAGGGAAGCCCCGTGCAGGTTTCCACCGTGGGCAAGGAAAACCTTCAATCCAAAGTCAGCGCCAACGGCAAGGTGCAAGCCGTTAAAAAAGTGGACATCTCGGCCAACGTGATGGGCCGCGTCACCCGACTCGCGGTGAAGGAAGGCGATCCGGTGAAGGCGGGACAATTCCTGCTGGAGATCGATCCCAGCCGCTCCCAGGCCAGCACCCAAGGGTTGCAGGCGGGAGTGGAAGCCGCTGAAAGCGATCTGGCTTCCAACCAGGCGCGCTTCAATCAGGCCAAATCCGATTTCACCCGGGCCGAAGCCAATCGCAAGGCCGGCATCATCGCCCAGGCCGATTTCGAGCAGGCCCGGACAGCCATGTCCACGGCCCAATCAAGCGTGCAGGCCTCCCAGCGCCGCGTGGATCAGGCCAAGGCGGGGGTGCGCGAAGCCAAGGTCGGCCTCAACTACGCCACCATCAACAGCCCCATGGACGGCGTGGTCACCGCCAGGCGCATCGAGGTGGGCGAGACCGCGGTCATGGGTGTTCAGAACAGTGCTGGCACCGTGCTGATCACCGTTTCCGACATGAGCAAGGTGGAAGCGGAAATGGAAGTGGATGAAGCTTCCATTCCCAATGTGAAACTGGGCCAGACTGCTTCGGTGCATATTGATGCATACCCCGGGCAGACCTTCCAGGGCGAAGTGACCGAAGTGGGCGGCAGCCCGATCCTTTCGCTGAACCAGAACGACGCCATTAAATTCAAAGTGAAGGTCTGGATCAAGAACCCACCCATCACGATCAAGCCCGGCCTCAGCGCGCAGGCCGACATCTATACCGGATCCAAGGACAATGCCGTCGCGGTGCCCTTCCAGGCGCTGGTGATGCGCGACATCAAGCTGAAACCAGGCGAGAAGGCCGCCCCTGGAGCCGCCAAGGAAGAAGAAGGCGTGTTCCTCATGGAAGCCGGCAAGGCCAAATTCGTGACCGTCAAAACCGGTCTCATGGGCGATCTCAATGTGGAAGTGACCTCTGGACTCAAGGGTGGAGAGTCGCTCATCAAAGGCCCCAACCGGATCCTCCGCGATCTGAAGAACGGCGACGAAGTGCACATCGACAAGTCCAAGAAGCCCGACGACGAGAAGAAGAAGGATTAGGCACCTAACATGGGCCCCCTCGAACTTCTCCGCGTGGCGCTCCGCGCCATCCGCGCCCACAAGCTCCGCAGCTTTCTCACGCTGCTGGGCATCATCATCGGCGTGAGCACCATCGTGGCGGTGGTGGGGATCATCACGGGCCTGAATACCTATGTGAAGGACAAGATCATCGTCCTGGCGCCCGACGTCTACATCGTCACCAAGTTCGGCATCATCCGCAGCCGCGAGGAATTCATCCAGGCCATCAAGCGCCCGCCCATCACCTGGCGGGAATACGAACGCATCAGCGGCGGATCCCTGCGCAACGCCGCGGAGGTGAGCGCCGCGGCCGGAAACGCCATGGCCGTGAACCGGGGCGATAAGCGGCTGCCTGACATCCGCGTGATTGGGACCACGTCTAATTTCGGAAGCCTGTTCAGCCTTGAGTACGAGTCAGGCCGCTACTTCAGCGAAGCGGAGAACACCGCCACCC
This sequence comes from Holophagaceae bacterium, assembly GCA_025358435.1. GTDB lineage: Bacteria > Acidobacteriota > Holophagae > Holophagales > Holophagaceae > JANXPB01. The sequence continues at coordinate 2,446 of JANYJQ010000138.1, forward strand.
AGTACGTGGCCGTCATCGGCGCTGATACGCGCGACGAATTGTTCCCCGGCGTGGACCCCATCGGCCACACGATCCTGATCAAAGGCCTGCCCTTCCAGGTTATCGGCAACATGCCGCGGCAGGGCAAAAGCATCGGCTTCAACCAGGACCAGCGCATCTACATCCCGATCCAGGCCTACCGTAAAAACTACATGAACCCCAAGGACAGCCTGGAGATGCACGTCAAGGCCATGGGGGGCGTGGCAGGCCTGGATGCCTCGATGGACGAACTGCGCGCCATGTTCCGGGCCATGCGCCACACGAACTACAACGCACCGGATCCTTTCGGCATCCTGACCCAGGAAACCCTCCAGGAGCTTTGGAAAGCCATCAGCCGCGTGGCCTTCATCCTACTCATGCTCGTGAGCAGCGTGTCCCTCGGCGTCGGCGGCATCGTGATCATGAACATCATGCTGGTGAGCGTGGTGGAACGGACCCAGGAGATCGGGGTGCGCTTGGCCATGGGTGCCAGGAAGCGCGATATCCGCCGTCAATTCCTGCTGGAGGCCACGCTGTTATCCGCGTTCGGCGGCGTCATCGGCGTGCTCCTCGGCGGCGTGGCGGCGATGCTCGTGAAGGTGGCTACGAGCTTTCCCGCTGAAATTACGACGGGCATCGTCTTCATGGGGATTACGCTTTCAACCCTGGTGGGCATCGCTGCGGGATTCCTCCCAGCCTACCGGGCCTCCAATCTGCCTGTCATCGACGCGCTTCGATCCGAGTGAGCGGAGAAACCATGGCCTCCCGGATCAAGCCCAAGACCCTTCGCTCCATCGGACCGGAGAACATCAAGTTCGCGCTGCGGTCCATGGTCTCGCAGAAACTCCGTAGTTTCCTCACCCTGTTGGGAATCGTGGCAGGTGTGGCGACGGTCATCTCCATGGTGAGCTTCGTGGTGGGCTTCAACAACGCCGTGACCGAGAGCTTTTCCTCTTTCGGGACCACGCTGGTGCAGTTCCAGAAATTCGAGCCGCGCTTCGGGGGGGGCGGTCCCATTCCCGAAGAGCAGAAGCGCCGCCGTGATCTCACCATCGAAGATGCCGAAGCCCTCAAGCGCCTGGGCACGCTATCCATGGCCGTGAGCCAGGAGCGCTATCTCTTCGGCCCTGGCATCGGGACTGTCACGGTGAAGAACGCAGAGGGCAAGGAGGCCAATGGACCGACCATATGCGGCACCAATCCAGATTATGCCCCTGGGAACAATTCCTTCGTCCAGGACGGGCGGTTCCTGGTGGACGCCGACCTGATCCATGCCAGCCACACCTGCGTTTTGGGCCCTGAGACCGCTGAAACGCTCTTCCAGAAGAAGGACCCCATCAACAGGGCGGTTTACATCAATGGCGTGCCTTTCCGCGTGGTGGGCCTCCTGGAGAAGAAGGGCAGCCTGTTCGGCGGCAGCGCGGACGATATCGTGCTGATTCCCATCAGCACCTTCGATTCCATGTGGCCCCAGGTTAAAAATGGCCATGGCGACACCATCCACATCGCCACGGTGCCCAAGGACCCAATGAAGATCCAGGAGATGACCGACCAGGAAGTGGCCATCCTCCGCGCCCGCCGAGGTTTGAAGGCGGGCGAGCCGAACGATTTCGCGATCTTCACCAGCGAAGCCCAGTTGAAGAGCTTCAACCAGATCACCTCGGGAATCGCCGGCGCCATGATCCTCATCGCGAGCATCGCGCTGCTGGTGGGCGGCGTCGGCGTGATGAACATCATGCTCGTGACCGTCACCGAGCGCACCCGCGAGATCGGCGTCCGGAAAGCCCTGGGCGCCACCCGCAGCGACATCGCCATGCAGTTCCTGGTGGAGGCCGTGAGCCTCACCGGCGTCGGCGGCGCCATCGGGATCGTGGTGGGCCTGGGCATTCCGATGCTGGTGAAAGTGATCTTCGACTTTCCTGCCGCAGCTCCGTTCTGGAGCGTGCTTTTGGGCTTCGGCGTCAGCACTTCGGTAGGCCTGATCTTCGGGCTCTGGCCGGCGCTGAAGGCAGCCCGGCAGAATCCGATCGAGGCGCTGAGGTACGAGTAAGGGTTGAAGTGGCACCCGAAGTATAAAACCCGTGACACGGTGATGACCCAAGCGGCGAATGTGTTTGATTTGCCATGGCGAAGTAAAAATGCGAAGCGTTTCGTTGACATATGCGAAAGAGTTCGTAATCTGGTTCCAGATTCCCCTGGAGGCCTGATGTCCAACACTCCGATCCGTCCGTCCGATGGTGAGCTCGCCATCCTGCGGGTGCTTTGGAGCCGTGGCCCCTCAACGGTTCGGGACGTGCTCACCGAACTTTCGAAGGTCCGGGACATGGGATACACCACCGTGATGAAACTCATGCAGATCATGGTGGCGAAAGGCTTGGTGGTAAGGGATGAGTCCGCGCGGACCCATATCTACCAGGCCGTCCAGGAGGAAGAATCCACACAGTCCTTCCTGTTGAAGGAGCTGATGGACAAGGCTTTCGAGGGAAGCGCTTCGTCCCTCGTGATGCGTGCGCTCTCGTCGACGAAAGCCGATGAGCGTGAACTGGACGAGATCCAGGCCTTTCTGAAACGTTTGAAGAAGGAGCGGAGATGAACGATTTGCTCGCGAATCTTATCCTTCAGCGCCTGGGGCTGACGATCTTCCACGCTCTATGGGAATTGGCGTTCGTGGGCCTGGTGGCGTGGGCAGGCCTCTTCTTCCTTCGCCGCCGAAGCGCGCAGAGCCGCTACCTCTGGGCTTGCACCTGTTTTCTCGCCATGGCGATCCTGCCCATGGCGACTTTCGGCTGGCTCTGGGGCTTCCATGAAACCGTCCAGGGTGCGCTCGTGGATGGCGGTGTGATCCTTCCGTCCTTGACGAACAGGGGCGGTGGGATGGCATTCATGAACGCCGTCCAAACATCCGCCCCCTGGCTCGCTCTGGCCTGGTGCGCGGGGGCTGGGGCCCTGCTCCTCCGCTTCGGTGGTGGCATACTGTGGCTCGAGCGGACCTATTTGGCCCAGGCGAGTCCGGCCCCCAAGGCTCTGGCAACCACTTGCGGGCGCCTGGCCCAAGCCTTGAAGCTTTCCCGCCCTGTCCGTATTTTAACGAGTCTGCGGGCTGAAACGCCCCTGGTGATCGGATGGTTGAGACCCATCATCCTGGTGCCGACTTCGGCCCTGCTGCATCTCTCCCCGGAAGCCCTGGAGGCTGTGCTTGCCCATGAGTTGGCGCACATCCATCGCGGGGACTATTTGATCAACCTCCTCCAGACCTTGGCGGAGTCCTTCCTTTTCTTCCACCCTGCCGTCTGGTGGCTCTCCCGCCAGATCCGGGAATTGCGGGAGCACTGCTGCGACGATGCAGCGGCCGCCCTCTGCGGTGATCCCATGATCCTGGCCGAGGGGCTTTCCACCCTTGAGTGCCTCCGGCAGTCCCCCCATTCCGATTCAGAACCGGCCCTTGCGGCC
>JANYJQ010000159.1 GCA_025358435.1 Holophagaceae bacterium
CTGAATCAATACGACGCCCTGGAGCTGGTTCCGTTGCCATTCCTTCGAGAGTTGGAGCGGGAGTTCGGCTTGGTAGGCATGGCCCGCTTCGACTTTGGCCACGATCTTCAGGCCGCAGACTGCGGCACACCGCCGTGGTCCGCAGCCTGAAGATCGTGGCCAGAGTCGAAGCGGGCCATGCCTACCAAGCCGAACTCCCGCTCCAACTCTCGAAGGAATGGCAACGGAACCAGCTCCAGGGCGTCGTATTGATTCAGGATCCCGTCTCCCGCAAAATCCTGGGCGCGTCGGCCCTGCCGCTTTAACGCTTGTGCCCCCGCGAATGGGTCCACCAGCACATCGACCATGTTATTTCTCCACGACGCCCTATCCTGTTTGTTCCGGCGAGCCTGACGCGGCGAAGGAGCTCCATGTCCATTCTATTTCCACAGACTGCGGCTGCACACGCGACCGACCACCCGGATCTCGAACGCGATCTTGAGGCGCTCGCCGCGCGCAAACAGGCATGGTCGACGCTGCCCATCATCCGGAAAATCGAACTGCTTGAGGAGCTGAAGCGCGGGACGGCAAACGTGGCTGAGAGGTGGGTCCAGGCGGCGGTGCGTGCCAAGGGCATTCCCGCGGGTTCCCCCCTGGCCGGCGAGGAGTGGGCATCTGGACCCTGGGCGCTGCTGTATGGCACCAATCAATACATCCGGACGCTCCGCGAAATTGCGCGCAACGGAAGGCCGCGCATCCCGGAAAATGCGGTGCGGCAGGCCAGAAACGGGCAGATGGTGGTTGAAGTGTTTCCATCCTCGTTCTATGACCGGCTGCTGTTGAGCGGAATCCACGGCGAAATCTGGATGGAACCGGACGTGACACCGGAAAACCTAGCCGAAAATATGGCCGCGTTCTATCGGCAGAAAAACCCCTTGGGCAAGGTGGCCCTGGTGCTCGGCGCCGGCAACATCGCCTCCATCGCGCCTCTGGACGTGCTCTACAAACTGGTGGCGGAAGGACAGGTCTGCATCCTCAAAATGAATCCGGTCAATGAGTATCTTGGACCGTTTTTCGAGGAAGCATTCCAGCCATTCATCAGCGCCGGCTTCATGCGTGTGGTCTATGGCGGCGGCGAGGTGGGCGCTTGGCTATGCGACCATGCGCTGGTCGAAGAGATCCACGTCACGGGCAGCGGGCGCACCCATGATGCGATCGTGTTCGGCCCGGGCAGCGAGGGAGAGCAGCGCAAGGCAGAGGACCGGCCACGAAATCCGCGCCGCGTGACCAGCGAACTAGGCAACGTCAGCCCGACCATCGTTGTGCCTGGACCATGGACCGCGGCGGATCTGCAATTCCACTCGGAGAACATCGCCACCCAGAAAATGCACAACGCCGGTTTCAATTGCATCGCGGCGCAGGTGCTGGTGCTACCAGCCACTTGGGATCAGACCCAAGCATTGGTGGACTCCGTGAAGTCCTGCTTGCGCTCGCTGCCAAACCGCAAAGCCTATTACCCCGGTGCCGCCGACCGACAGAGCAGCGCGATGAAGGCACACCCTGACGCTGAACTGCTGGACAGACCCGGGGAGGGCGTGCCGCGGACACTGGTGCCAGAGGTGCCGTGCGGAAAGCGCGATGACTTCTGCTTCACTGAAGAGGCCTTCGGCGGTGTGTTGACCGAAACCCGGCTTCCCGGCGCAGATGCCGCAGCCTTCTTGAAGAATGCGGTGGCCTTCTGCAACGAAACATTGCTGGGCACGCTCGGCGCCAACTTGATCATCCACCCATCCACCATGGAGGAATTGGGTCCGGCCTTGGAGGATGCGATCACTGATCTGCGCTACGGCTGCATCGCAGTCAACACCTGGACCGGCGTAGGATTCCTCTTGTCGCAGCTGACCTGGGGCGCGTATCCCGGCCATGCGCGCAACGACATCCAAAGCGGCAGCGGTGTGGTGCACAACGCGCTCCTCTTCGACCGCCCCCAGAAGAGCGTGGTGCGCGCACCCTTCTATCCCTTCCCCCGCGGCCTCATCCACGGGCAGGCGGCCATCCTGCCCAAACCGCCATGGTTCATCACCAACAAAAAGGCGCACCAGGTGACCCGCAAGATGACCTACTTCGAGGCCGACCCCAGTCCCCTCAAGCTGCCCAGCATCTTCATCTCCGCTCTTCGCGGCTGACCAAGGGTTCAGGAACGCCATCGCTCCAGCCCCCTCGCACCTCCTACCTCGCGCCTGACCTAGGGCTTGTACCACCGCCACAGATACCAGGCCACGACGCTGCGGTAGGGGCGCCATTGTTCGGCGCGCTGTCGCATTTCCCTAAGGTCGACCTTATCGATGCCGAAGATGTCCCCATAGGCGGTGCGCACGGCGAAATCGTCTACGGGCCAGATGTCGGGGCGGCCCAATCGAAAGATGAGCATCATCTCCACCGTCCAGCGGCCGATGCCGCGCACATCGGTCATGCGCTTGATGATGGTTTCGTCGTCCAGCTTGCGGAGCCCAGCCCAGCTGGGCACTAGGCCCATTAGCGTTTTCTCCGAAAGGTCGTGCATGGCCGCGGTTTTGGCTGCGCTCAGACCTGCGCTGCGCAACAATTCGATGCTGGCGGCCAACACATCTTCTGGGCGCAGATGCCCTGATCCGAACAGCCCCTTGAAGCGCCCCCAGATGGTGGCGGCGACCTTGCCGTTGAGCTGCTGGTAGACGATGGATTCTGCGAGGGCCTCGAAAGGGCTGTGGTTGGGCCGCAGGGCGAGTTTGAAATCACCAACCTTGTTGATGACGCGCTTCAGATCCTTGTCCCTGCGCAGCTGCTTCAACGCCACACTGGGATCGAACTCCAATTGGAATCGGGTCGCCATCAACCGGGCTCGGCGCCGATGGCGACGGTCCAAAGCCCCGTGGGATCAGGATGCATGAGCCAACCTGATTTCAGGGGACGCTGGATCCAGGCGCCCTGCTCCAGTTCCTGATCCAATTGCTTTGGTCCCCACCCCGCGTAGCCCAGGAATAAACGGAAGCGGCTTTCAGGATCCGTCATGAATTCTTCCAGCAGGTCTTTTCGATGGCTCACAAAATGGGTTAAATCCAGCACCGTGTCATCAGGCCCCGGAAGCCCGCCTTCGACCAGCAGAATTCCCCGCTGAGGGTCCACGGGACCGCCACGCCATGCGGTGGCTTCATCCGAACCGGCGAAGTCGAGGCCGCTCTCTTCGCATATTTGCGCGAGCGGAAGCGGCAACTGGCGATTCAGGATGATTCCCAAGGCGCCCTCATCATCGTGTTCCACCAACAGCAGCACCGAGTGCAGGAAGTTGGGGTCCAGGAGCATGGGGCTCGCCACCAGGAGACAGGGGGCATCTAACGTCATGGGCCTAGAATAGCGCGGCTCGGGTAGGCCGTTGTTCGAAAGCAAACTTTTCGCCCGAATGGCGAGAACAGCATAAAGGCTCCAGCTCTGCGAACGAAGTGATGAGTATGGCGCGATGCGCCTGATAGCTGGAGGGGCTTTAACACTCTTCGACTTGCTGCTGAGCACCAGCCATCGCGTCGGCCTCCGGCCGACATAGAGGCTCCAGCTCCGCGAACGAAGTGAGTGGGAGGGCGCACTGCGCCCGATAGTTGGAGGGGCTGTAACGCCCTTCGATTTGGTGCTGAGCACCATCCACCGCGTCGGCCTCCGGCCGACATAAGGGGCTGTAACGGAACAACCAGAAAAGCACTGGTTATTCCGTAACAGCCCCTAATCTTGAAGGATGCCTCCACTGTTTCCTTCTCCCTGGTCCATTCTTTGGGATGGAGCCAAGCTCACCCTTAGGCATCCATGGATCTCGTTGGCCATCTGCATTCTCGGCACGGGCCTGGGAGGTCTTGCGCCCCTTCTGATGGTGCGTGGCGGGTTGGGTGACAACCCTACCATCGAGAGCGTGCTTTTCTTTGTGGCGGTGCTGCCATTGGATTTTTACTTCCTGCCCAGGCTGGCTCTGCGCCTGGATGCAGAGACCCTTGGCCATCCCAGGAATCCGGTGCATGGGTGGAAGGAGGCCTTCGAGGCCAGGTGGCTGCGGGCTTTCGGAGCAAAGATGCTGTTGGGTGCCGCGGCGGGGCTGGGCCTGCTGATCTTCATCCTCCCAGGCTTGGCGGTGCTGTTCTGCTTCGGCTGGGCACCCACGCGGGTATTGCTGCGGGGTGAAAGCCTCCGGGATGCCTGCATGGGAAGCCTTGATCTCATGCGCCGCCTGTGGCCCCTTGCGCTGTCGAGGGCACTTCTGGTGTTCGTCGTTGGGATGGCGTTTTCGGGTTCCGTGCAATATGCCATCGAGACGTTTCATCCTCTGATGGACCCCAAATCAGAGCTGCTGAGCCCTCTTTTCTGGGGCGAGCAATTTCTTGGATCGGTGGTATCGGTGTGGACGGTCACAAGCTTATTGGCGCTCTATCAGAGGCTTGAAGCATTTCCCGGCGGGATATCCTCCAAGTCCTCATCCGAAAAATAGCCTGGGTCCTCGATCTCCGTCAGTTCCCCTTGATTCATGCGGTGGAGCGCTTCATCGTTGAAAAGCGTCTCCTGCCAACGCGGTTCGGATTTTCCGTTGAAGAAATGCTTCGAGGCTTCACCTGCTTCATAGCTCTCGCGGCTGAGCCAAAGATGGACCCAGCCAATGTGGTTGATGCGCGCCCAAACCCTCATTTTTTAAAGTGGGCACGGATGCCGTTGACGACCGCTTCGGCATAGCGTTGGCGGAAGCCTGCGTCACGCAGGTTGGCAGCATCATCTTCGTTGGTGAGATTGGCCACTTCAATCAGGACCTTTGTGCGGGCTTCGTTGTAGCGGATGACAGCTGGAATGAAATTCTTGCCATCGCGGTGGATGACGTTCCGGATGGCGCGGTTGGGATGGACGAGGATCTTCGATTGCCTCAGCGCCTTCACCAGCGCCTCGCCGAAAAGGCGGGAGCGAGCTTCCCCCTGCAACCTTTCGCGAGAGCTGAAAGCGGTGTGGCTGCCTTTCTTCATCTCGCGCACGCCTGCGCCACGGTTTGCGCCAAGCGAAAAACTCGATGGCACGAAACTGGCCCCCGGCACGTAAACCATCGTGCCACGGGCAGAAGGATGGAGGCTGTCCGCGTGGAAACTGATGAAAAGAGTCTTCTGGGCATCGCCCTTCTTCAAAAAAGTTGCGAAAAGATCGTTGGCCAGCACCCACCGCAGATGGACGCCCACGGCGCTGGCGGCGTCGCCATCGATAGGAAATGGGGGCGTGGTGAGTATCTGCGCGGCCTTTGTAGGCACTGGAATATCGTTTCGCAATTTGTACCCGGTCCCCGGATAGCGGATGGTGCTGCTGACTTGGGCATCGGTATTTTCTTCCAGAAGCTGTTTAACTCGGCAGCAGATATCATAGACGAAATCCGATTCCCAAATGCCGTTGGCCGAGGCTCCCCGGTCGATGCCGCCATGGCCGGCGTCCAGCACGATGCGCAGGCCGCCAAGCTTCGGCCCCGCGTCCACCCGCCGGGTCTGCCTGACTTCTTCGCGCATCTCCTGGTCTGCTTTCAAGGCCACGGTCCCTTCGGGTTGGAAGGGGGCCGACAGAGCCTTTGATGGAATCTTGATCAGGGTGCCCGGCTGGATGCTCCGAACGTCATCAATGCCGCTGCGTTTGGCGATCTCATCAGCGAGCGCATTCACTTCTTTGGCATCCACGCGATCTGAGTAACGAATCACCACCGACGAATAGAGGGCTTCGCCTTTTCTCAAGCGGTAGGCTGCGAACTTGCCTTCCTTGTCCTCGTCAAAGGCCAGCAACGCGCGGTAGGCGGTGATCTTCCCGTCATCATCCAATTCGTCTTCAGGCTGGCTGTGGACCGGGGGGGTGCCGCTACCACCCAATTCCGGTGACAGTAGCCTCTGCGGAATCTTCCACAGATCGCCAGAAAGAAGCTTCTCAGGATTCTTGGGATTGGCCATTTCGAGCTTGTCGTAGTTCTGGCCATGGCCCATAAACAGCGAAGCCATGAGCCACACGGATTCCAACTCCGGCCAGCGCACTTTGTGTATCACTTCTTCGCGATTCCACTGGTCTTCTGGGAACAGCGATTCCAGCACCCACCATTTACCTTCGGCGCTCAGGTCTTCGAAGACCACCCAGCCGCCAGTAGCTTTTCGAAGCAAGAACGTAGGAGGCAGGGGTTTCTTTTCGATCAGCAGGCCCCTGCGGAACTGGAGGCGGAGCACCGCCCGGCCACCTCCTGGCAAAATGGCCCGCACCTCCACCGAAGAGGGATCCGCGGCGATGAGGCACACCGTGGGAGCAAGGAGGAATGAGGCTTTCAGGACTCCCACGGTGCTTCGTCTTGATCGTCGAAAACCGCCCCGGAAAGGCCACTTCGAACCCAGGATTTCAATTTCTCTTGCATTGCAGCTGGATTCCCGGCCCGTTGGGGCAGGAAGCGCTTGAAACGCCGTTCCAGATGGCCGGCGCCCTCTTCCAGCAGGAAAAGGCGATCCGTGATGCGGCCCACAGGATCTTTCGAGGCAGTTGGCGGCAGTTTGAGGCCACTCAGGTCCAAGCCGGCGGCCTGCAGGGTGAAGACCCATTCCATATCACCGGCGAGAATCCGAAGTTTGGCGCGGACAGGGCGCATGCCGCGGCTGATGGCTTCGAAGGCTTCGCGGCTTTCCGCCGGGTTCCCCTTGCGAAGGGAAATTTCCTTCACCTCTCCCTGTTCGCTCTGAAGCATCACGGCATCATCCACGAAGCAGCTGGATAGATCACCCTCTTGTCCAGACGCGCCACCTTCGGTAAGACCTCGCATCCAGAGCCATAAAAGAAATTCCTCACCCAGGAAACGTCCCTGTTCAATCAATTCAATGGGTTTCGAGGGTTTCTTGGGTTCTGCCGGCTTCATACTTCTTCCAGTGCGAGATCCAGCGGATCCAATGACATCAACGTTTCAGTGGACAGTTCAGGCGCGATGCGTCCCGCGAGAAGCAGCGGTGCCAAAGGCTGCAGCTCGCAGCCGAAAGATTTTATGAAAAGACTTTGCAGCGAACCCTGAGCCTTGCTAGAACCTGCGGTGGTCCACAACAGGCCTCCTTTCAAATCCCAAGCCAGTTCCACGATCTTTGGCGTTGGAAGAACTTTCCTAAGCAAGTCCCCTTTCACTTCATCCAGAAGGGAAATACGCGCCTCCTTGCCGACAAAAGCTAGATCTTTCTCCTGCATGAGCTTTCGAAGCTGGAGATCCACATGGGCTTTCAAAAGCGCGTTTGGAACCCGGCGGGTATCCATGCGAAGACCAAAGAGTGCGAAACGATCCTGAAGCACCCAATCAGCATCAGGAGGAAGGATCAGCGGGTTGCGCCAATCGCACCAACCCATCCGCTCTTCTTCAATCCCGTCTTCAAAGGGCCTGAACATATCCTGTTTCAGGCCCGATGTGAGATCTCCTTCGGAGGGCACGGGGCCCATCACGAGGAAGCGCCGCAGGGACAAACCACCCTGGGTGAGGCTCATGATCCGCCTCCGAACATGCGCCAGCCACCGCGCTTGGAATTCTTTACGGGTCTGCCTTTCGGCAGGGGCTCGAAGGGATTGATCACCACAGGTTTTTCGCCTTCGCCGGGCAACGGAAACCCTGGGTCGTCCAAGGCGAGCAACAGGGCGGTGACATTATCCCGTGCGCCGTGGAAAAGAACTTCTTCGAGCATCAATTCAAGGGTGCGGCGCGTGGAATAACCATAGGCGAGATTGGCCTGTATCCGTGAATCGGTGATTTCGCCATGCAATCCGTCGCTGCAAAGCAGCAATCGGTCTCCCCGGCGCAGGGGCACCTTTCCAAGCGCCGCGATGATGGGCTGCGGCGCGCCGATGGCCTGGGTGATCATATTGCGTTGGGGATGTGTGCGCGCCTGTTCCCGTGTCAATGTTCCACTGTTGACCATATCGTTCACCAACGTCTGATCCACAGTGAGTTGCAGCAATTCCCCGCGGCGGAAAAGGTAGGCGCGGGAATCGCCCACCTGGCAGATGTAGGCATAACCGTTCCAGAGCACCGCTGCGGTGAGCGTAGAACCCATGCCCCGGGAGGAGCGGTCATTGTCCGAGTAGCGGAGCACCGATTCACTGGCGCCTTCGGCAGCTACCTTCAAGGTTTCGAGCAAACCTTCCTCGGTGGCATCTTCGGCGGGAAAGCGGCCCCAGTGCCCGAAAATATGCAATGCGGCGGCTGCCAGGCCTTCGCGGCTGGCCACTTCACCCGCAGCTGCGCCGCCCATTCCATCCGCCACGGCCGCCAGCAAGCCGCTTCTGCAGACTTTTTGCATACGCAAAGGCCCATTGACGATGGGCTCCTCGCCATCCAGCGCGTTCACGAGATAGGCATCCTCGTTGTTCTTGCGAACTTTTCCGAGATGCGTGATGGCGGCGTAGTCAATGAGCATGCAGGGGTGCGCTTAGAATCAGGGT
>JANYJQ010000166.1 GCA_025358435.1 Holophagaceae bacterium
CAAGGAGACCGTCAATTCCGTGCTCCACACCCTCACCGAGCGCGAGGAAAAGGTCCTGCGCATGCGCTTCGGCGTGGGCGACGACACTTCCGAACACACGCTGGAGGAAGTCGGCAGCGAATTCGCGGTGACCCGCGAACGCATCCGGCAGATCGAAAGCAAGGCCCTGCGAAAAATTCGCCACCCTAGGTATTCCAAGACACTCAAGGCATTCTTAGGCTAATGAATAGGCCCCGTTAATTCGGGGCTTTTTCATGTGGCGGAACAATTCCCTTTGCTCAGCGGCTAGGCTTTAGGTTCTGATGAATGTTCCCGCCGATGCCCTCGCGCCACTGCCTCCAAGACCGGAAGGCCGAGCCCTGCGCGCAGAGATCTCCCTGAGCCGCATCACACGGAATTTCGCAAGGCTTCAGAAAGCGGTTGGGCAGCGTGGGATCTGGGCTGTGGTCAAGGCCAACGCCTATGGGCACGGCGCCATCCCTGTCGGGAAAGCCTTGGAGGCCACGGGGATTCCAGGCCTGGCCGTTTCGAATCTGGAAGAGGCTCTTGAGCTGCGCGATGCTGGAATTGCCTGCCCGATCCTCGTCCTTGGCGGTCTTCGGGCCGAAGCGCTGCCTCTCGCCTCGCAGCACCATCTCACAGTCGCGCTGGTGGGCCCCGAGAGCCTTGAAGCTTACGCTCAGCTTCTGCCTGACCATCCGGTGAGACTGCATCTGAAACTGGATACCGGGATGGGGCGCTTCGGATTCCTGCCCTCGGAATTGGGGGGTTGCCAGGATGCCATCAAGGCGCTTTCCCCATGGCTCGATGGCTTGATGGGCCATTTCGCCACCTCGGACGACCCGGACCGCGGGTTCGCGGATCGGCAGCGCAGAATCTTCCAGACCTGCCATCAGCAACTGGGCGATGCCGGTCTTTCCTTCAAGGAAATTCATCACGCCAACAGCGACGGTGTATTGCGGCATTACCTGGATGGCGACACCCAAGCAAGGCCGGGGCTGGCTTTGTACGGCCTTACATCCATTCCCGAGGGCCATGCCTTGGGTCTCGAACCTGCCATGCAGCTGGTGGCGGAGGTCGCCCGCGTCAAGACGGTACCCGCAGGCACAGCCGTGGGCTACGGGCGCACCTTCGTCGCGCCCCATCCCTTGCAGATCGCCACCTTGGGCTGCGGTTATGCCGACGGCTATCGGCGTGATCTCGGGAATCGTGCCGTGGTTGGCTTCAAAGGAGCCACTTACCCAGTGGTGGGCCGTGTCTCTATGGATTACCTCACCGTGGCCCTGCCCATCGGCGTGCCCGTCGAGCCAGGCGACCCCATGACCCTTTTCAGCTCTAACCCGGCGGCCCCCCACAGCATTGAACGACTGGCGCAACTGCTGGGCACCATTCCCTATGAGCTGACCTGCGCCCTTCACCGCCGGCTCGGGCGGGTCTACCCTGAGGCGCCTTTTCACTCCAGGAATATCTAATGCCCCGCTATTCTGCGTTGAGCAATCCACCCCTATGAACATCGTCGCCATCACTCAATACGCAACTTTGGTAGAACGCCTCCGCATGGCCTACGAGGGGGCGGGGCATCACATTACCCATTTGCCGGACCCTTTGAGCGCCTTGGCCACTGAAGCCTGGAACGAGGCCGAGTTGATGCTCGTGGACGGCAGCGGCGATCCATTGGATGGCTTCCGCTTCTGCAGCCTGATGCGCGGCGAGAGCCGGGCGCTGTTCCACAACCTTCCCATCTACATCATCCTCAAGGATCCACCGGCTCTTGCGGATATGGATCTCCTGAGGCAAGTGGATGGAGACGGCTTCGTCGCCGCAACCAGCACCATCCATCAGCTGCTGCACCAGCTGGAGCCTGTGATGGAGGGGGATCCTGATCGTGCTGGCCGCGCGGTGCCCGTGTGCGCCATCGGTTTGCCCCTCGGCATCTCCAGGAAGCTTCCAGGGTTGCTGCAACACTTCCGATTCGAACTGAACCTGCATTCAGCGGCAAAATTCCTGAAGAGCCAGGAAATCGTGAAAGCGCCCCTTGTCTTGTTGGGCATCGACCAGACCGGAGAGCGCTCCCTGCAAATCCTCAATCGGCTCAGGGAGCAGGAGGAACGGCCGTTCATCATCCTCATTGGCAAAGTCGATGATGAGGCCCAAGAACGCAAGCTTCTGCTCGCTGGCGTTGGAGACTGGCTGCCCGTGCCGCTTTCAGGCCCTCGATTGCTGCACGCCTGCCGCCGCGGCCTTGAATGGATGCATGCCAAGCGGGTGAAACTCGAATTCGACCGTCAGATCAACGATCTGCGGGAACGGCGGATCATGCTGGAGATCGAGGCCGCTTCGCTTCGCAATGAGGTGCTGACCGATCCCTTGACCCAGCTGCTCAACCGGAGGGCTTTCGACCAGAACCTGGAGCACGCGATCTATCAGTGGGAGCGGCACAAGCGCCCCTTTGTGCTCATCCTCAGCGACTTGGATCATTTCAAACTGATCAATGACCGTTTCGGCCATGGCACTGGCGACGAGGTGCTGAAGGCCCTTACCGCCCGCATACGCAACTCGCTTCGCAAATCAGATCTGGCCTTCCGCATCGGCGGCGAGGAATTCGCCGTGCTCCTGACGGAGACGAACCTCAAGGTCGGTGAAAGCGTCGCTCAAAAACTCCGCCGTTGCATCGATGGGGAGCCGTTGATCCTGGAGGGGGGCCAAACGATCTTCCCGAGCATGAGTTTTGGCGTCGGCGCGCCCGGCGCCCGCAACTTCAAGGACCTTTTCGCCCAGGTCGACAAAGCCCTCTACCTTGCCAAGAACCGCGGCCGGAATTGCGTCGTGGTGGTGGAGTAAGCCGCACTGCCTCTGCCGGCTGCTGGCGGAGACAGCTTGCCCGTTCGTGAACCTGTCACCGCCTGCGGCCCGTCGCCGACTTTCTACTGTCTCAGCGTGAAAAGATCTCCCAGTCCCCTCAGTGTGAGCACCAGGTCCAAGCGGTCTTCCTTGCCCGTGGCGCTTCCTCCGAAAGGTATGGAGAGCGCGATATGGGAGTAGCGCAGAGAGGCGGCCACGCAAGGAGTGACATAGGCAAGGCCCAGTTGGGTATAGGAGAAGCCGTGTGTGTTGATGTCGTAGTTCGTGCTGAATTCCAGGCGCACACGATCATCCAGGAAGCGCTGCAGGCCGCTTAATTGAAAGCCGCGCTGCCGCACCAGGAAACGGTTGATTCCGGTTGAAAAGAACGCGAGGTTCAGGCGGCTGCCATCACGCCTTTTGACCTCGGCGGTAAGGGAATTATCCGTGCCGCCATCCACCAGGTCTGATGAGCGTTTGAAGTTCAGGCGGAAGGACTCATTGGGTTCCAGGTCGATATTGCTGTCCAGGGAACCGAAACCCTTTTGGATGCGGCCATCGCCCAAGAGGATCGGATTGAAATTGAATTTGGTGGAAAGGCGCCATCGGATCAGATCCGCGAAATCCCCCCCTGCGCCTGGTCTTCCCATGAAGTGCTGCTTGATGCCGAGTTCAGCGCTCTGCTCCCCGGTGGAGCTGCTGTCGACCCCAGGTTGGGCATCCACTTCGTCGAACCTGGGCAGTGTGCCGGCCAGACCGAATTTGCTGTTCTGGGTGAGCGCAAGGAAAGGCTCGATCACATGCCGGATATCTCCGTGGTATCCAAAAAGCGACAGATCCGTGTACGTGCGTCCGGCCTGGGGCCCTGAAAATTGAAGTTTGAGCGAGTCGAAGTAGCGTTTGGCGGAAGCGCCTTCGGCCCGGAAAGGATCGAAAGCCGGGTTGATCGCAGGGTCGAGGGATGTGCCGCTGGCTCCAGAATTGGGATCGAAGACGGACTCCTTCAAGGTCGCGCCATAGCGCGTGTAGCGCACCAATGCCTGGGCGTCTGCCCTGAATGGGCCCAACTGGCCCAAACGACCGTGGATCCTCAGAAAACCATCATCGCGGCCCCAGGTATAGCGACCTTCTGGATCATCTTCGCCGGTCTGGATCTTGTAGCTGAGGCGGCTCGTCCGCCAGGATCCATCCAGATAGAAATTTCCGAGAGGTATCGGGAAAAGCCGGGCCTCCACCTGCGGCAGCACCTGGCGTTTGAGCGAACTCGGGAAGTCCTTGCGGAAGAAAGGATCATCCGGAAGAAAAAAGCTCCGTTGTTCCTGGGCTGTGAGCGCGAAACTCGCCCATTGGAAACTTTTCCCTAGATAAAAAGCGCTGTCGAAGGGGCGCGAGCCGAGTTGGCCCGGTCCTCTCCCGTAGTCTGCATCGATCAGGCTGTCGGACGCTTGATTGATGTCCGCCGTAAGTTGCCACCCATCCTCGCGTTGCCAGACTTCTTTGAATCCATAGCGGTAACGCCGATCCCCGCTACTGTTTTCATTGATGACCTGGCCCTGGAAACTGCCCTGGTGGGTCGGTTCAGGATTCCAGCGGGATTCCAGTCCCCAAAGCACTCCCTGCTTGGAGAAATACTGGGGCGACAAGGTAGCGTCGGCGATGTCGCCCAAGGTCTGGAAATAGCTGAGTCCCACGGTTGCCCCCAGGCGCCCGCTGTATCCCAACAGCGGCGGCAGAAGGCCTGAGCTGCGCTGGGCCTTGGCTGGATAGATGGCCCATGGCACATAGAGCAGCGGCACATGGCCAACGATGACCCGCGCATTCCTGAGCGTCGCGAATCCATCCAAATCGAGCTTCAATTCCGAAAGCCGCGCCCTCCATCCTGGTTCTTCCTGCGGGCATGGGCTTAATTCCACCGCCTTGAAATCCCAATGTTTCAGCGTGGTGAAGTTCACACTGTCCGAATGGAGCACCCAATCCGGGGGGATTTCCAGTTCCAATGCCCGCGCTTCACCGACCTGATGCTTCCAATCCATGGTGAGGCGTTCGCAACGCAATCTCAGATCTGGCGCCTCCAGTCGGATGTGGCCCTCGGCCGTGAGTTGTCCGGTGGCGGGTTCGTATTTGATCCGGTCCGCCAGGAGAAGCACTTCATTCGTTTCGATGGCACCACCTTCGATGCTCCAGGAATCCGCAGTCTCCATAACCTTTTCACCGCGCCACCGGAAAGGAACGCGCTTGTTGGATGCGCCGCCGGGATCAAAAGGCCGGAGCGGCAGCAGAGAGATGGGATCTGGCAATCCGGCGCTTTGGTCAACTGGCCTGAGGAGTGGCAGGACGGGCAGGTTCTGGCCAGCCAGCATTGCCCAGGATGAGGCTGTCAATAGGATCAGGATCCAAAGCCGCATCAAGGTCGGTGGCCGCATGAAGCCTCAGCCGCCGTGCTGGTGGGGTGCGATCAGCGCGGTGATCAGAAAGATGCCGAAGCCCGTGAGCAGCGCCAGCGTACTCTTCCAGCCAGTCTCCTTTTGAACTTCTGGCAACAGGTCCGAACTGGCCACATAAATGACAAGGCCGCCGGCTAGCGCCAGAACCGGCGCTGGACTCAGGTGCAAGGCCGATTGGCTCATGGCGCCAATCAAGGTGGCCACCGCCAGTCCCCCGGAGGCCAGCAAAGCGCCGCGCCTTCCGAATCCCCGCACCAGGAAAATGCTGGAAATGGTGGCCCCCTCTGGGATGCGATGGAGCAGGAGAGCCATGAACATGAAGAGCCCCAGATTGCTGCTGCTGTTTACCGCCGCTGCCAGGGCCAGACCATCCATGAAACTGTGCAGTGAAAGCCCCACCAGCGCCATGATGCCCGTCATGGGGCCGCCATCCATATGGGTTTCTTCACCATAATGGAAATGCATGGTGATGCCGTGCTCCAACACATGCACCAGCAGGAAGCCGCCCAATACCCAGAAGGCCGTGCGTTCACCGCCCTGCTCCAGGCTTTCGGGAATGATGCGCACGAATGCGGCCGAGAGCAGGTAGCCTGCCGCGACGCCGGAAATCAACCGCATGGTGGAGGCCCGCCCCTGAAGGAAACGCACCACGAGCCAACCTCCGAAAAGGGTGGCCAGGGATGCCAGGAGGGCCTGAATCGCGAGGGACATGAGATGACTATGTCAGGGCTGCGATTACGCTTTCACTTTCTTCTGAGCCGAAGCCTTGGGCTTGGGCTCTTCCTTCATTTCCGATTTCGATTTGGAAGCCGTTCCCGCTTTCAACGGAGGCTGCGTCTTCTTGGGTTTGGCCGCGGCCTTTGGTTCGGATTCCTTGATGGCCGTAGCCTCGCCCATGACGGTGGCAGGTTTGTTGGTTTTGGCTTTTGAAGCCTTGACGGAACCTTTGGTGGCAGGGGAGTCCTGCCTTGTTTCAGGCACGGTTGCCGGAGCTGGTATGAAGACCACGGGTGGTGCTGGGGATATTGATGAGGGCGGTTTTTCTGCCAGGGGCGTTACCGCTCCGAGGCGCTTTGGCCTGGGTGTCGGCAAGAGGAGAGCCGCAACGATGTCCCCCGATAGAACAGGAGGCTCGAAAACCATCCGGGTTTGCCCTTCTGGCGCGACTTGCGCCGATTTGGCGGTTTTCTTGTGTCCTGCCGGCTTCGAACCTGATGCCTCCGGCCTTTGGGTCTCTGCAGCGGCGCCAATGGTATCCAGCGGACCTGGTGCGTCGTCCTGGCCGCCACCTTCAATTCGTGGCGATTCAGGCGCCGTTTTCGCGGCACTGCCCCTGCCCCGGCGGCGCCGGCGGCCGGACTTGGTGGGCGCATCCTCTTTTTCTCCTTCGGATCCGGCTTCGCCGCCTTCTTCGTCCTCGGGTTTGGCGCTCTCGAACAAAGCGCGAAGGCGCTCCCTCTCATCCAGGGCCGCGCGCTGCACATCCCGTCGATCGTGTTTGAATTCTGGCGGTTTCGGAGGATTGCGTTTTGAAGATTCCTTGGCGGCTTTAGGAGCGTTTTCTCCAAGCGCCTTATCGAAGGAAATCGCGCTATCGCCGCCCAGGACTACGGTTTCTTCTTCGGGCTCGATCGTGCGCTCGACGTGAACCTTGGCTGGCTTTTCTTCTGCTTCTTCCTCGCGCTGTTCGATCTCGGCGACCATCTCGCCATAGGCGACTTCCGCGTCCGCCAGGATCAGTATGTTCGACCCGAACGTGTCCTCAAGCTCTTGCAGTTCACGGCGTTTCTGGTTCAACACCGGAATGGCGATGACCGGGGCAAGCTTCACCCGAAGCTCCTTCACATCGCCATGGCTGAGAATCGATTTCATGCGGCGGATGACAGAAAGCAGAAGGGCCTCGACACTCTTCACCTGGCCCGCGCCCTGGCAATGTGGGCATGGGACATGGGTGGTCTGTTGGATCGAAGGCCGCAGGCGCTGACGGGTCATGACCAGCACGCCAAAGCGATTGATCTTGCCGACTTCCATGCGGGCCTTGTCTTCGCGCAGGCCCTCCACGAGCTTGTCCTGGACAGCCTTGTTGTGGCTCTCTTTCTTCATATCGATGAAATCGATCACCACCAGTCCTGCAAGATCCCGGAGCCGCAACTGGCGCGCGGCTTCTTCCGCGGCTTCCATGTTGGTGCGGAAGGCCATGTCCTCCACGCCTTCACCGGATGTCTTGCCGCTGTTGACATCGATGGCCACCAGCGCCTCGGTCTGATCCAGCACCAGGGCGCCACCGCTGGGCAAGCCGACCCTCCGCGCATAGATGCGGTCGATCTGGTCTTCCGTCTGGGATTTGGAGAACAGGGGCTTGGTTCCAACGTAATGCTTCAGCACATGCGCATGCTGGGGCATGGTGCGCTTGAAGAAATTTTGCGCCGCCTGGAAGGTTTCAAGATCGTCAATGAGCACTTCTTCCATGTCGGCGGAAAAGGCATCCCGCAGCGTCCGGGTGACGACGTCGTCCTCTTGCCACACAAGGCCTGGTCCCTGGCGCTGCTTGTAGCGGTTGAGCACTTCCTTGTAGGTGTCGAGAAGGGATTCCAGATCCTTCTGGAAATCCTCTTTGGTGACGCCAAGCGATGCGGTGCGCACGATGACGCCCATGTTCTTGGGAATTTCCAATTCGTCGATGAGCTGCTTGAAGTACTCGCGTTCTTCCCGGCTTTCGATCTTCCGGCTGATGCCGTTCACGGGATTGCCCGGAGTCAGGACGAGGTAGCGGCCGGGGAGGCTCACCTGCGCCGTCATCATCGCGCCCTTGCTACCGATTTCCTCACGGACGGCCTGCACCAGAATCTCCTGGTCGCGGTTGAGCAGATCCTGGATGCGACCCCTGCGGCCATCCTGGCTCGTCATGTCACGGGGCAGTTCGCCGAGCGGCAGGAAGCCGTTTTTTTGGCCGCCGTAATGTATGAAGGCGGCCTGCAGGCTTTGGTCTGCCCGGACAACCTTGGCCTTATAGATGTTGCCCTTGATCTTCTCGTTGTGGATGAATTCCACATCGAAGTCGAGAAGGGTGCCATCCAGAAGGGTGGCAACACGGATTTCTTCAGGATCCGTGGCGTTGATCAGCATGGACTTCTTGCTCAAGAGAGTTCTCCTTGGCGGCCCAGCCCAAGGCGGATGCACCGCAGCTTTGGGACTTGGCCTTTGAATGGAAACAGATTGTGTTGGGGATGAGAGATGGCGGTTCTGAAAATCCTGATCAGCCAATTGGCACCGATCTGGGAAAGCTTTCGGAAACCCTGAAATGGTTAGGCAATGACGCCTTAGATTTGCGGGCCGCCCGAGATGACGCGGTAATCCGGTTTCGCCGGTGGCTTGGATAGATTCTCGCAGCAGAATGAAGTTTAAGTCCACTTTCCCGGTCGAACCCTAGACGGGGGTTAGGTTTCCGGGCCATGATTGCATCGGAGATCCATCCATGGCCCCTGTTAAGAAGACACCAAACCCTGCGACAAAACCCAAAGCGGTTGCCACGAAGGCCCCGGTGAAACCTGGTGCGATAGCCCAGGAGAAGGTGGCCGGAACACCCAAGAAGGCCCCAGCAAGACTCAAGACTGGCGCCGACGACCCTGCCTCGGCACCCGCAAAAACAAAGTCCGCCGTGGAAAAGATTGCCCCAGCCGAACCAACGAAAAAGAGATCGGAACAAAAGAAATCCTTGCCAAAGACCGTTACGGAAAAACCGGGGGCAAAACAGAAGATCGCTCCAGAACCAGCAATCCCCACCACCGTTGCTGTGCCAAAGCCTGCGGAACATAAACCCATATCCTTGGTGGGCAAACCTGAATCTGTTGCGAAAGCGTCCATTCTTTCCCCGGGCCATATGGAAGCCGTCCTGCAGGCGGTGAAGGAAGGCAGAGCCATCGAACTGATCTTCAGGGATGCCGATGCAGATCCGCCACGCACCTTCGAGCCCCGCCAGCTTATTTTTGATACGCTCACCCAGGCATGGTTCGTATGGGGCTGGGATCGCAGATACAACGCCGAACGTCATCACCGGTTGGATCAGATGGCCGAAATCAATCTGGTGGACGGTCCAGGACGCTCCGCCCAAGGTCCTTACAAAGAAGGCACCCCGGCCAATCTCATCGGCGGCTGGTTGGGTGGTGAACCCATCCGCGTGAAGGCTGTCATGCAGAAGCAGTGGATCTTCGCTGTGAAGCAGGCCCCCCCCGCCTTTCCCGAATTCAAGATCGAGGATGGCGAAGACGGCAAGGCCACTGTCTCCTTCGTGGCGACGGATCTTCGCGCCATCGCCCGGTGGTGCCTGCAGTTCGGCGAGGGCATCCAGGTTCTTGAGCCGCAGCGCCTGGTTGACCGCATCAAACAAGTGGGCGTGGCTTGGGCCGGCAAGCCTGTTGTCGCGGCCCCGGCGCCTGCGCCAAGGCCCATGCCTCAACCCACGCCCCGGCCCGAATACAAACCTGAGCCCAAATCCGAACACCGCCGGGAACATGGCAAAGATCGTGAGGAATCTCCGAAAAAGGGCCCGCGGCTCGAGATCCGGATTGAGAAGCTTTAGGGAGCCTTACAACCTAACCAGCGCTTTTCTGGTTAGGTTGTTAGGCTCCCTTATGTCGGCCGCAGGCCGACGCGATGGATGGTGCTCCGAGCAAAATCGAAGGTGTTAGGCTCCCTGTCATGAAAGCCATTCCGAAAAGCTGAAATAGGAGTTTTTAGGAAAACGCCGGAATGGGTGTGAGCTGGACCATCAGGCCGAGTTTTTCGAGGTCGCGGATGTGTCTCTGGATG
>JANYJQ010000178.1 GCA_025358435.1 Holophagaceae bacterium
TGATTTCATCCGCTCCAGAATGCCGAGCAGGATGGGTTCGCCTTCGCCCTTCACGATGGCATCCAGCGCCGGGCAATCCTCGAAGACTTCGGCGGCCAGGTGCGTGGGATGCGGGCCGCCCGCCAGCGCGATGCAGCCGGGGTTCGCCTCCTTCGCCCATCGCAGCAATTCATAGCTGCGCTTGCGGTTGAAGGTGAACATGGAAACGCCCACCACGTCGGCGTTCTGAGCCCTCAAATAGGCGATGATTTCCTTACGGTTCTTCCCGCTGAGATTGGCAAGGCGGCAAGGATATCCGTTCGTTTTCAACATCGCTTGCAGGAAGCCCAGCCCGATGGGCAGGAAGGTCATCCACTCATCGCCGAAACCGCTCCGGGGCGCGGAGTAGAGCAGCAGCGTTGTGGGATGTGTCGGCGTCATGGGCGTCCAGCCCTATATTTTAGGGCCAAAAGCCATGGAATTACAGGGATCTTCGGGCCTCGATCGAAGGTAAACTACACCACGCGGAGGGTAGCGGAGTGGCGGAGGGTAGCGGAGGGTTCTTAGAAGAAGAGGAACTCACTGGAGCGATCATCGGTGCGGCCATCAAGATTCAGCGTTCGCTTGGAAACGGTCTACTCGAATCTGCTTATGAAGCATGTCTTGCGTTTGAATTGAGACAATCCGGCCTCCAGGTGGAAACCCAGGTGCCTCTTGATATCCGCTATGAAACCTTGATTGTGCAGAATGCTTACCGCATCGACTTGATCGTGAACAATCGCATCTTGGTGGAATTGAAAACCATCGAGAAAATTCTTCCTGTCCACGAAGCTCAGCTATTGACGTACCTGCGATTCAAACAGCTCCGGCTAGGTCTAATCCTCAACTTTTGGGCTTGGCCACTGAAAGACCACGGTATCAAGCGAATCCTTAACCCTATGTTTTCTCCGCTACCCTCGGCCTCTCCGCTTCCCTCCGCGTAGTCGCTTTTATTTTTTGAGGTCTCCGTGTCCACTATGACCGAACCCGTGGTGAACGAATCTCTCGCCCTTCAGTTGGGCCTGAGCAAAGAAGAGTGGCAAGTCGTCCTGCGCCTGCTGGAGGGCCGCACGCCGACCTACCCGGAACTGGGCATATTTAGCGCCATGTGGAGCGAGCACTGCTCCTATAAAAGCAGCCGGATCCATCTCAAGAATCTACCCACGGAAGGGCCGCGCGTGCTCCAGGGTCCCGGCGAAAACGCAGGCGTGGTGGACATCGGTGATGGCTGGGCGGTGGCCTTCAAGATGGAGAGCCACAATCATCCCAGCTTCATCGAGCCCTACCAGGGCGCGGCCACAGGCGTGGGCGGCATCCTGCGCGATGTGTTCACCATGGGCGCGCGGCCCCTTGCGAACTTGAATTCCCTGCGCTTCGGCGAACTGGACGCGCCACGCATGAAAGGCCTCGTGAAGGGCGTGGCGGCGGGCATCTCCGGCTACGGTAATTGCATGGGCATCGCGATGCTGGGCGGCGATGTGAGCTTCGACGCCTGCTACAACGGCAACATCCTGGTGAACGCGTTCACGCTCGGCGTCCTGAAGACCGACAAGATCTTCAAAGGATATGCGTCCGGCGTGGGCAACAAGATGATGTACATCGGCTCCAAGACGGGGCGCGACGGCATCCACGGCGCGTCCATGGCCTCGGCCGAATTCGGCGAGGGCAGCGAGGAAAAGCGTCCCACGGTGCAGGTTGGCGATCCATTCACTGAAAAATTATTATTGGAAGCCTGTCTCGAAATATTCGAGACCGACTGGGTCATCGGCATCCAGGACATGGGCGCCGCGGGCCTCACCTCCAGTTCTTTCGAGATGGCCAGCCGCGCGGGGACGGGGCTGGAACTCCGCCTCGACCAGGTCCCCATGCGCGAGGAAGGCATGACGCCGTTCGAGCTGATGCTGTCGGAATCTCAGGAGCGCATGCTGCTTGTGGCGCGGCCCGGATGCGAAGACAAGATCATCGCGGTGCTCCACAAATGGGGACTGGACGCGGTGGTGGTGGGTGAAGTCACGGACAGCGGGCGATTCATTGGAACCTGGCATGGGGAAAAGGTCATCGATCTGCCCATCCAGCCGCTCTCCGACGCCGCTCCAAAATATGACCGGCCGCGCGCTCGGCCTTTGTATTTGGATGAAGTGAACGCCGTGCCCATGCCGGAAGACCTCAAGCCCGACGACGTGGAACGCACGCTGCGAAAGCTACTGGCGCAACCCACCATCGCCTCCAAGCATTGGATCTTCGAGCAGTACGACGGCACCGTGCGCGGCAATACCTTGCTGCCTCAGGGCGCCGGCGATGCGGGCCTGATCCGCATCAAAGGCACGGACAAGGCCGTGGCTGTGAAGAGCGATTGCAACTCGCGCTATGCCTTTCTCGATCCTTTTTGGGGCGCGGCCCATGCGGTGGCTGAAGCCTGCCGCAACTTGTCCTGCGTGGGCGCGGAACCCATCGGCCTCAGTGATTGCCTCAACTACGGCAATCCCGAGAAAGCGGAAAACATGTGGGCCTTCGAACAGGGCTGCCTGGGCATCCGCCAAGCCTGCCTCGCGCTGAATGCGCCCATCGTCAGCGGCAACGTCAGCCTCTACAACGACACCGAGGGCGTCAGCATCTTCCCCACGCCCATGATCGCCGCGGTGGGCCTCATCGAGGACGTGGCGCTCCCCGTGGACGTGAACGCGCCGGACGCCACCGCGCTCACTCAAGTGGGAAACCGTTTCTGCGGGTCCGCCTTCCGCGCGGCATTCGATGGCATTTTTTTAATGGGCGAGACCACTGATGAGCTGGGCGGCAGTGAATACCTGAAGCTGCGCACCGGCAAGGTCTTCGGCCCCTGCCCGGAACTGCGCCTGGATGATGAATTCAGGCTCCAAGCCTGCGTCCGCGAAGGCATCCGCATGGGACTGATCCGAAGCGCCCACGACACCGCCGAAGGAGGCCTGCTCACGGCTGTCCTCGAGTCAACATTCGGTGGTGGAATGGGTTGCCAGCTGATGCTCTCGAAGCACGCACTGCGCCTGGACAGCCTGCTCTTCGGCGAGAGCGCCAGCCGCATCGTCGTCAGCGTCAGTGGCGAAGGCGAAAGCGCACTGAAATCGCTCTGTGAAACCCATCGCGTTCCCTTCAGGAAGCTCGGTACCACCGGTGGAACGCGGGTCACCGTGGCCGTGGACGGCCAGCCGTTACTGGATGCGGACGCGCCGGAGTTGCGGGAGATCCACGCTAACGCGCTAGAAAAAGCGTTGGGCTGATCAGATCCTAGCGCCCATCAACCGTGCCGGTAAAAGGAACAGCGCCCGCAGAAAAGCCAACAAGCCGTGCACCGTCAGGCCGACGATCCGGAAGGGCAGGAGCAATAGCCAGATGAACGGGTAGAACACAAGTGCCAGCAGTGCCAGGGGCCAACACAACACCAGCAGGATGCACCAGAGCAGGAACTTGGTCATAAGCGCCTCCAGAACGGCCGTCAAAATCCAGGCTGCAATCGTCGGGAGGACTCGTCCAGAAATTATCGGCGAAAGATCGCTCTTCATCGGTGAACGGCTCCGAAGGCGGAGGTATGCTCCTAGGACATCCCGGAGACTGATATGACCACCTCTCCCATACTGGGTCTCGACCGTCGCGATTTCCTGAACCTCAGCTTGGCCGCGGGTGCCTTCTCTATAGCTTCGCCTTTGCCAGGTGGCTCGGCTACCAAAGTCGGACTCAAGCTGGAAGAGCTGAGCCTCGCCGAGCTGCAGTCGGGAATGGCTTCAGGGCGCTGGACTTCGAAGGCGCTGGTCGCGGGCTACCTGGCGCGCATCCGGTCCCTGGATCAGGCGGGACCGAAGCTTCATTCGGTGATCGAGCTGAATCCCGATGCCCTGGCCATCGCCACAGCGCTGGACCGGGAGCGCAGAGAAAAAGGCCCGCGAGGACCGCTGCACGGCATTCCGATCCTCATCAAGGACAACATCGACACCGCCGACAAGATGCACACCACCGCCGGTTCCCTGGCTCTCCTGGATGCGCCTACGCCCACCGCGGATGCCTTCGTCGTGCAGAGGCTCAGGGAAGCCGGCGCGGTGATCCTCGGCAAAACGAACCTCAGCGAGTGGGCGAATTTCCGGGGCAAGAGTTCCACCAGCGGCTGGAGCGGCCGCGGCGGGCTCACTAGAAATCCTTATTCCCTGGACCGCAATCCCTCGGGCTCCAGTTCCGGCTCGGCTGTGGCCGTGGCGGCGAGCCTTTGCGCGGCGGCGGTGGGCACCGAGACGGATGGCTCCATCGTGAGCCCCTCCAACGCCTGCGGCATCGTGGGCCTGAAACCGACGCTGGGCCTGGTCAGCCGCAGCGGCATCATCCCCATCGCCCATAGCCAGGACACGGCGGGGCCCATGGCTCGCTCAGTGCGAGACGTGGCGATCCTCCTAGGGGCGATGGCAGGGCTGGACGCCAAGGATTCCGCCACGGAATCCTCGCGTGGAAAGGCCGTGGAGGATTACACGCGGTTTCTGGATCCGGCTGGGTTGAAGGGCGCGCGGCTCGGCGTGGTGCGGAGCTTCATGGGGCCAAGCCCGCATTTGGCGAAGGCATTCACCGCAGCCCTTGAGGTACTCAAGGCCGCTGGGGCAGAACTTGTGGATCCCATAGAGCTCACCACCAGCGCTTACGACGATCCAGAATTTGAAGTGCTGCTCTACGAATTCAAGACCGGCCTCAAGGCCTATCTGGCGGCTCGTGGCGGTGCCTTGAAGGAATTCGATTCCCTCATCGCGTTCAACGAGGCCCATGCAGATCAGGAACTCGCCTACTTCGGCCAGCAGATCCTTCTACAGGCCAAGGACAAGGGTCCGCTCACGGAGCCGGCCTATCTCAAGGCCCTGGAAACCTGTCGACGCCTCTCCCGTACCGAGGGCATCGACGCAGTCATGGACAAGCACAGGCTGGACGCGCTTCTGGCCCCTACGGGGAATCCGGCGGACGTGACGGACCTGGTGAATGGCGGCGGGGGTGGCGGCAGCTGCTCCTCTCCGGCAGCGGTGGCCGGATATCCCCACCTCACCGTGCCCATGGGCTTCATGTTCGGACTGCCCATGGGACTCTCCTTTTTCGGCCGCGCCTGGAGCGAGAGGATGCTTTTGAACCTGGGCTTCGCTTTCGAGCAGATCAACCAGGCGCGGCGCCCTCCATTGTTTCTTCCCACCGTGAAACTCTGAATTTGCAGCGCGCATGAACCCCTGCATGGCTGCATGAAGCAGAAGTAGAGCGCATAGACTGTGGGTGTGCCTCCCAAATCATTGCCTTGCCTGAAAGCGATCATCTTCTTGGCCGCGGGCCTTTGCATGGGCTGCGGCCAGAATGAATCTCCGCGTATGAAAGGCATTCCGAAGCTCATGCTCTGGGCCTGGGAGCGGCCCGAGGATCTGCGCGGCCTGGACCCCGCGAAGGTCGGCGTGGCCTATCTTTGCCAGACTTTGACGGTGCATGGGGACCACCTAACCCGCGCCCCGCGGCTGCAACCCCTGCTTGTCCCCCCCGCCACGAAACTCATGGCGGTGACCCGCATCGAAGTGGACCGCATGGAAGGCTTGACGGCATCCTCTACCCTGCGGGATCAGATCATCGAAACCGTGCTCCATGATTTGCGCCCGGGCGTGAAGGGCATCCAGATCGATTTCGATGCGAAAGTCTCTGAACGCCCGTTCTACGCGGGTCTTCTCAGGGAACTGCGGAGCCGGATGGATCCGGAAATGCCGCTCTCCATGACGGCTCTGGCGAGTTGGGCGCTCTTCGATGACTGGATCAAGGGCCTGCCGGTGGATGAGGCCATCCCCATGTGCTTTGATATGGGCGCGGACACTGAGTTCGTGCGGAGGCGCCTCGCATCGCACCAGGATTTCCGTGACAACTTGGCGCGGCGTGCCACGGGCGTGGCGCTTCGCCAGCCGTTGCCGTGGATTCCTAACGGCCGATTCCAGCGGCGCCGGGTGTATGTTTTCAATCACCAATCCTGGAACGACCACATGCTTCATGACGCCTTGTCGAGGTACAGATGAACCGTCGCGCCTTCCGCGGGCTCCTGCTCATTTCCACTGCTGCCATGGCGCTCCTATTGGTCCGCCAAGCTTTGGCCTGTGGGCCTTTCGTGACAACGGCGCGCTTCGACGACATTGGTCTTCCGGACACGCCGATGAAGGAATTCGCCGCCGGGAAGTTGGGCATTGTGCGGCCCACTTTGTCGAAGGAAAACCTGATCATCGCGTATCGCCACATGGAAGGTTGGGGTCTGGACGAGGAGGCCCAGGCCTCGGTGCTCACAGTCCCGGAAGTGGACAATGGCGGCCCCAGCCCTGATCCGGATCTTTGGCTCAAGACCCGCGCCACGGCGATGGGCGGGGAAGCGCCGAAGATTGACGCTTTCACCCGGCTCAAGGACTACAACAGCTACGTCCGCATTCCCGCCGGAGCATTCACCCACGCAGCAGCCAAGTTGGAAGAGCTGGCGAAGGTCCACGGCGTGAAGAGCGCCGAGGTGCTCGAATGGGTCAAGGGCCAGGATCAGGTCTTCGCCTCCACCGCCACCTCGCCAGCCATTCCCGCGGCAGTGAAAGGCCCGGAATGGCTGCGGGCCGAACGGCAATACCAGATCGCCGCCGCTCTTTTCTATGCCGAAAAATTCGACGACGCGCGCAAGGCTTTCAACACCATCTCCGAGGACAGGAGCTCCCCGTGGCAACCCTGGGGCACTTATCTGCAGGCACGCTGCTGGGTGCGCGAGTCCTCCTTGAAACCGCTGCGCAGCGCGGCTCCGGCGAGCGAGGCGGGCGGCACCGAGCGCCCCTACCAGCAAGCCCAGGCTCTGCTTGACACTTCGCTGAAATCCAAATCGCTGCCCGCAGACGTTCGTGAAGCCGCGGAAAAATACCGAGACCTGGTGCGGCACACGACCGAACCCGAATTGCTTCGGGATGAAGCACTGGTGCAACTTTCCATGCCAACAGCGGGGGATGGCTTCCGGATGGCCATGGCGCGGCTCATCGGTGCGGAGAAAGCCGCCGAGAAGGGGAAATCCATCTCCAGCGCTCATCTCAATTCCCGCGCTGAAGCGCTGCGTGATTGGCTGGATGTCTTTCAAGGCGATGAACAACTTGCGAAGGAAACATCTCTGCTGAAAGAAGCCAAGGCGTCCAGCTCAATGCTGGTCGCGGCTTTGACGAAGCTGCCAAAAAATCACCCAGACGAAAAAGCCTTGCTGGCCCTCGCCCAGAAAGTGCCCGCCGCTTCCCCGGCCTACGCCACAATCCAATGGCGCCTCAAATCGTTGGAGCTCGACACCCTTCCCACCACCGCCCAGAAAGCCCGGCTGGAAGCGGAATTGAAACGCACGGACCTACCCAGCTGGGCACTGAATCGCCTTCGGTCAGGAAGGCGCTCCTTGGCCTCGTCGCTGGAGGATTGGGTTCCCTTCGCGCCCAGTTTCGTGGTGGCGACGGAAACGGATAACGACGTGGAACCCATGAAGGCCGACGACAAGAGCGGTGAGATTCCTCAGCTTTTTGCCGGGAACGAAGGCAATATCATCAATTCGAAACTCACGCTGGACCAATTGCAGATTGTCGCGAAAGCTCCCGGCTTGCCGAAATCCGTCGCTGCGGAAGTGGCGCGCTGCGCCTGGATGCGGGCCTTTGTGCTGGATCGCATGGACCAGGCCGCGGCCGTGACGCCCTTGCTGGAAGACGGTTTGAAAACCCAAGCTCAAGCCATCCTTAAACTCCAGGACCCGGTGGAGCGGCGCTTCGAGGCAGTGCGGCTCATGCTTGAAAATCCAGGTTTGCGCTTCGACGTGGGCACGGATTACAGCACACGAATAAACACCACCAACGTGAAGGAATTTGATTCGCTGCGGGATAACTGGTGGTGCGGCCCCCGCGATGCGGAAGACTCCAAGAAGCCTGAAGGTGGAGCGATCCCCGGCTTTCTCAAAGCGGCAAGCCTTCAGCAGGCCCTCGCCGATCATGCGGCGCTAGCTAAAATTCCCGCCGCCCAAATCTACTTCGGCAACGCGGTGCTGGCCTTCGCTGAAACGCATTCCGACGACGCGCGCGTGCCCGAGGCGCTGCACAAAGTCGTCGCCGCAACACGCTCGCCGATGTGCGGAGGCGCAGACATGACAGCCATCTCCAAGCGCTGCTTCCAACTGCTCCACAAGCGGTATCCGAAGAATGAATGGACAAAGAAGACCAAATATTTTTATTGAGTTCGACGTTTCTTGAACCCACCTATGGCATCAGAAAGAGGATTTCCCATGATTCGCTGGTTCACATCATTCCATGGCTTGCTGCTGGCGGTGCTGTTCTGCCTGCCCTGGATGACCATCAGTTGTCCTGGGCCTAAAGGCAGGAAGCCGGGCGAAAACGAAAGCACGCTGCGGGGATACCAGCTCGCCATCAGCAACGAGGACATCCCGCATCCCCATGCGCCGGGAGTAAAAGCAGTCCCGCCAACCCATCGGTATTGGGTGCTGGACGCTCCGCATCCGGGTTATTTGCTCATCGCCATTTTATCCCTGGGGATGATCGCCATGGCCATACCGAGGTTGCATCGTTCCGCGGGTTTCCGCGGTGGCCTGCTGGCCGTCTGGATCAGCGCCTGCGCCGCCCTTGGCATCGGCGCCTGGCGCGACCACCGGCTCTTCCTAGGTGATCCTTGGGATTACCATCTGCGCTGGGAACCCGCTTTTTGGGTGACGGTGACTCTGCTGCCTTTGGCCGGTGTCTGGGTGATACGCAAGGGCAAGGACCCGTAACCACTCCCAACTCGCGATCAGAAAGATTGACGTCGTGTGGCTACCGAGTTCAGGCTAGATGCAACCTTTCACAGGAGGATTCATGAAAGCACTTCTTCTCGCCGTTCTAATGACCGCGCCCCTCTTCCCCCAGGGCACGGCCAAACCGGCCAAGACCGCCGCTCCCCCCGCCAAGACCGCTCCTGCCGCGGCAGCACCCGCCCCGGCAGCTACTGGCTTCATGGGCAACAAGGGCTCCAAGGTCTGCCACAAAGCAGACTGCAAGTCTGTCGCGAAAATGAAGGACACCAATAAAGTCAGCTTTGCCAGTGCCGCTGATGCAGAGAAAGCTGGATTCAAGGCCTGCAAGAACTGCAAGCCGTTCTAGGCTGTGGGCGGTGGGCTGTAGGCACTAGGTTCAAGCGGAACCAAGCCTACGGCCCACAGCCAAAAGCCCCAGTCAGGCCGGACTTCGTCCGGCATAAAGGGCCGTAACGTCTTGGCCAGAAAAGTGCTGGCCAAGGTGTAACGGCCCCTAATCCTTTTTCGGAAACTGCCGGTCGTAGGATTCCTTGGCATACACCGATGGTGGCACTTCAAAGCGGTGTTTGAAGGCGCGGGTGAAGGCTGACGCATCGTAAAAGCCGAGTATTTTCGCAACATCCGATGGCCGCTCGCCGTTGGCCAGCAGGGTCACGGCCCGTTGCAGGCGGCGCTCGATCAGGTACTGGTGCGGCGTGGTGCCCGTGGCTTCGCGGAACAACCGGATGAAATGGTCCGGTGTGCACTTGGCCATGTTTGCCAGTTCCGGCACGCTGTTCTGCTGGCCGATCTGGGCTTCCATGTGATCGAGCACGATCTGAAGCGTGGAGTGGTTCAACCGGTAGGGGAACCGGCTGCGGTCCTCTTTTTCCGATAGGCGCCCGAGTTCTGCGCCCAAAAGGATCTGGAAGAGTTCCCGGGTCATGAGCTGAACGCCATCCGGATTCATCAACTCGCTCATGAAGATGTGGAAGAGCTGCTTCAAGCTCTGGCTCCGCAGCACCGCAAAGGTGTGCTCCTGCCATTTCTTGGGCGGGCTCTGAAATGTGGAAAGCAGGGGTTCCGGAAAGGGACCTTCCAGTTCCAGGGCGGTGAATCCGAACCCTTGCTGGGGTTGATGGCGCTTCAAGGTGTGTCCGAACCCAGGCAGCAGCAAGGCCAAGTCGCCGCGGCGGATGATGCCTTCTTCACGATCTCCATCGCCCGTGCAGACCCGCACCGAGGAGGTCGGCAGTATGAGCGTCCAGGCATCCTTGCTGGGCAGAGCCTTTGGCGGAATGGGGTCTTTTTTCAAGACGACCAAGCGCAAGGACCCGCTCGAAAAGACCTGGCAGTCGTGGGGATCGGGAATGAAGGAATCCATGGCAAAAACCGCTAATGAGAAGTGAATCGTCCATGGAAGGATGGCAGAATTCGCCTCCGCCCGTAGGTTTTTTTTCCAGCCTTAGCTCCATGCTTTCAGGGTTTCGCCAGAGTCACGGCAAGACTTTGGGCCAAGCTTCGGAAAATGCCCAACCCATCCATGCCACCCATCTCGGATTCCACGGCCCGTTCCGGGTGGGGCATCATCCCCAGAACATTGCCCGCGGCGTTCACGATTCCAGCGATGCCGTTGACAGCGCCGTTGGGGGTTTGCGTTTCTCCGATCTGCCCGGCCGCATCGCAGTAGCGGAACGCCACGCCGCCCCGGGCCTCCAAGTCCATCAGTTCAGAGGCATCAAGGGTGAAGTTGCCTTCAGCGTGGGCGATGGGAACTTTCATCATACGGCCCGCTTTCATGGCCGACGTGAAGGGCAGGTCAGCGCGTTCCACCCGGATATTCACCTGCTGGTGGATGAAGCGCAGGCTCTCGTTGCGGAGCAGGGCTCCTGGCAGCATCTTGGCCTCGCATAGAATTTGGAACCCATTGCACACGCCAAAGACCAGGCCGCCATTTTCAGCGTGGCGCCTGATGTCTCCCATGATCGGCGAGAGCGCCGCGATGGCGCCGCATCGCAAATAGTCGCCATAGCTGAAACCGCCCGGGATGAAAACCAGGTCGGTGTTTTCCGGCAGCCGGGTCTCCTGGTGCCAAACGGGGTAGGTATCCCAGCCCATCACAACCCCGCAGGCGTGCAGGGCGTCATGATCACAGTTGGAGCCAGGAAAGACTGGAACAGCCACACGCACTAAAGCACCTCGATGGTGGCTTTTTCCATGACCGGATTCACCAGCAGTTTGTCGCACATGGCCTGGGCCTGGGCCCTCGCTTCGTCGGGGTTGTAGGTGGGGATGTCCATCTCGATCAGGCGGCCGATCCGCAGGTGCTCCACCTTGAAGTCGAAGCCATGAAGCCCCTGCTCCACCGCTTTCCCTTGAGGGTCCAGAATTCCAGCCTTCAGCGATACCAGCACGCGAACCTTCATCCATGCCCCCAAAATACTATTTTATCTCGGATCAGGCTCCCCGTGGCTTCCATCGATGGGTTTCAAGATCCAGGGTGCCGTCGTTGGAGACATCGATGCCTTCCTCGCGGATCCGCTCGATCTGCACCATGGCGCCCCACCAGCGGCCCTTGGAGGGTACATAGCCCTGATTGTTCACCACGCGATGCCAGGGCAGTTTGGTGTTCTCCGGCAGTCCCCGCAGCACCATGCCCACCTGCCGGGGCCGGCGCGGGAACCCAGCCAGCATCGCGATCTGGCCATAGCTCGCAAGACGCCCCTTGGGGATTTTCTCAACGATGGTCAACACCAGATCACGGAAAATGGGACCGGGGTCTTCTTCATCAATATCCATTTTCAGAGCCTTGGCGATGATGCGGCTCATGCTTGATGGACGGGCTTCATGTAAACGGGCACCCGGCTGCCAAAGCCGCCTTCATAGCTGTGCCAGTGCTCGATGTTTTCCTCGGGGTAGGCCCAGCACCAGTACCCATCGCCACTATCGAAATCCACGAGCCAAAGGCCCTTCACATCGGCGCCCAGATCGCGGATGCCATCGGCCCAACTCTCCACCAGGACTTGCAGCCGGTCACGGAGAGCTTCTGCCCGGACGTCATCCTGTTCCTCGAGTTCGCTCAATTCCTCCGCAAGGCTCGCCGCCAATTGAAATACTGGACCGGTCATGGACCGCACCGCGGGCATCAACGATTTAGCTTCCTCCAGGGTGAAAACTCGGGCCATGCCTTCCTCCGCTGCTTCATGATAATCCCATGCGCTTTGTTCCTTTGATCCGGTCGAGTTCCGCCCCTGAAAACTGGGCGCCGTTCAGGAGTGTCGAATTGAAGTGGGACGGCCATCTCCACGCGGATTGGGAAATCTCCGCAAGAGGTGGTCTGGCCATCCATGCCTTGCATCTCCCTCCGAAGCCCTGGGGCGATGAATTGCTGGAAACAGCTCTGGAGGCCCTGCACCCCCGCCTCGGCGCGGATTTCCTGGTGATTCCTTCCGGTGCGCCCACAGGCCGCCAAGCTTCCTCGGCCATTCTTCAGGCCCTGGAAGCCCTTCTGGAGCGGACATCAGGCCAGGGCGTGAAACTTGCTTTGCGCCCCTCGAAGGGAGCGCTGCCAGGACTCCGGGCGCTGTTGAAGGAGGCCCGGGGCGAGGCCGTGGGTTTTTGCTGGGATCCAGAAACCGGTCTTGACCTCGATCTCATTTCCGATCGGCTCTACACCGCCGTAGGGGGGGCCGAAGACGATTACACCGCGCTCCAGCGGACGGGTTATCGATGGAACCTGGCCATGGAAGGCAATGCAAGGGAGCTTCCGTCGATCATCAAGGCCTTGGAAGATAAGTACCCTACGGTTTTTTTCCCGGCCGAAATGCCCACCACGGCCCTGGGTCGGCCTATCGTTCCGGATGAAAGCCTCATTTTCGGCGCGCACTGGAATGCTCAACCAAGACAGGAGCGGCGAGTGAGCGGAACCCTTCTGGTCATCGCGGGCGAGGCCTCCGGCGACTTACACGGCGCAAAACTATTAAGCGAAATCAAGGCAAGGCGGCCAACCTTGCGGATCATCGGCATCGGCGGTGATGGCATGGCGCCCTATCTCGATCGCCAACTGGCCCACGTCAAGGATCTTGGGGTGGTGGGCTTCATCGAGGTCATCAAGCACCTGCCCTCGCTGAATCGGCTCTTCAAGCAGATTCTCCTGGTGGCAAGGGAAGAGAATATCGATGCCGCGCTGTTCATTGACTACCCAGGATTGAATCTGCGACTCGCCAAATCCCTTCGCAGCTCCATGCCCGCCGTGAAGCTTCACCAGTACGTCTGCCCGCAGGTTTGGGCCTGGAAGAAGGGCCGCATCCCGGAGCTGGGCCGTATCCTCGACACGCTCTACTGTCTTTTTGATTTCGAACCCGTGCTTTTCAAGGGCCTTCCCGTGGAAGCCATCTGGGTGGGCAACCAGCTGGTGGAAATGGTCAAACCAGAACTGGACCGCGGGACCTTTTTTTCAAGCACAGGCCTGGATCCATCAAAACCCATGGTGGCCCTGCTTCCCGGCAGCCGCATGGGCGAGATCCAACGCCTGCTGCCGCCGCTGGCGGAACTGGCACGGCGCTGGCGGCAGGATCCCATCCACCGCGAGGTGCAATGGGTGCTCCCCGTGGCGCCGACTCTTTCAGATGAATTCATCAAGCCATTCTTGGACGGCACGCCCATTCTCCCGCTGCGCTCCTACAGCTATGCAGCCCGCGCCTACGCCGATGCGGCCCTGGTGGCTTCGGGCACAGCGACGTTGGAAACTGCCCTTTTGGGCACTCCCTTCGCTATCGTCTATAAACTCAACCCCCTGACTTATTTCATGGCGAAATCCTTCGTGAAGCTTCCCTATTTCGGTTTGGCCAATGTCGTCGCAGGCCGCGGTGTGGTGGAAGAGCTGGTGCAGGGCCAGGTGAATCCTGATGCATTGTCGATGGTCCTGGTCCGCTTGCTCGATCCCGCCAGCGCCACTAGAATCCGCGAAGGCCTGGGCACCGTCCGCCAGCATCTAGGTGAACCCGGCGCCGCTGCCCGCGTGGCTGAACACCTGTTGAACTCCATGGAGAAGTCCTGAACATGAAAATCATCATTCCTGTCCTGCTCGGTGCGACCCTCTCTGGTGCCGCGCTATCGCCAACATCCGTGCCTTCCAAAGCCCTGGACCAACTTTTCAGAACCTACTGGGAGCACACCCTGCTCACCAGCCCTGAGTTGGCCACCGTGGTAGGTGATGGCCGGTACAACGATCGGCTCAGCAATGTGTCGCTTGGCGCCATCCAAAAAGATCTGGCCTGGAAGCGCGC
Source organism: Holophagaceae bacterium (assembly GCA_025358435.1). GTDB lineage: Bacteria > Acidobacteriota > Holophagae > Holophagales > Holophagaceae > JANXPB01. The sequence continues at coordinate 14,098 of JANYJQ010000178.1, forward strand.
CTTTCTCGCGAAGCTGAAGGCGGTTTCGCAAAAGCACCTGGACAATGATCAGATTCTCAGCCGGGATGTTCTCAATGTCCTGATCCAGGATCAGTTGGATGGGGCGCGTTTCCAGCCCTGGGAGGCACCTCTCACCCAGATGGATGGTCTGCACATCGATTTCCCGCAGCTCTTCAGCAGCCATCCCTTCAAGACTTCGAAGGACTACCGCGATTACATTTCGCGGCTGAAGACCTTCCCGAAATCCGTGGACGACGTGATCGCCAACCTGCGCTCTGGGCTGAGCCATCGAAATGTTCCGCCTAGGCTCGTGATCCAGGGAATCATTGGCCAGGTCCAGCCATTGAGCAGCGGAACCACTGCCACAGCGCCCTTCCTGGAACCCTTGAAAAAATTCCCGGAAGGCATTTCCAGCATTGAACAGGCCTTGGTGCGCCGGGATGTCGAGGCTGCGCTCAAGCAGGCCGTGACGCCAGCCTACAACCGCCTGCTGCATTTTCTGGAAAAGGAATACCTGCCCCAAGGCCGCATCGAGCCAGGGATCTCGGCTTTGAAAAATGGCGTGGAGCGGTATCGCTACGCCATCCGCCACCACACCACGACGAATCTTGAGGCGAGCACCATTCATGAAATCGGGCTCAAGGAAGTGGCCCGCATCGAAGGCGAGATGGCCGCGATCGGTACGAGCCTTGGATTCCAGGGCCTCGCGGCCTTCCGCGAAGCCATTGCCAAGAAGCAGGACCTCCATCCAAAAGATGGCGCAGAATTGGTGGCGCGATATAAAACCTACGTGGATGGCATGCAGGCTGAGCTGCCGAAATTGTTCGGGCGGCTGCCGAAAGCACCGCTTGTCGTGATCCCCATGGAGGACTTCCGGGCCGAGGCCGCTGCAGCCGCGGACTATAACGCCGGGACGCCCGATGGCAAGCGGCCTGGGCGCTTCGCCGTGAACACCTTCAAGGCTGAAACACGCACCATGCTCACCTGCGAGAGCACTGCGTACCACGAGGCCATCCCCGGCCATCACATGCAGATTTCCATAGCCCAGGAGCTGGGATCCGTTCCGGCATTTCAGAAGCACGCCCCATTCACGGCCTTCGAGGAGGGCTGGGCTCTTTATTCCGAGCGCCTGCCGAAGGAGCTGGGATTCTACAAGGATCCCTATTCCGACTACGGCCGCCTCAACGATGAGATGCTTCGCGCCATACGGCTGGTGCTGGATACAGGCGTGCACTCCCTGCGCTGGACCAGGGAACAAATGGTGGATTATTTCCGCGCCCACGGTTCCATGGATGAAGTGGATATCCAAAGCGAAACGGATCGCTACATCGCCTGGCCCGGGCAAGCATTGGCCTACAAGATCGGCCAGATGAAAATTCTGGAACTACGGGAGAAAGCCAAACGGAAACTCGGCTCTGGCTTCGATATCAAAGGCTTCCACGACTGTGTTCTCGGCGGCGGCGCCCTGCCCATGGACCTGCTGGAGCGCCGGGTCGATGACTGGCTCGCTCATGAAGAGAGGCGGCAATGACATTCCAGGAATCTCCAGCTGGTGGATCATCCTCACGACCGCCGACCCTGAACTACGATGTCGAGGCCGACTGGAACCTGCTCTACACCTGCAATTTCCGTTGCAACTATTGTTTCTTTCCGCCCAAAATCCTCGGTTCAAAACTCCAGATCCATGCAGATCCCGACGGCTGGGCACGGGCCTTCGAATCCACGCAGCGCACGTGGCTCCTGCACATCACCGGTGGGGAACCCACGATCTATCCGCGATTCACGGAACTCTGCGCCCGGCTTTCCGAACGGCACATCCTCTCCATCAATTCCAACCTCTCCCACCCTGCCATCGAAGGTTTGGTCGATTCGGTAGATCCAGGCCGGGTCCACTTCATCAATGCCGCCCTGCATGTGGAAGAGCGCCTGAAGCGAGGCGGGCTTGACCTCTTCGTGGCTCGGGTGAACCAGCTTCGACAGGCTGGTTTCTCGGTGATGGCCTCCCTGGTGATGACTCCCGAACGGATCGCGGATTTCACCGACTTCGAAGAAATATTCGCCTCCCACGGCCTCGCGCTCCATCCCAAAGTGCTGCGAGGGCAGCACGCCGGCCTTGTCTTCCCGGAAGCCTATTCCCTCGGAGACAGGGTACTGCTGCGGCAGTACATCGCCCGGGCCGCGGCCTACGACGCCGCGGGGTCCCATCCCATGGGCGAGGCCGCCACCATCGACCTGTTCACCGAAGCCAGCCTCGTCGATGGGCCCAGGGATTACACAGGCCAACTCTGCGCGTCCGGTTCACGGTTCGTGCGCATCGAACCCGACGGATCCGTATTCCGTTGCGGCACGACCGAGCCGCTGGGAAACCTGCTGGATGGAACCCTCAGCCTGCTTCCCTCTCCCAGGGCCTGCAACACGAACTACTGCCCCTACTTCTGCGAGAAGTACACCCAGCCGCAGTTTCTACAAGTCCGCGCTGAGTAAGCCGCCGCCAACCATTCCACCTCGCCCCAAGTCCCGCTCTCAGCCCTGGTAGAGGCCTACAACCGCATCCCATCGTCCCTGGCTTTTCAGGATCTCTTCGACCACGGCCCGCAGCACGCCGTGCCCGCCGTACAGGGGCACGATCCAGTGGGATACGGCGCGCACTTCAGCCACTGCATCTTCGGGACAGACAGCCAAGCCCACGCGTTTGAGCAGGGGCAGATCGTGCAGGTCGTCGCCAACGAAGGCAACTTCATCCATGTGCAGGCCATACTTGGCGCAGAGCTGTTCGAGGATGGGGAGTTTTTGCAGATGGCCCGCAAAGCAATCCACGACTTCAAGCTGCTTCGCGCGATTCCAGGTCGAAGGGGAGTCCAGTCCCGAGATGAACGCCACAGGGATGCCCGCCTTCTGCAGCCACTTGATGCCCGCGCCGTCCCGCACATTGAAAGCCTTGGTATGGCCTGGCTCCAACCCGAAATGCAGCGATCCGTTTGTGAGCACCCCATCCACATCGGTGCATAGGAGCTTGATTCGGCGGGCGCGGGATTGGAGGTCGGTCATTCCTTATTATTCTCGGTTCCACAATTCCAGCACGATGCAAACTGAGGTTCGTGGATTTCACCGCACCTGGGGCACTTCCAGGGACCGTCCGAGAATGTTGGGATGCCTTCGCCGGTCATGTAAGCCGCTAAGATCCCTCTCGCCTGCCCCTCCTTCCTGTCTTCCAGAATCCAGACGGAAAGGCGCATTCCCGGAATGGACGAACCGGCTCCGACCGTTGTGTAGAGCGATTCTCCACGAACCTCGGCGGAAATTCCTGCGGTCTGGAGAAGGCCAGCCACAAAATGGGCCTCTGCGTGATGTTGTGCTTCAAAAATCTTCATCACGATGAACTCCCTGGACTGTCCAGCCCGAACCTGAGCTAACCGCTAAATTCTGGCCGCCAATTCGGCCCCTTGGCGGATGGCGCGCTGGGCATCCAACTCCGTGGCCAGGTCGGCGCCGCCGATGAGATGGACGGAAATGCCCGCGGCCTTCAGCGGCTCCGCCAATTCGCGCTGGCTGAGCTGGCCGGAACAGTTGATGACGGAATCCACTTCGAGGCAACGCAACTCGCCTTTAGCGCCTTCCCGTATCCACATGCCCTGGTCGTCTATGCGCTCGTAGGTGACACCGCCGATCATTTTCACTTTATTGGCTTTGAGCGTGGCGCGGTGGATCCAGCCCGTGGTCTTGCCGAGGGAAGCCCCCATGCGGTCGCTTTTCCGTTGGCACAGGAACACCGTGCGGCCAGGTTGTGGTGGCTCCAGCGAGGTTTGAAGCCCACCGCGGGGGCCCTCTTTTTCCTCTACGCCCCAAGCCCTCAGGTAGACGCCTATGTCGGATTTCTCACCTTCAGCCACTAGGAATTCCGCCACGTCGAAACCGATGCCCCCGGCGCCGATAATGGCCACCTTTGCACCGGCTTTCTTGCGCCCTGAAAGCAGGTCCGGATAACTGATGACTTTCGCGTGGTCGATGCCGGGGATTTCCGGCTGGCGCGGCAGGACGCCCGTGGCGAGCACGATTTCTTCGTAAGTTTTTAATACCTCGTCCGAAGCTCGTGTGTTCAGCTTCACGTCGACTTTCATTAGGTCGAGGCGGCGCGCGAAATAGCGCAGGGTTTCAAAAAATTCCTCCTTGCCAGGCACCTGCTTGGCCAGGTTGAGCTGCCCGCCCAGCTCATGCGCCGCCTCGAAAAGCGTCACCTGATGGCCCCGCTCGGCGGCGTAGCTCGCGAAGGCCATGCCCGCGGCTCCGCCACCCACCACGGCGATGCGCTTGGAGATGGCGGCCTTCGGGAAATTCAGCTCCGTCTCATAGCACGCCCGCGGATTCACAAGGCAGGTCGCCCGCCTCTGTTCGAAGACATGGTCCAGGCAGGCCTGGTTGCAGGCGATGCATGTATTGATTTCATCGCTGCGGTCCTGGGCGGCCTTGAGCACGAATTCGGGATCGGCGAGCAGGGGCCTCGCCATGGAAACCATGTCAGCGTCGCCGCGCGCCAGGACGTCCTCCGCCACTTCCGGCGTGTTGATGCGATTGGTGGCGATCAATGGAATCTTCACTTCACCCTTCATCCGCCGGGTCACCCAGGTGTAGGCGCCGCGCGGGACCATGGCGCCGATGGTGGGGACCCGCGCCTCGTGCCAGCCGATGCCAGTGTTGATGATGGTGGCGCCCGCGGCCTCCACAGCCTTGGCCAGCTGCACAACCTCATCCCAGGTGGAGCCATCGGGAACGAGGTCGAGCATGGAGAGCCTGAAGATCAGGATGAAGTTGGGTCCTACGGCTTCACGGGTGCGTCGTACGATCTCCACGGGGAAGCGCATGCGGTTTTCGTAATAGCCGCCCCATTTATCGGTCCGGCGGTTGGTGCGGGTCACCAGGAACTGATTGATGAGATAACCCTCGCTGCCCATGATTTCCACGCCGTCGTAGCCCGCCTCCTGGGCGTACCGGGCGCAGGACACGTAGTCGCGGATCGTGGCTTCAACGCCTCGGCCGGAAAGCTCGGAGGGTTTGAAAGGCGTGATGGGCGACTTCACATTCGAAGCCGAAACGGAGAGCGGATGGTAGCTGTAGCGCCCGCCGTGCAGGATCTGCATCGCGATCTTTCCACCACCGGCATGCACCGCTTCGGTGATCAGGCGATGCTTTCGCACCTGCCAAGGCCAGTTGAGCTGTGCGCCGAAAGGCGCCAGACGGCCCCGCAGATTCGGTGCGATGCCCCCGGTGACCATGAGGCCGACGCCTCCTCGAGCCCGCTCTGCAAAAAAGGCGGCCAGCTTTTCGAAGCCACCCTTCTCTTCTTCCAATCCGGTATGCATGGAACCCATGAGGACCCGATTGGGGAGCGTCGTGAATCCGAGATCAAGGGGGGCTAACAGATGAGGGAAAGGCACGGGAGGCTCCCAAAGGATCATCCAGTGTAAAGCCGCAAAGGGCCTACCCGGAGGCAGGCCCTTGATTCAAACTTCGCGTTCGGCTTGCTGCGGTCTTATGGGATTTTCATGGCTTGGCCGCCAGCCCCGCAGTCGTATGGCAAACCGCGCACGCCTTCAGCTTCTCGCTGGGGCTTCGCCAGTATGCGGAATCCTCACCACCGGTTTCCGCACGGCGGGCTTCGGGCACGCGGGGCCAGTAAAACGCGAAGGACACCCGGCCATCGGCAAGGGTCTCCCTCATGAACAGAGGCCCTGGTTCCTGGCCCGGTTTCCCACGTGCGTCCTCCACCGTGCTCAGCACCGCGTAGGCACCCGATGGGAGCGGCTTCCCAACCTTGTAATCGTCAATGCCCGAGGCCGTGACCCAGATGCGGGCCCACCGGTTGCCGTGGGCTTTGCTTCGGATCGGGGCGGCCTGGACAGGTTCGAGACTGGCGTAATCAAGCGCGCGGATGGGGAGATCAGCTTCTACGTCCTTCTTGCGGGCCTGATCGGCTGCAGCGGCGGCCTTGTTGGTTTCCTCGTTGCCGAAAACCATGATGCCCCCAAGCTTTCCGCAGAATCCCCAGGCACCAATCCACAAAAAGCTGAAAAAGAGGGGCGCCAACCAGACAGCACGATCCGCAAGCCTCCGATGGAATGGACTCGTGCTTACTCGGGCATCATTGTCCTCCTTCATGGAACGCCAGATCAGAACGAGGCAGAAGAAACCAACGACGACTCCCGCGAGGGCAGCGATTTCATGGAGTTGGAGCATTTTCTGAAGAATCTGCTTCCCTGAGGCCACCACGGGAAAGTATCCACCAGGGGAAATCAGGGAGATCTGGCGGCCCCAGAACAAGCCGCTGATTATTGCCACGATGCTGCCCGCGAAAGCCACAATCGCGATGAAGAACGAAGCGATTTTCCAGGCGTGGGTATGTTTGGCTTTCAACGAAATGGCGATGGAGAAGGGCAACGCAATCACCAGGCCTAATGGAACATGGACAAAAGCCGGGTGTTCGGTGGCGAATAGATCAAGCAGTGGACCGGACATTGAGGACCCTCAGATTTAAAACACACGAGCTACGTTGAAACCGATAGACCAATCAGAATGGGCTTTCGGCCCGCCGCCATAGTCACCGCCGAGCACCTGATGGGCAGTGGTTCCGGTGCTATTCGTGCCCATCAGCGTGAAACGGTGTTTGAAGGTCTTATAGGAGATGCCCGCTGCGAACCCCGTATCGAAAGTCTTGGCGATCTTCGAAGGCCGGGGGTAATACTCCGCGACGAATCTGAACTTGCTGGTGAAATCGTAGTGGATCCCCACGCCATAGTTGAAGATGCCCTTCTCCTGGGTGGTGGTGCGGCTCAGGTAGGTGGGCACCAGGGACAGCACGAAATCGTCCGTGATGAAGATCTCCGTGGGGAGCTGGAAGACCATGCCGCTGATGCCCACGGTTCCTTCCTTCGTCACTACCTGAGTGACCACCTCGTCGAATCGCTCCACTCTTGCCGCCATCCGGATGCGGTCCTTGTTCAGGAACTGCTGCTGAAGAGCCAGGGTAAAGGTCTTGTTATCCGCCGTCCGGTAGATTTCGATATTCATGCCCTTGATCGGCTTGAAGCCGAAATCGAAACCGAAACCGGCATACGTGAAGCCATCCAGGCCGTATAGGTCCTTGCCGTGGTCTTTCACTGGGGAAAGGAACCGGTGCGTGAAAATCAGGCCGATATCCCAGAATTGCATCCGATCGACTGTCGGCAGGTTGATGGCGACGGGGACTTCTGACTCCTCAGCGTTTAGCGAGCCGCCCGCCAGAAGAACACAAGCGAGGAGAGGCGCGATCTTTGGGAACAGCTTAGGCAGCATGACTTCCCCGATTCAATTCTTGGCCGCGAACTTGCGGACGATGTCAGTGGTCATCTTCTGGGCATCGGCTTGGGTCATTTTGTCCTTGAACGCAGGCATCTTGTCCTTGCCCTCCATGGTCACCTTCACCCAATCGCTGTCCTTCTTCTTGTTGGCCTTGCGGCTGTCGGTGAAGTCGAAGCCCGCGTCCGGCAGCGGTTTGCCATTGTTGTCCCGGCCATTGCCGTTGGCGCCGTGGCAGCGCGCGCAGGCATCACTCCAGTACTTTTGGAAATTCCCGTCGAATTTGGGCAGATCCTTGGCTCGATCATCCCCAAAAAGGGTGGCTCCCGAGATGAGCAGGGCGGTAAGGACCAGACGGTTGAAACCTGGCGCGCGGTGGATGAGGATGTTCATGGTGCCTCCTGTAAGGTTGGGAAAAGAAAAACAATTAGGTTTCAGGCGGAACTGCCTACCATCTTTCGGCTTGATGGTCCTTACCGTGGCAAGTCAGGGTGCATGTTTTCTGCGAGATGTTATAAGCCCCGCTTGGAACACTGGTGGTCCCACTGCCGATGTTCGCGGAAGCTGGGCCCTCCATGGTTGAGGTGCCCAGGTTGGTGAAATGGTTGGTGGCGAGCGTCGTCGTGTTGTGGCACTCGGTGCAGGCATACCCTTGCTCCACGACATGCTTCTGGTGTTCCCCTGAGTTGTAGCTGTTGTACTGGGTGGTCCCGAGGGCATGGCAGGAGGTGCACTGCGTGTTGACGTCCATGGTGCCGGTCTGCCAATTCGGCGTTGTCTGGCCGCCGTGGCAGCTGGTGTTTGAACAAGTAAGGGTCGCGGTGTTGAATGTGGCCGCGCCAGTCTTGGCGTTGTAGATGGAAATGGTCTGGACCTCGCCTGGGGGCACCCTGAGCGCATTCTTCCCAGGCCGTCCATTGGCATGGTCGTAATGCACCTGTGTCGTGGTGCCTGAAGTGTTGTGGCAGACGTTGCAGGCACCGGTGACTCCTGCAAGCACGTCATGATTGGCGTGCCGGCCGGCAATGTTCGGGAAGGCGCTGCCCGTGGGCGGCTTGGCGTGGCAGGAAGCGCAATTCGAGATCGTCAGGGGCGAGCCAGCCTGATGGCAGGCATTGCAGAGCGGCGCTGAGGCAAGCGGAGATGTGCCTGTCACGGCATGGCAGTTCTTGCAGTCGGCATCGAACCCGCTTTGGGTAGCCGAGCTGTGGACAGCACCCAGGAAGGGAACGGCATGGTTGGGCCCGCCGTTCCATGAGAAGTTACCGTGTTGTGTCCCATGGCAGGTGAAAGTGCCGCAGGTCTGCGCTGGAATGTTGTAGTAGGCCGGGGTACCCAAGGGCGCCACAGTGCTGCTGGCGGGACCTTCCATTTGGGTCGTGCCCAGGAATTTGAAGTGGTTCAGGGCTCCAGCAGTGCTATTCGACATGATGTGGCATTCAGTGCAGAGCGCGTTGACAGACGTACCGAGGTGCATCGCGTGCAATCCGGAGAATGGGCTGTTGTATTGGGGGACGCCCAAGGCGGTGCCGAGGGTATGGCACTGGCGGCAGCCGGCATCGACATTCGGATCGATAGTCCCGCTCTGCCAGCTGGGTGCCAGCACTCCGCCATGACAGCTCACGCTGGAGCAGGTCAGCTGGGCTGGGTTGAAGGTGGCCGTTCCGGATTTCGCATTGTAGAGGGCCAGGAAAGTGGTCGGGGCTGGTGGCACCCGTAATGCATTCTTGCCCGTGCGCCCGTTGGCATGGTCGTAATGCGACTGCGTGCCAGTTTCGGAACCCGTGTGGCAAGATGAGCAGGCGCCAGTGACTCCAGCGAGCGCATCATGCTTGCTGTGCTTTCCCGACACGTTCGGGAAGGCGCTGCCCGTGGGCGGCTTGGCATGGCACGAAGCGCAATTCGAGACCGTCAGGGGTGAGCCGGCTTGGTGGCATTCGACACAGAGCGGTGCCGTGGCAAGTGGAGAAGTCCCAGACACGGCATGGCAGCTCTTGCAATCCGTATCGAACCCGCCTTGGGTCGCAGAAGTGTGGGCGGAGGTCAGGAATGGGATGGCATGGTTGGGGCCGCCATTCCAGGAGTAATTACCATGGTGCGTCCCGTGGCAATCGAAGGTGCCGCAGGTCTGTGCTGGAACATTGTAATAGGCCGGATTGTTCAGCGGCGCCACGGTGCTGCTGGCGGGTCCTTCCATCTGGGCCGTGCCGAGGAATTTGAAATGGTTCACGGCCCCGGTAGTGCCGTTGGACATGATGTGGCACTCGGTGCAGAGCGCATTGACCGAGGAACCAAGGTGTTTGGCATGCAATCCAGAGTAGGGGCTGTTGTTTTCGGGAACACCTTGGGCCGTACCCAGGGAATGGCATTGGCGGCAGCCGGCATCGGAATTCGAATCAATGGTTCCGCTCTGCCAACTGGGTGCCAACAGTCCACCATGGCAGCTCACACTGGAGCAGGTGAGGGCGGCGGGATTGAAGGTTGCCGTTCCTGATTTCGCGTTATAGGTGGCCAGGAAAGCTGCCGGGGCTGGCGGCACGCGCAATGCATCCATGCCTGGGCGCGCATTGGCATGGTCATAGTGCGACTGCGATCCCGAATCGGAACCCGAGTGGCACGAGGAGCATGCGCCAGTGACTCCAGCCAGCGCATCGTGCTTGCCGTGTTTTCCCGACACATTCGGGAAGACGTCGCCCGTGGGCGGCTTGGCGTGGCATGAGGCGCAGTTTGTAACCGTCAAGGGTGTGCCGGCCTGGTGGCAGGTGGAACAGAGCGGCGCGGTTGTCAGCGGAGATATCCCGGTAACGGAATGACAGGCCTTGCAGTCGGAGTCGAACACGCTTTGAGTCGCAGTAGTGTGGGGGGCGCCGAGGTATGGGATGGCATGGTTGGGGCCGCCATTCCAGGAGTAGGCTCCATGGTGGACTCCATGGCAATCGAAGGTTCCGCAGGTCTGAGCTGGGACGTTGTAAAAAGCGTGGTTGCCCAAAGGCGCGATGGTGCTGCTGGCGGGCCCTTCCATCTGGGTCGTGTCCAGGGATTTGAAGTGGTTCAGGGCCCCCGGTGTGCCATCGGTCATGATGTGGCAATCCGTGCACAGCGCGCTGACGGTGTTGCCAAGGTGTTTGGCATGCAGTCCGGAATAGAGGCTGTTGTTTTCTGGAACACCCAGGGCTGTGCCCAGGGAATGGCATTGGCGGCAGCCAGCATCGGAATTCGAATCAATGGTTCCGCTCTGCCAGCTGGGCGCTGGCAATCCGCCATGACAGCTCACGCTGGAGCAGGTGAGCTGCGCAGGATTGAAAGTGGCCGTGCCGGATTTCGCGTTATAGGCGGACAGGAATGCCGTCGGGGCCGGCGGCACCCGCAGCGCATCCTTGCCAGGGCGGGCGTTGGCATGGTCGTAGTGCGAAAGAGTAAGCGAATCGGAACCCGTGTGGCAGGAGGAGCAGGCGCCGGTGACTCCAGCAAGCGCATCATGCTTGCTGTGTTTTCCCGACACGTTTGGGAAGGTCGTTCCCACGGGAGGCTTGGCATGGCATGAGGCGCAGTTCGAAACCGTGAGCACCGATGAGGTTTGATGGCAAGTCGAACAGAGCGGAGCAGCAGCGATCGGAGAAGAGCCCGTGTCAGCATGGCAATTCTTGCAGTTGGCGTCGAAGCCACTTTGCTTGGCCGAGAAGTGCGCGCTGTCGATGAACGGGACCGCATGGTTCGGACCGCCGATCCAGGAGTAGCTGGTGTGCTGCTGCCCATGGCAGACGAAATTCCCGCAGGTCTGGTTTGGAATGTTGTAGTAGGCAGGATTGCCAAGAGGCGCGATGGTGACGCTCGCCGGACCCTCCATCTGTGGGGTATCCAGGAATTTGAAGTGGTTCAGGGCCCCCGTGGAGCCATTGGCCATGGCGTGGCAATCGATGCAGAGGGAACCCGCCTTGGCGGCCATATGAACCGCATGGAGCCCGCTGAAGGCGCTGTTGTTCTCTGGTTTGCCTTGGGCGGTGCCGACGGCGTGGCACTGTTGGCATCCTGCCTCGCTGTTCACATCGATCGCACCGTTCTGCCAGCTCGGAGTTATCTTCCCGCCATGGCAGCTCACGTTGGAACATGTGAGCAATGAAGGATCGAAGGAAGCTGATCCAGCTTTGCTGTTGAAGGTGCCCAGGAAGGCCGTCTCACCTGGTGCCACCCGCAATGTGTCGTATCCAGCCCGACCGTTCGCATGATTGTAATGCAGCAGGGTCCCTGAATCGGAGCCGTTGTGGCAGGTGGAGCAATGCCCGGTCAGGCCCGTGAGCCCGTCATGCTTGGCATGGGTCCCGGCCACATCCGGGAAGATGGATCCAGTGGGTGGCTTGGCATGGCACGAGGTGCAATTGCTTTGAACCAGAGGAGAACTGGCCCGGTGGCAGGCCGTGCATAAAGGCGCGGCTGAAAGTGGTGAGACGCCCGTCACCGAATGGCACGAATTGCAGTTCGAATTGAACCCAGCCTGATTGACCGTAGTGTGGGGTGTGTCGAGGAAGGGTACGGAGTGGTTGGCCTGGCCGGGCCCGTTGGCATGACACCCGAGCCCGCCCTCAGCGCTGGAGTAGCAACTCGGAGCATTGAGAACTGGGGCCGTCCGACCCTTGGTGTAGTCATGGCAGATGCTGCATGAGACGTCCCGCTTTTCAGAATTCCGATGGGATGGCACGTACCCAGGGAAAGAAGCCACCGGCGCCGGACGCCAGGGCTTGGAGTGGGCCTTGGCGGCCGTGTGGCAACTGGAACATTTGGTGGCGGCGGAGCCGCCATCGAAGTTGGGCGTTCCCGGCGTGCCATGGCAGGACTGGCAGTAGAGAAGATCTTTCTTTGCTTCCAAGCCATGGAAATTCAAGCTGGTGGGTTCCAGCCAGACAGTGCCCAGGATGTGCGGCGCCACGTTCCCATGGCATAGGGTGTTATTGAAACATCCAGGAGCAGCTCCCGGAGACGCAGGGGTCGCCGGGTGGTTCGGTGGATTGGCCGCTGAACCCGGGAAATGGCACTGCGCACATACCAGGGCATTGGAGGGGTCGGTTGTCACGTGCGTGGAACCTTGGGAATTTCTCCAAGGCTTCACGGGATGCGGAGCTTTGACCGTGTGGCATGATTGGCAGGCATTCGTGGAGAGGCCGCCGCCGAAGTCCGAACCATGGCAGAGCTGGCAAGAGGCCATGCCTCCACCCGACGCGTCCTGGGCCATCTTCGCCTTGGCGCCGTGGCTTCCCGGCACGGCCCATCCAGGAATAGGGTTGTGGTGGCAGTCTGCGGTCATGCAAGACGGGATACCGCTGCCCGTTCGGGAGACGCTCATCTCATGGCATTCCTTGCAGCCGCCGACGGAACCTGGCGCCAAGGCCTGACCTGGATGGATGGCAACCCAATTCACCGGGTGGAAATGTCCTTTTTGGCTCGGCCCCGCGCCCCTGGTCTGGCTTGCGCGGCTGCATGCCAACGCTGTACCGATGAGCAAGAGAGCCACCCCGAGGTTTCGCAGATGAAGGAATGTCGGTGCGTTCTTCATTGCGGAATCCGTGGGAAAGCGGCATCGCCCCCGGGGGATATTCCGGAAAAGCAGGCCTGGGTGAGGAGGGAACAGAACCGTGGGGTTCAGAAATATATATGTGTTGGAATATAGGATGAAGATTACTTTGTCCGATTAGCCCGGGGACATTCCGATGGCGAGCAAATTAATTCAATGTCTAAACGCGCAATAAACCTGGACCAAGGGTGTTCCTTCCGCCTCCCAAAGAATTTTGGACATCTGCTACCTCTAGACTGGCGGCCATTCCCCAAGCCAAACCCAGGGACCACGACTGCCAAACGTAATTGATTTTTAGTAGCCACGGTTTGCAGATAAATTTCGTCCATGGCTTCCTCAAGTAGGTCCTGCCAGGATAGGAATGAACAGTCCTCCAGGCCATCCGTCATCCGACCCATGAACACCGAGCCCTTTAGAATGAAGCTATTCCCAAGTGAGCCTCCGGCAGATGACGGAGTTCCAAGTTTGAAGCTGATGAGCGGAGTCTTTCTTCTCATCGCTGTGCAGCTCACCGTTGACCTGGTCTTGGACCAGATTGAGGGAGATGTGGGCCCGTGGCACCTGGGCATCGAGGCCCTCACGGGCACCACCGCCCTTATATTGGGCTTACGTCTACTCCGGGCTCTGCGTCTCAGAGGCAACACCATCGTTCGCCTGAAGGACGCACTTCAAGCCTCCCGGCAGGAGGCTGATCGCTGGCGCAGCGAAGCCGCACAAACGCTGCAAGGGCTGGGGCGGGCCATGGATCATCAGTTTGAGCGATGGAATCTCAGCCAAGCCGAACGGGATGTGGCCCTTTTCCTCCTCAAGGGCTTTAGCACCCGCGACATCGCTGACCTGCGGTCCACATCTGAACGCACTGTCCGCCAACAGGCCCAGGACGTCTATCGCAAAGCTGGGCTCTCAGGCCGTGCTGAATTGTCGGCCTTTTTCCTGGAAGATCTTCTCCTTCCACCTTCCACCGGGTGAAAGGACGTTCACGACCCAAGCGTTGCCATAAACATTGACAACCAAAATGCGGACGATGACTGGCGGCCAATGGCACTGGTTATTATAGATCGGCCCCTAACCGGAATCATCCCATCCTATTGGAGATCCCCATGGACACGCCTCGCCGGTACCCGCGAATCAGCGTAGTGGACGGACGGCTCAGCGCATCCTTGAAGGTGAAGGATAAACATCTGGCAGGCATCCGGGTCACCAGCTTGAGTCTTGGGGGGCTCTTCCTTTTCATCAACAGCAGCCATACTCCCGGCGTGGTGGCTGGCCGCCGCATCGAGGAAATGATCCTGCACCACCCCGACCTGCCTGCGACACCGATGAGCGCCACGGTGATGCGCACGCTGGGAGGCGGCGAGGGCATGGATATCATGGGCTGCGGCCTCCGCTTCGATCCGTTGTCTGATGAACAGTCCGAGGCCCTGGGCACCTATATCGATGGCTATCTGCAAGAGCACGAGGAGCCGTTCATCCCGTGAAGGCGGGAAGTGGCCAAGCGAACTGCATCCGTCCTTTCCAGGAGGTCCCTAGGCGGCTTTCACCACGTGGGTGCCGGCCAGGTAATCGTGAAGGCAACGGCGTGTCGGCCCGAAAATGAAGAGCGTGTCTATCAGCCAAAGAAGGCTTGCCAGCACTCCGAAAACCAGGCCTGCGAGATCGTGATTCACCTTCGCCATGTATTGAAGGAGGATGACCACGACGGGAATGGCGAATTCACGGACCAGTAGTCACCCGATGTGCGGGATCGCTCCATCCGTACGCATGATGTAGATGTCCATGGCCTTCTTGCCGATGGTTTGCGCCCGGGTCACCAGCAGCCAGATCTGCGCGATCAGGATTCCCAAGAAACGCGCCGCGAGACGGCTCCAGCGGGTGGCGGCTTCGATCTCGTGCGCGGATTCATCGAGGTGGGGATTGGATATGGGCATGGTCGAGGCTACCTTGATCCCGGAACCGCTTGGTCGAGGTGGAAATGGTGCCGCACCCGGCGCCACCGGAACACGAGAAGACAGAGCGCCGTGGCCGCCGCGACGCCGCCGAGGATGGCCGCGAGGCGAAGGAAGGGTTCGCCTATCTCCCGTCGAGCCTGGATGAGAACGAAGGCGGTGCGCGCCCATTCAAGGGTGCCAACCACCAGGCCGAGCTGAAGGACCGACGCGGCCCATGGCCGACGTACTACTAGCAACACCACGAGGCCCATGGAAATCGCCATTGCTGCGAGATTGCCGCTTCTGAGCGAATGGGCCGCGAGGAGGAGCGCCGCGAACAGGATGGGCAGGAATTGGAGCAGCAACATGGAAAGGCCCTGGGCAATTTCAAGAGTTTGCAAAGGGGGCGGACGCTTCAGCCCATGGTTTCTTCAAACCCGCATCCGGGGTTGGGACAGAGCAGAACCTGGATGGGATCCTTGCCGCGGGGCTTGCGGGTCTTCTCGGTCAGGTAGGGGCTCTTGCACTTGGGGCAGGTACGGGCCACGGGCTTGTCCCAGGCCGTGAAGTCGCAATTGGTGGCGGGTGTCTTGGGGATGTAGTTGGTGCAGCCATAGAAGACCTTGCCGAAGCGGGTCTTGCGGGCGCTCAAGTCCCCACCGCACTTCGGACATGGGATGCCCAGGATCTCCTTCTTGACGGTCTTGCAAGTGGGGTAGTCTACGCAGCAGATGAACTCGCCGTAGCGGCCATGGCGCTTGACGAAATCCTTGCCGCACGTGGGGCATTTCTCGCCGATGGGCACGTCGGCGGGAACCGGAATCCCCTTGGGGTCAGCCTTCCGGATGCCCTTGCATTTCGGATAGTTGGTGCAGGCCCAGAAGGGCCCCCACTGGCCTTTTCGGAGCGACATGGGCGTGGAGCCGCAGAGCGGGCACTCAGGCGCGTCTTCGGGCTCGTCCATGGCTTCGACTTCGGCGGTGTAGTCGCACTTGTCCTCGGGCTTTTCGGCGTGGTAATTCGTGCAGCCGAAAAACAGGCCGTTCTTGCCAATTCGCTTCAACAGCGGCGCGCCGCACTTCGGGCAGGCCTCCCCTGATGGCACGCCAGCCTTCAGGTTCTGCATGTTCTTGCCCGCATCGGCCAGGGACTCTTCGAAGGGCCCGTAGAAATCCTTCATCGCCTTGAGGAAGGTCAAGGAACCTTCTTCAACACGATCCAGATTGGCTTCAAGACCGCTTGTATATTTCGGGTTCATCAGCTCGTGGAAACCCTGCACCAACAGGTCCGTCACGACGCAGCCCAATTCCGAAGGCTTGAAGCGGCCTTCGTGCTTTTTGACATAATCGCGGTCCTGGATGGTCGAGATGATGCTGGCGTATGTGGAGGGGCGGCCGATGCCGTCTTCTTCGAGTTCCTTGACCAGCGTGGCTTCATTGAAACGGGCCGGCGGCTTGGTGAACTGCTGCTCTGTTTCCAGAGTCTGAAGCTTCAATGTTTCACCAAGTTCCAGCTGAGGCAGGCCGACCTTTTCTTCGTCTTCTTCCTCATCGGTCTTGGTGGCATCCTGGATGGCCTCCGCATCGGTTTCTTTTTTATCCGTGCGATAGACCGCCAGCCAACCAGGGAAGCGCTCTATTTCGCCCTTGGCTTCAAACATGGCTTCTTCGCCGTTTTCAAGCGCTGAGGACGCATCCACCACGGTCTCGTCGAAGCGCGCGGCTTCCATTTGGGAAGCCATGGTGCGCCGCCAGATGAGTGAATAAAGGCGGAATTGATCGGGCTCCAGATGCTCCCGCAGCGATTCCGGCGTCCGGGTGACATCGGTGGGGCGGATGGCTTCATGCGCATCCTGGGCACCGGCCTTGCCAACGTAAACCCTGGCCTTGGCAGGCAGATATTCCTTCCCGTATTTCTTGGTGATGAAGGCCCGGGCGGCCTCGATGGCTTCGGGCGCCAGGCGCGGCGAATCCGTTCTCATATAGGTGATGAGACCAATAGGGCCCTCGCCAAAATCCAAGCCCTCATAGAGCCGTTGGGCGTTCTGCATCGTGCGGCTGACGCTCATTTTAAGCTTCTGCGCCGATTCCTGCTGTAGTCGTGCGGTGGTGAAGGGCGGAGCGGGATTGCGCTTCTTTTCCTTGGTTTCCAGGCCGGTCACTTTCCAGGGCGCGTTCAGAATCTGGTCCCGAAGGCTGTGGGCCTGTTTCTCGTTTTCGACGCGGCGCTTGGTTTCCTTGTTGCCGAGCTGCAGGGTCTGACCGCTCAGCTTGACCAGACGCATCCAGAAATTCGGCGGCACCTTGGCGCTGAACCTGCCTTTGAGCACCCAATATTCCACAGCCTTGAAAGCCTGGATTTCCCGCTCGCGGTCCACAATGATCCGTACGGTCACGCTCTGCACCCGGCCCGCCGAGAGCCCACGCCGCACCTTGTCCCAGAGCACCTGGCTGACCTTGTAGCCCACGAGCCGGTCCAGCACCCGCCGGGCCCGCTGCGCATCCACCAGCTTCTTGTTGATGACCGTGGGATTGGCCATGGCCTTCTGGATGCCGGCAGGCGTGATTTCGTTGAACAGCACCCGCGAGACCGGCAGCGATTTGGGTGGCTTGATGGCCTCCAACAGATGCCATGAGATGGCTTCCCCCTCGCGATCAGGGTCAGTTGCGAGGATCAGTTCGGCAGCTCCCTTGGCCGCGGCCCGGAGTTCCGCCACGACCTTGGCTTTGGCGGGGGAGATTTCGTATTCCTCCTGGAAGCCGTTTTCGATGTCCACGCCGAGTTTCTTGGGCAGATCCCGGATATGGCCCACCGAGGCCTTCACCGTGTAGTCCTTGCCCAGATATTTGGCGATAGTCTTCGCCTTTGAGGGGCTTTCGACGATGACGAGCTTGGTCAAGTGAGACTCCGGGGAATGGACCTACAAGATTTGGATGATGGAACGAATGACTAGAGGTTTGTCAAGTCCAAGCATGCGATATGGATTCCTTTCCCCCGTAGGGGGAAGAATTTTATTCAGACCAATTCAGCCAGATCCTCCAGCAGATCAGCCGGTGATAGGCAGATTCGGGCGGCCCCTTCCCGCAACAGGGAATTCGGGCCTTCGCTCAACGGGTCTTCTGGATTTCCCGGCACCACCCACAGTTCCTTGCCATGGTCCAGGGCCAGCTTGGCGGTCACCAGCGAGCCGCTTCTAAGTTTGGCCTCTATCACCAGCACGCCTCTGCTCCAGGCTGCGAGCAGGAGATTTCGCCTGGGGAAATGCCACTTCTGGGGCAAGGCCTCCGGTGGAAAGGGCGTGATCAGCCCGCCGCCGGCATCCACGATGCGATCCATGAGACCCGTATGTTCTTTGGGATAGGGGTGGTCCAGCCCAGAGCCCATGATTCCCCAGGTGGGGCCAGCTTCCAGCGCGCCTTCATGGGCAGCGCCATCAATGCCTCGCGCCAGGCCGGAAAGCACCTTCACACCGCTCTGGGTGAGTTGGCGGCTCCAATTCCGCGCCCGCTCCCGGCCCACGAGGCTGGGTGTGCGGGTTCCGACCACGGCGATGCGAAGCCCCGGTGGTGGCAGGGTCCCGCGCACCCAAAGCGCGACAGCGTAAGGCAAGGGTTCGAAGAATGCTGCGGAACCTTCATCTCCCGGCAGCACCAGGCGGGCGTTTCTAGCGTTGGCTTCACTCCGGAAGCTGGAGATATCCAGGGCTTCCAATTGAGAGGCTGTTTCGGGGCGCAATTTGATTGATTCACCGTTCTGATGGGTCTCCCAAAGCCGGGCCTTTTCCTGCTCCGGCCATGGCAGGACGGAGAATGCAAGCGCAAGCCGGGCAGGATCCAAGAGACTCAATGCGAGATTCTTCCTTGAAAAGACAGGGGAAGTTGGTAGACTACTCCTTCTGTTGCGCATCGCTTTGTCATATCAAAGTTTTTCTGTCCTATCGAGGTTCCCATGTCCCGTCAGTGCGAGATTTGCGGCAAGAAGCCCCAATTCGGGAACAACGTTTCCCATTCCAACAACATCACCAAGCGCCGATGGAATCCAAACCTGCAGAATGCCCGCGCCCTGGTCAACGGTGTTGCCAAGCAGCTTCGCGTCTGCACTTCCTGCCTTCAGGGCGGCAAAGTCGTGAAGGCTCCCCGGGGGCTCAACAGCTCCACCAAGCGCCCCACCGCCTAACCTTAACTTTAGTTCTTCAACCTGAAAAGGCGGCCTCCAGGCCGCCTTTTCAGTTGGTGAGGCACTAGGTACGAGGTATGAGGCGATACTTCTGATCATGCGTCCTCACACCTCATCCCTCATTCCTCACCCATTCCCATGATCCTTGGACTCGACACCGCCACCGAGATCCTCCATCTGGCACTGGTGGATGGAGAACGTGCGTGGACCAGGCGGGTGGTAGTGGGCGTGGGGCGTAGCCACAGCATTTCCTTGCTGCCCTCCCTGAATGATTTGCTGCGGGAAGCAGGGGCAACGGTGGCCGATCTGAAGGGCGTCTGCTGCTGCGCGGGGCCAGGAGGCTTCACGAGCATCCGCATCGGCGTGGCCACGGCGGAGGGATTGGCGCTGACAGGACTTCCCGCCTGGGGTTTTTCGTCCTTCCAGCTGCGCGCACGCGCCCTGAAACAGGCCGGTTTCCACGGGCCGGTCTGGGTGCTTCTGGATGGCCAGCGGAACGACGTGTTCCTTCAACAATGGGATGGGGTTGAAGCGGTGGATGAGGCCCGAAAAGTATCCAAAACGGTGCTTCCTGACATCATCGCAACCAAGGCCTGGTGGGCATCCTCGACCCTGCTGCCGAAACTCCCCGAACAGGTCCGCCCCCCCCTGCACATGATGGACGAGGGTGGTTCGATGCTATCTGGGCTGGTCACGCTTTGCCGCGAACTCCCCCTGCTCACGCCTGAAAATCCGATCCATCCCTTCTACCTTCGCGAGACCGATGCGGAAGTGAATTTCCCCGAGGCTTCGGCACACCTGGACGACGCGCTTCGCAAAGGTATTGCGCGTTGAGCGGGAGGCAGGAGCTATTCCACCTGGGCCCTGGCTCTGGGGCGCCTGCCTGGTTGGAGGAGCTGGACCGGATCTGCTTCAACGAACCCTGGGGTGATCTCGCAGGCCACGAGCAAGCCTGGTGCTTGCACAACAAGGCTTTCGCCATTTGGTCGATCAACACAGTGGCGGGCGAAGCGGAGCTGCTTCGCATGGCCGTCGATCCCAGCCATCGTGGACACGGTTTGGGGCGGGCCTTGCTTAGCGCCTGCGAGGCTGAGTTGAGCCGCATGGGCATCACAATTTTTTTGCTGGAGGTGCGCGTGTCGAACACAGCGGCCCGCGCGCTCTACGAAGCCTCCGGGTGGAAACAGGACGGCCTGCGCAAGGCCTACTATAAAAATGGAGAAGACGCGGCCCTGTACCGCAAACCACTGGGGTAGGCTGGCAACATGCTTTGGAATCAGGAAGGATCACAAGGAATGCAGATGAGTGGCCGACCATGAAGGTCCAGCGGGACCACGAACTGACCCGGCTCTATGCCGCGGCGGGGCTCGCGGTGCTGATCTGGATGATCTTCAAAGCCTACAAGCTGTTGAGCGAGCGCGTGAGCGGCGCCATCGACGCACCCTCGCAATTCGGCCTGATTCCATTGGGCCTATTGAACGTGCTGGCCATCGGCATCCTGCTTTTCATCGTGGCGAGATCCTTGGCCAAGCTCTATTTCGAACGCCGCCGGGGAATCCTGGGCTCGCGCCTGCGCACCCGCCTGGTGCTGGCGTTTTTTGGTGTGACGCTGGTGCCGAGCCTGATCCTGTTCTTTGTGGGACAAAACGCGATCAGTAAGAATCTGGACCGCTGGTTCACTCCCGCGACGAAAGAGATCGTGGAGGACGGCCAGGCTACGGCCAAAGCCTTCCGCGCGCAGGTGGAGGCAAGGTTGAATACCGCGGTCTCGCATTTGCGTGCCGCGGATCTCGGAGATCTGGATCGCCTGAGATCCGCGGAAGGCCTGGATCTGATCATTGCGGGAAGCCATCAGTCGCTTCAGGAGACGCTCAAGGCTCCGGTGCTCCCCTCTTCCACAAGCGGTTCCATGGCGGTGGAATCCAAGGACGGCCGTTGGATGCTGCAAGCCATGAACCGGGCCGATGGACGGATCGATGAACAGCTGGTGGTAGGGATCTTCGTGCCGCGACCAGTGGCCGATGGTCTGCTGCGTTTGGAGAAACGGTCGGCGGAATCCTATCAGGTGAGCAAGAATCGCGGCGTGTTGGAGACGATTCCCCAAAGCACGTTCCTGTTCCTGACGGTGCTCACGCTGTTCGCCGCGGTGTGGACGGGCTTGACCATCGCCCGCACCCTGTCGGAACCCATCCGCTCCCTTGCGAAAGCCGCCAAAGCTGTGGGAACTGGCGATCTCGAAGTCCAGCTCAACGAGGAAGGCGAAGATGAGTTGGCCTTTCTTGCCCAGACATTCAACCGCATGACCTCAGATTTGAAATCAAATCGAAGCGCCATCGAGGCTCAAAGCGCGCGGCTGGATCAGCAGCGCGCCTATCTTGGACAGTTGCTGGAGGCCCTGCCAGTGGGCGTTCTCAGCTGGGATGGCGCTGGCCAGTTGCGACTCGTGAACCCTGCGGCCCGGCGTTGGCTGGGCCTGGAAGCCTTCGATCCAGACCGTGATTCCTGGGCGGAATGGGCCTTGCAGCCACGCTTCGGACACCTGCTGGACCTTCTTAACAAGGCGAGGGAATCGGAACGGACCCACCAGGAAGAAATGCGTCTGGGGGGCGAGGGTGAAGGCCGCCTGGTAAGGGCCATACTGGCGCCCCTGGAGGGCGGCGGGGCCTTGGCGGTGTTGGAGGATCTGTCGCTGCTGGCCAAGGCCGAAAAACGGGCTGCTTGGCAGGAGGTGGCCCGCCGCATGGCCCATGAAGTGAAGAACCCGCTCACGCCCATCAAACTCACCGCCCAGCGATTGCTGCGCCGCGTGCGGGAGGACCGGCTGGATTCAGATGTGGTGAAACAGGGGGCGGAGACCATCCTCACGGAAGTCGCGAGCCTCGCGAGGTTGGTGGATGCCTTCAGCCGCTTCGCACGGCTGCCCGCACCGCAACCCAGCGATGTCGACGCCTGCGATCTCCTTCGCCAGACCGCCACGCTCTATGGCCCCACCCACCCAAATATCCTTTGGGCCTGGGAGCTGCCCGATCACCCGGTTCCAGTGCGATGGGATGGGGACATGGTGAAACGAGCCATCATCAACCTGGTGGATAACGCCGTGGCGGCGGTGGATGGCGCGGGCACCATCAGGGTTCACCTTAAGGAACGAAATGGAACCGTACGCATCCAGGTCGAGGATGATGGACACGGTGTGATCGAGTCCCACCGCGAGCGGCTCTTCGAACCCAGCTTCTCGACCAAAGAGCGAGGTTCTGGCCTGGGTCTCGCCATTGTTCGCAAGATCGCCACGGACCATGGCGGTGAAGCCTTTTTCGAGCCCCTGGCCAAAGGCAGCCGCTTCAGCGTTGAGCTGCCGAGGCGCTCAGGTTGAGGTAGTAAGGGGAGAGTTGAATAGGCGTCTTCCTTTGCGTCTACAGAGTATTCTTCAACCATGCCAATTCCTGATTACCAGTCATGCATGCTTCCGTTCTTGCGCTTCTTGGGGGACGGAAAGGAACATACCCTGCGTGAGGCAGAAGAAGCACTCTCTGAGCATTTCTCTCTAACGACCGCTGAGCGCGCTGAGCTTTTGCCAAGTGGTCAACAGGGTACTTTTAAAAACCGCGTCGGTTGGGCACGAACGTACATCAAAAAGGCAGGCTTGATTGAGGCCACGAAGCGTGGTGTCTTTAAAATCACTGAACGAGGCTTAACAATCCTTACTTCTAAACCGCCCCGAATTGACGTCAAATTCCTGGAGCAATTTCCTGAATTCCTTGAATTCCGAGAAATCTCAAAGCCGGGGGCCGATATTGCTTTGCAGCCTGATCCTAACAATGCTCAACCAAGCAAAACACCCGAGGAGGCCATTGAACTTGCTCACCAAGGCTTGCGTGAGGAACTTGCACAAGAACTGATTTCAAGAATCTTGTCTTGCTCACCTACTTTCTTCGAACAACTCGTTGTGGAGCTGTTGGTAAAGATGGGCTATGGGGGCTCCAGGCGAGACGCAGGTGAACGCATCGGCCAAACCGGAGACGGTGGCATAGATGGAATCATAAAGGAGGACCGTCTCGGCTTGGACACCATCTTCATCCAGGCGAAGCGTTGGCAAGGGTCGGTGGGTCGTCCGGAAATTCAAAAATTTGTAGGTGCCCTCCAGGGACAACGTGCGAAGAAGGGTGTCTTCATCACTACCTCCAATTACTCCAATGAGGCGGTTGACTATGCATCGCGCATAGACACCAAGGTCGTTCTCATCGACGGGAAACAACTCGCGGCCCTTATGATTGATTTCGATGTGGGGGTATCTATCTCATCCACATACGTGGTCAAACGAGTTGATTCTGACTACTTCGAAGAGGTCTGACACACATGTCGATGATCTGCTACCGGTTGTGTGGAATCATAGGACAATCAGGTTTCAAGCCCGGGATAGGCTATGAGTAAGACCAATTTTTTGTAAACTTACTCCCAATATTTTGATCCCCGAAGACCCCCGTGAATCCCCGGCAAAAAAGCTTTTCAGCCGGGGATTCACGGGGATCTTCGGGGATAAGGAAAAAACAAAAAAAGCATTGGGCATAAGAAACACAAGCATCATCCGTGGCTATCGCCGACCACGATCTCGCGGAAGTTTATTAAAAACCAGCTCGTGGGCCTTGCCCCTGCCTTCAGCGTTTCCGCATGCGGATGAACAGGGCGAAGGGTGCGATGAGCAGCGCCGAGGCGAACACCACCAGCAGCAGCTTGCCGAGCATCAGGCGCTTTTCATCAGTAGCGCAGCACGCTGAACACCGGCAGACCGTTCAGTTTTTCGCGGCCCGATAAAAATGTGAGCTCGATGAATAGTGTTAGGGCCAGGGCCTGGGCTCCCGTGCGCTCCACGAGGCGCCGCGCGGCCGCGGCAGTGCCACCGGTTGCGAGGACGTCATCCACGATGAGCACGCGGTCCCCCGACCTGAAGGCATCCGCGTGGATCTCCAAGGCATCGGTTCCATATTCCAGACCGTACTTTTCCTGGAGGGTTGGCATGGGGAGTTTGCCGGGCTTGCGGGCCGGCACGAAGCCAAGATCGAGGTTTTTCGCCAGGGCCGCGCCGAAGATGAACCCCCGGGATTCCAGGCCCAGGACATGGGTCGCTTTGAGTGTTTGGATCGGGGAGGCCATGGCCTTGATGGCCTCGCCAAACGCCGCCGGATCGGCCCACAGGGGAGTGATGTCCCTGAAGAGGACACCCGGTTTGGGGAAGTCAGGCACGTCGCGCACGAATGATTTGAAATCCAGGCTCATGGTCGAATCTCGAAAGAAGCGGGAAGGGATTCTCCCTCAATCAGGGGCTCCCAGTCCAGTGACTCCACAAAAGCCCATGGGGGGCCTTGGCGCAGGATATCCCGAAAAACAGCCAGGGCGTCTGCCTGGCCGCCGGCTAGGCCTGCCACGGAGCCATCGGCTTCGTTGCGCACCCAGCCTGCGATGGCTTGAGCCCTTGCCTGCCTTCTGACGAAGGCTCGGTAACCCACGCCCTGGACCCGGCCTCTCGCGCGGAAGGAAAAGGTCATGCACCGTTCCCATTGAAGGTGGTGTTGAAATCGTCACCCTTGGTGAGCATTTCAGGGCAGGCCAAATCCATTCGCAGCGGGGTCACCGACACCCATCCGTCTAGAGCGGCCTCCGCATCGCTTCCGCGAGTCCGGGCGTAAGTGGGCCCCACTTCCCCACCGATCCAGTAGTAAGGCATGCCGCGAGGATCCAGGCGTTTCTCGACAAGATTGTGGTATTGGCGATTGTCCTGATTGCAAAGCTTGAATCCCTTGGGGTCGCCTTTGGGGAAATTGATATTCCAAATCCGGTTTGGTCCCAGCTCCATCTGTTCCCAATGCCGCAGGAAGGTTTCGATCCAGAGCTCCACCACCGAAAGATCAGCCTTGGGATGCATCGAGAAGGCGGCGCTCTTGGATCCCTGGAGCGCACCTTCAAAAGCAGCGCCCACGGTACCCGAATAAAAGACATCTTCGCCCAGGTTAAAACCGTAATTGACCCCTGAGAGCACCCAGTCAGGCTCCCGCTCCAGCACTGAGCGGACGCCCAGCAACACGCAATCCACTGGCGTTCCATCGCAGGCGTAGCGGTCTTCGCCCAGGGGATGGAGGCGCAGGATGCCGTGCAAGGAAAGCGCCGATGAGATTGCAGAACGATTGCGATCCGGCGCGACGGCCACCACCCGTCCAAACCGCGATGCCACCCGGGCGAGGAGTTCGAGGCCCGGAGCCCAGAGGCCGTCGTCGTTGGTGATGAGAATGGTCCGGTTGTGCATGGATTTAGTTTATGCCCAGGTATGGGCCATGAGCCATGAGCTATTGGTTTGGGACTTGGGCTGGGTTGCTGAAAGTCCGACTGAAGCCGTGATCAAGGTCTTCCTCCGCTTCCCTCAGCTCTTCCGCTGCCCTCCGCGTAGTCGCTTTTTTTTACCGCATTCGCGATGCCATCGCCCTCAGCCGCTCGATGCGCGCCTGAATGGGCGGATGCGTGGAGAACAGTCCCATCAGCCCGCCGCCGCGAAGGGGATTCACGATCATCATGTGGGCCGTGGCGGGCTGGGCATCGCGCATGGGCTGGACCTGGTTGAGTCCTGAAATGCGCTCCAGCGCGTTCGCGAGTTCCAGGGGGCGGCCCGTGACCTGGGCGGAATATTCATCCGCCAGGTATTCGCGGGAACGGCTGAGCGCCAGTTGAAGCACCATCGCCGAAACCGGAGCAAAGATGGCGATGAGGAGGCCCACGAGAGGATTGGTACGGCCTTCTTCATCGCGAGGCGTCACCCACATAGCCATGCGCGACATGAACATAATGGCCTGCACGAGCACCGAGGCGATGGAGCTGAGTAGGATGTCGCGGTGCACCACGTGGCCCAGCTCGTGGGCCAGCACGCCTTCCAGTTCCGCATCGCTGAGGAGTTGGAGGATGCCTGTGGTCACGGCCACCACGGCGTGGTTGGGGTTGCGGCCCGTGGCGAACGCATTGGGTGTGTCGTCCTGGATGATGGCCAGGCGCGGCATGGGGATGTTGGCCTGCTGGGCGATGCGCGATACCAGCAGGTAAAGGTCCGGCGCATCCTGCTGCTCGAGCGGGCGCGCGCCGTAGGAGGCCAGCACGATCTTGTCGGAATAGAAATAACTGACGAAATTCATCACCACCGCGATGGCCAGGGCCATGAGCAGACCTTGGCCGCCGGGATAAAGCATGTCGCCGATCCACACCAGCAACCCGGTCAGCATGGCGATGAGGATGAGAGTTTTGAATTGGTTCATGGATGCGCTCCATGAATAGTTTAAGACAGAAGGTTATGGCCCCAGGAGAGCGGAAAGCCAGTATCCAGGGCTGGAGCCTAGGCCAGGCCCCCATCCCACACCCGTTTCACCACCACCAGCGTCACGTCGTCCTTGAAGCCGCCGTCACCCAGGTGTTTGAAGGTGGCAACCAGGATCTGCTCGAAGATATCGTCCGCGCTGCTGCCCTGGTGGGCGCGCACCACGTCGATGATGGCCTGTTCGCCGAGGTCCTCGCCGGTGGCAGGATTCTCCGCCTCGACCAGCCCATCGGTGAAGATCACAAGCACATCGCCGTGGTCCATGCGGGCCCGGCCTTCACCGAAGGTGGCATCGGGGAGCAAGCCGACCATGGGACCGGTGGGACTGAGGCGGATGGCCGAAGCACCATCAGCGGGCACCAGCAACGGCGGATTGTGGCCGCCGTTCACGTAACGCAGATCTCCCGTCTCGGGATTGAGACTGCCGGCGAAAAGCGTTGTGTAGCGGTTGCGGTCCCGCACCTGGTTCATGCGCACGTTCAACCGGTTGGCGAGACGGCCCCAGTCTTTCACGCGGCGATCGGCCCGGGCGCGCAGAAAGGTGGAAAGCTGGGTCATCATCAGCGAGGCCGGCAGACCTTTGCCGGAGATGTCTCCCACCGCGATATGCAAGCGTTCGGCTTCGGCCTCCACAGAACCCACCGGGTCCACGGCCATCCATACGTCATATAGATCTCCACCCACGGCCTGGAAGGGAAGATTCGCCCCGGCGCACTGCCAGCCATCGAGTTCCGGGAGCGATTGAGGCAGAATCTGGCGCTGGATGTTGCGGGCCAGCTCTAGGTCCTTTTCCATCTTCAAGGACAAGACCTGGCTTTCGCGGAGATCCAGACTCGTGAGCTGGCTGGAAGTGAGATTCAGCAAAGTCTGCAGGAAGACTTCATCTTCTTCGCTCAGACGCCCGACCGTGGGTTCAGCTGCGTAGGCGAAGCCGTGGCTGTGGGCTTGATCCAGGATCTCGATGGCGTGGACCAGCCCTTTTTCGGTGACAACCGCATGCAGAGCGGTGCCGGAAAGCTGGGTTGGAAGCGTGCCCAGCCCTTTGTTGAGCAAGACTGTTCCATCCGGATCCAGCACGAGCATGCGGGGAATGCGGAATTCACCCATGATCGTAGAGGCCATCAAGCGGATGAGATCTTGTTTGGTGTTTACCTCGCCGAGAGACCGCGTGAGGTCATATACCGTATTGAGCCGCGCCAGCTGCAAGGCCAGAGACCGGTTCTGATCGCTCCGCAGGGCTTCGGCCCGCCTCCACGCCAAGAGCGGTGCCGAAATGGAAAGCAATAGCTCCAGGGCCGCGGGAGCCGTTGGAGTCTTGAGCACCAGGTGGCCATAGACATCATCAGCGTGTGTCCAGGGCAGACTGTTCCAGCCCTTCCCTGGATTGGTGGGAAAGGCCGGTGCCGATCCCCGCAGGAATATCCAGGTGTACCCATCCCAGATTCCTCCCTGGCTGGCTTTGGCTATGCCCAGGGCCGTGACGCCCACAAGATGGACCAGAGCCTCCTCCGTCACCTGTTCCGGGAAGGCTTCGAGAAAGTCCACCAGGGGCAACAACTCGCTGGCGCCTTCCGGAATGCGAAGAGAAAGCTCCCGTAGGCGGTCGAACGGATTGATTGGGTTCGTTGGGTTCACGGCCGGTTCAGAAAGCTTTTAAGCGATGTTCTTGATCATGCAGCACTCGCTCCGGCCCTTGTCTTCGCTGAAGCGAACCTCGTCCATGAAGCGGCTCATGAGCAACAGCCCCAACCCGCCTTTTCGTGGATGCTTTACATATTCTTTCGGGTCTGGAAGGACAATCTGATTGCCGCGGAGGCCCACTCCGGTATGCCACATGTGGATTTCCAAGGCCGTGCTCGTGAAATGCAGGTCCAATTCCACTGAATGGTCTTCCTCGCCACCATACGCGTGCATGATGATGTTCGTGACCGCTTCGTCCACGGCGATGGAAACTTTGGCGGCGGTCGAATCGTCCATGCCAGCCAGCTGGGACGCGCGTTTGGCCAACCCGGTCACCAGATTCAGGTAACGGGTCTGGCTGGGAATGGTGAGCCGGAAATCTGACTTCTCCATCCGCATGGCAGGAGTGGGCGACATCAGGCCTGCTCCAGGAGGGACGCCAGGGCTTCCTCCTCAGATGGAAACACTCGGTATAGCTGGGTGAAGCCGAGCGTGTCGAAAATGGCGAAGACGTTTTCCTGCAGGTTGCAAAGCAGGATGTCCCCCTTGTTTTCCCGCACGGTCTCGATGAGGCCCATGATGGCGCCCAGGCCCGCGGAGCTGATGTAATTCAGCTCACGGCAGTTCAGCAAGATCGTGTAGCGGCCAGCCTGGACAAGGTTTTCGAGGGCCCCTTCGAACTGGCGCACGGTATGGGCGTTGATGAATCCGGACGGCTCCACCACCGAGGCGCAGCCGGCATCACGCACCTGGATGGAAAGATCGGTCATTCCTAGGCTCCAAAGATAGTGTGATCATCCTACCAAGCATCTGCTCCCGCATCCCGGTCCAATTCCGCTATCGTAATTACCCACCTTCCTGATGAGTCCGACATGCCGCAGCCATCCGACGCGCTGAAGCAGATTCTCCTATCCTGGCTCCATGAGCGCCATCAAGCGCTTTTGGAACAGGTGATGATGACCTGGGAGGAGGGTCTGGGCCGCCTTCAGCCCGACGACGCCCTGGCTCAATCGTTGGTGGATGCCCTCCCCGCACCCGCTCCAGCAGCGCATCAAGTGGTCACTTCCGACCCTGAACTGGGCGCGGCCCTGGATCTGCTGGACAACGCCCCAAGCCAGGCCGAAGTGCTCCACAAGCTGCTGGATGGTCTGCGCCCCTTCGCGGACCGTAGCGCATTGTTCATCATCAAACAGGGCATAGCCAGCCTCTATGCTTTCCGCGGTTTCGACGGAGAAGCGGTCAAGGCAGGCACGCCTGTGGTGCCGCCGCCAGAACTGGAGGCACTCATTTCCGGCCAGTTGCCCGTTATCCAACAAACCGGAGAGGCCTATCTGTCTCTCGTCCGGCCCCTTTCAGGGCTCACATCGGCAGATGTGCGGATCCACCCCATCCGGCTCAAACGGAAGACAGTGGCCTTGGTTCTGGCTGATAGCGGCTTGAGGCGCATGCTGGACAATCCTCAGCATATCCGGGCGCTGGTGCGCTCAGCCGAGGCGGCCCTGGCCTTCCTGGCCGGTCCCAAGGACGAAGAGAAGCCCGGCACCGGCCCACTCAAAGCAACCGGCCCAATGCCCGTCAGCGAGCCAATGGCAAGGCCGGTGCCAGTCCCCCCCCCTGCTCCAGCACCACCATCGCCTCCGCCGCCCTTGGCTCGGCCCACGCCCCTACCCCCCATCGGACTGCCCGCCGGTCACGCAGCCGCAACCATGCAAATGTCCATCCCTCCGGAATTAAGGCCCCCGGTTCGACCAACTGCCCCATCCCCCATAGCTCCACTCGCTCCAATTGCAATCCCGGCTGCCATCGCACCCTCCTCCTTGCCCACTCAGCAAGTGCCCGAACCCATCGAGGCTGGCCCGGCCTTGGATCCGAAGATTCGAGCCACCGCTGAGCGTCTGGCCCGGGTCTTGGTGGGCGATATCGAACTCTATTTCCCTCAAAAAGTCGCCCAGGGCCGTCAGCAGGGAAATCTTTACTCACTCCTTCGGGATGAACTAGAGCGGTCCAGGGCCACCTTTATCGACCGCTTTGGAGAACCCGTGGAGAAACAGCACCGGATCTTCATCCAAACGGTCCAGGCTCAATTGTGCGAAGGCATCCCCTCCAAACTAGGCCCCGCACCCTGGGTGTGACCTCCCGTTTAGACTGATCCCGCCCCGTTTCCGGACCTTCAATTTCTTTTTCCAGGAGCCCAAAAAGCTTGGATTCCTTGGTGAAAAACCACTGGTGGGGAATTTGCCCAAAGTTCGGGTGGTGACAAAGACACAAGGATCTGGTAAACCCTGGACCTTGGTTTCGAGGGCGACGCATGTCAAATCTAGGGAAAAAATTTACCTGCTTCTCGTGTTCGACGAAGTTCTATGACTTCCTCAAACCCGAAGCAGTCTGTCCGAAGTGCGGGGCGAACCAGAAGGACGCCCCCACAAAACTCAAGATCGTGAAGAAAGAAAAGCAGGTTCACGTGATTGAGGATGATCTAAGTCCGGAACCCGAGCCGGAAGCCGCTGCCGATGAAGGCTTTGATGAGACCCTGGGCATCGGCGCCGCGAGGGCCGAAGGCGTGGATCCCGGCGACCTCCGGATGGACGACTATGATGAATGAACCTAGCCGGGTGGCACCTGAGAGCACTAGATGTGCTCTCAGGTGCCGGGCCCCCGGCTTGGTGAATTCATGGCCCACATGTGTGGAGCTCCCCAAGATTGCGTTGATCGGTAGCACTAGATGTGCTCTCAGGTGCCGGGCCCCCGGCTTGGTGAATTCATGGCCCACATGTGTGGAGCTCCCCAAGATCGCGTTGATCGGTAGCACTCAATCTGCTCCCAACCGCCGGGCCCCCGGCTTGGCGACTTCACGAGCAGCATGGGTTGAGATGGTGCAGTGACCGGGCTTCAAATTCCGTCGGACGACGCGAGCCACCCTGTTTCCACAGGCATTCCGGGCATCGACCGCCATGTCCATCTCGAAGGTGGGCTGGATCCAATCTGGGTTCACGGGCAGGCCAAAGCCGTGGGACAGCAAGTTCCAGATTCCCTGGAAGCCTTTTGGCGAGGTTCCGCCCAGCCCTTCAGCGGTTTCATCGAGGCCTTCCTGTTCAGTTCGAGCTTCATCCGCGACCGCGAGGCCGTGAGATCGGCCCTGGGAGCCATCGTGGGGCGTTTGCCGCAACAGACAACCGGCCCGCGCGGCATTGATCTGTGGGTCTCGCCTCATTTTCTGGTCCGCTTCAAGCAGCTTCTCAGCCTGGATGAGCTTTGGCGCGGCCTGGAAGATGGTATATCCGAGGCAAACCGCCTTGGGGTTTCCGTGGCCGTGGTTCTGGACGCGGTGAATCATTTCGGGCCCAAGCACGGCCACGAAGTGCTGGACCTGGTTGAAGGCAGCCGCCCGGAATTCGTGGTGGGTTTTTCTATAGGAGGGCTCGAAGGGGTCCCCTTCCGGGACTGGGCGCCGGTCTTCGAGCGGGCTAGGTCCAACGGTCTACGCATTGCCGCCCATGCGGGGGAAAACGGTCCCGGCGAGAATGTCCGCGATGCCATCCTCCACAGCGGTGTCGAACGCATCGTCCATGGAGTGAAGGCCGCCGAATTCCCAAAAATTCTCGAGCTCCTGGCCGAACGACACATCCCCGTGGACATCTGTCCCAGCTCAAATCAGGCCCTGATCGGGGATCTGGGACCCCATCCTTTGCCCGTGATGCTCCGGGCGGGTGTGCGTTGCGCCCTGGGCACGGATGATCCTGGGGTCATTGCCTGCGATATGGCGGGCGAATGGGACAAGGCCAGGGCCATGGGCCTGACGGATCAGGAGATGGGCCTGTTGAGGCGCTTCGCCATCGAGGATGCCTGGTCGCTAAAGCTTTGAGTTGAGAGTTAAGAGTTAAGAGTTGAAGGTTCAGCATCTTGGCTTTCTGTTCTCGACTCCTCGACTCTTGACTTGAGACTTGAGACTCGTGACCTGGGACTCCTTAATCCCCAAGCGGAGAACAGAAGCTCAGCGCTCATAGCTCTTGGCTCATAGCTCACGGCCCCTAGCTGAATAAGGCTCGGCAGAACCGGACTTTCCTGGCAAAATCGTAATTTCGTGCTGCGCTCGTAGCTCAGCTGGATAGAGCATCAGGCTTCGAACCTGAGGGCCGGGAGTTCGAGTCTCTCCGGGCGCACCATGAATCATTTTGAAAA
>JANYJQ010000206.1 GCA_025358435.1 Holophagaceae bacterium
CGCGCTGGTGACTTCCCCCGAGCACGCCGCGCTGGCCAGGCAGCACAATGACGCGAACGCCATCGCTTTTGGCCAGCGGCTAACGGATCCGCTGAAGGCAGAATATTACCTTAAAACCTTTTTGGAAACTTCTTTTGAAGGCGGAAGGCATCAAAAAAGGGTGGAGAAGATCGAAAGATAGGCATTCTGAAGTTTTTCTTAAAGGCATTTATGCGACTCCACGATCAACTCCGCCCCCTTTCTTTTGAACTGGGCACCCAGGTTCATGCCGATGGTTCCTGCCTGGTGAAGCTGGGCAATACCCATGTGCTTTGCTCGGCCAGCCTGGAAGAAAAAGTCCCGGGCTGGATGAAGGGCAAGGGCATTGGCTGGATCACGGCCGAGTACGGCATGCTGCCGCGCTCGACCCACACGCGGACGGACCGCGAGGCGGCCCGGGGCAAACAGCAGGGCCGCACGGTGGAGATCCAGCGCCTCATCGGCCGATCGCTACGACAAGCCGTGGATTTGAGAATCCTGGGCGAGCGCCAGATCACACTGGATTGCGATGTGCTCAACGCCGATGGCGGAACCCGTTGCGCGGCCATCACAGGCGCCTGGGTCGCGCTTGCCATCGCGTTGGCGAAAACCGGGCTCAACGCGGCCCTGATCCGGCAGGTGTCGGCGGTGAGCGTAGGCATCGTGGAAACGGGCGACGGCCGCCGGGGGCAGGCGCTGGATCTGGAATACGAAGAAGACCATCTCGCGGCCGTGGACTGCAATCTGGTGGCGGCGCGACCGATGGCGGGCAGCAACCTGGAGCTTGTGGAGTTCCAGAGCACTGGCGAAAGCCGCAGCTTCACGAAGCAAGAAGCCACGACCCTGTTGGACTTGGGTCTGGCCGGGTGCCTGCAGCTGATGGCTGCCCAGACGGAATTGCTCTGATGAAAAGGGCCGCGCTCCTTGGTTTTCTCTGCCTTTCCTTGAATGCCCAGGACAAGGCTCCCGATGAAATCACGGTCAATCCCAACCGCCCCAGTTTCGCCAATCCGGCCACCACGACCATGCCCGGCGTCGCGGAGCTGGAATTCGGCTTGCAGCGGACGCTGTACCCGGATTCCAGCCGCAGCGATTTCCAATCCACGCTGCTGAAGTTGGGCCTCACCGAGGACTTCGAACTTCGCATCGGCTGGAATGGCATCGCGCGCAACACGGACCCGAGCGGCGCCACCCACAGCGGGCCCAGCGACCCCAATCTTGGCTTCACGTGGCGCATCCTGCGCCAGGATGCCATCGGGGCCGACCTCGCGCTTTCCTACGCCCACAAGTTCCCCAGGGCTTCCGTGGCGAAGGGCATCGGCAGCGGCGCCGCGGATGACACGCTGGTCTTCCTGGCGAGCAAGGATTTCGGCAAACTCCATGCGGATTTCAACGTGCTGGAAACCTGGGTGGGCCAGGTGGACGGTCCCCGAATCAAACAGCCAGGCGCGGCGCTGGCCCTCACCCATCCCCTTTCGGGCGCCTGGGGCATCGGCGCGGAAGTCTACGCCATCGGCGCCAGCGAGGCGGGGCCCCGAACCTTGGCCACGCTTTGGAACCTGTCCTACCAGGTCTCGCCTCGCCTGGTGCTGGATGCGGGCATCGACAAGGGCCTGAACAAGGAGGCCGCGCGCTGGAATTATTACCTGGGCCTCACCTATGGCATCGGGCGCTTCATGAAGGCCCCGCGTTGACCAGGCACGAGGGTCGAGGGCTTGTGACCTCCGCCCAGGTTTTTGGAATCGGAAAAGGCGCCTGTTCCGGCGATACTTGAGGTTGGCTTCAGGTGCCGTTGCAAACCAACCAGGACAGTTCTGGTCGTTTCGCCGCGGTCCCGACTGCCACTCCACCATCGTCATGACCAAGCCATTTGGTCGCAACGGCTCAAGCCACCTGGGGATGCCCTATGCGCTACCTGCCCACCGCCCCCGCGGAAGACCGCGCCCTGCTTGACGCCATCGGCGTGGTCCACGCCGAGGATCTGCTTTCTGGTGTGCCCGACCACCTGAAAATGCACCGCGCCCTGGACTTGCCGCCCACTTCGAGCGAGCTGGAAGTCCTGCGCGAAATGGAGCGGTTAGCGGCTCTCAACACTCGCTTCGCCACCAGCTTCCTGGGCGCCGGAGCCTATTCCCATTTCATCCCGAGCGCCATCGACCATCAGATTTCGCGGCAGGAATGGTTCACGGCCTACACGCCCTACCAACCCGAGATTTCTCAAGGAACGCTGCAGCACATCTTCGAGTACCAGACGCTGATTTGCGATCTCACCGGGTTGGATATGACGAATGCCAGCCTCTACGACGGCGGCACCAGCTGCCTGGAAGCGGCCCTCATGGCCGTGCGCGTGCAGAAGAAGCGCCACACGGTGTTGGTGAGCGCGGGCCTGCATCCGCATTACCTGGCGGTGATCCGCGCGGGCTTTGCAGCCCACGAGGAATTGAAGCTGGTGGACGTGGCCATGGTGAATGGCGTCACGGATCCCATGGATCTGGCCACCAAGCTGGATGAAAGCGTCGCCGCGGTGCTCGTGGGCTACCCGAACTTCCTGGGAGCCGTGGAAGACCTCAAAGTGCTTTCGGATCTCGCTCATTCCAAAGGCGCGCTGCTCATCAGCGTCA
>JANYJQ010000001.1 GCA_025358435.1 Holophagaceae bacterium
CGGTCCGCCAGAGGCGGATGCCCGCCCGCAGCCGATGACGCGGAACGGAGCGCACAGCGCGGAGTGAATCCCAAGAGCCCGAGTGGGTCGAGATCACCCTCGTGACCCCGGCGGCTTTTTTGCCAGAGAGTGGGGGATTCGAACGGCAATGGCGCTCCCGTTGATCGCGCGCATGCGCGCTCCTGCTTGGCCAAGAGGCCTCGCAGAGACGGGAACCTTGGTCGGGCCAGGCGTAGAACGCGGAAGCGTTCGCAGCCGGTCCGCCGGAGGCGGATGCCCGCCCGCAGCCGATGACGCGGAACGGAGCGCACAGCGCGGAGTGAATCCCCCAGGTCCCCGAAGGCCTAGATCGACCATGGCTGAGGCCTGGGAGCAATTCAAAGGTGCTTACCCAAACCATCAGGCGTTCGCTGCCTGCACCGCATTCAATGCTCTGGTCCTTTGCTTGGAGCGCTCTGCCTTCATGAGCAACAGCAGGGATCGTACCAAGTGGAGAGCCTGCTCTTCCAAGGTCCCGCAATTCGCTTCAGGCAGCATCCCCACCCGTCGCGCCAGGGTGAGCAGGTAGTGGCACTGGGCGCCGGCAGAGGCCGCTGCTTCAAGTTCCATTAAGAAATCCTCTGAGGCGGACTTGGCGCAACCTGCACGGATGTGCAAGGGTGCGGAAAGGGCGGCGCCTCTCAACTGGGCGCCGAAGATCATGCGCTCCAATGCCGGCAGAGTCGTGGTGACGCGGTGAATGTCCAGGGCCAAAGCGTCGGCCAGGGCATGGACTTTTAGGCTTTCAGGTTCGCGGATCATGTCTACTCCCGGTCCCAACCCTCGGCGGCGCGGAAGCTGTGGTAGCTCTCGAACCCGAGGATCAGATGGTCTGCCAGCGCCACACCCAGGCTTTCGCCCGCAGTCCTCAACCGGCGTGTCAATTGGATATCCTCGCGGCTTGGCGAAGGGTCGCCGCTGGGGTGGTTGTGGAATGCAAGCGCAGTGGTCGCTCCGAAGCGCAGGGCTTCACGGAAAAATTCCCGCGGACTGATGAGTGTCGCGGTGCTGGTGCCCTGGCTGAGAATGCGCTCGGCCAGTAGATCGCCTTTCGCGTTCAGGGCCAACAAGCCGAACCGTTCCTCCGTGTAGCCCTGGCATCGCGGCATCAGATAGGCACCAGCGGCTTTGGGTGAATTGATCCTGGGTCGAAGGGCGGCACGTTGGGACCGGCGGCAGAGTTCCTGAGCCGCCCACAATTGACAGGCCTTCGCGGGACCCACGCCCTGCTGCGAAGTCCAATCCTGGAGCCCTTGCTGGAGCAGGCCCGCGAGCCCACCCGAGCCTGTGAGCAGATCCTGGGCCAGCTCCACCACATTCTTGCCCTTCTGGCCCGTGCCCCATAGGAGGGCCAGCACTTCGGCCTCGCTCAAGCCCTCACCATGGCCAGCCAACAGCCGTTCCCTGGGTCTTTGCTCTGCGGAAAGATCGACGATGCGCATCAGGCCCTCCCCCAGGTCCGCTTGGCAGCGCGCCAGCGAAGCATCTGGTGCTGACCGTGGCCACCAAGGCGGAGACAAAGCACGTCGTGGCCATCATTGAGAAACCAGACCGTCGCGGTCGTGGTGTGCCGGGGAGTGACCGTTATCCGGTCATGCGCCTCGCCGGTTTTATCAGCGACCACCACTTTGTCCATGCCAGGCGGCAGCGGCACGCTTGCAAGCTTGCCCCAGTGCACATTCCGGGGCATCGCCACGGGCAGCACATCCGAGGAAGCCGATTTGGCACCCAAGGCCACTTGCACATTCCTGCCCTGGGCCCTGGCCTGATGGAAAGCCTGATACAAAGCCCCGTCCAGGTCCTGCTGGACCGAGGCCAAGCCGACACTTGACAACGAAAACGCCGATGCGCCAAACCCGCTTAGCGTCCCAATGATTCCCAAGGTGACACATAGTTCGGTGAGAGAAAAACCCCTTGAGCACCGGCGTGAAGCCGGGGCTGAGGCCGGAAAAAAGGAACGCGGAACCTCGCCGATGCTCATGGTCATGGCCGCACCTATTTCTTGGCCACGACGTGCTTGGGATGGACGGCCTTGGTGTGGGAGACCGCTGTGATCGGGGATGCAGCCGTCTCGACGACGTTCACTGCATTGACCGCGCCGGCGCCCACACTGAGGTAGGGCTTCAGCTTGACGAAGGACTTCTCGCCAACGCCCTTCACATTCATCAGTTCCTCGGAACGGCGGAAGCCACCGTGCTCCTTGCGGAACTTGATGATGCGCTCGGCGGTCTTCATGCCGATCTTGGGCAACTGCATCAGCTCGGTGACCGTTGCGCTGTTGAGGTTGATGGGGTGCTGGGGAGCCGACGTTTTGGCCTTGGCCGATCGGACC
>JANYJQ010000002.1 GCA_025358435.1 Holophagaceae bacterium
CGCCAAAAGGCCGCCGAAAGGCGGCTTTTTGGCGGAGAGTGGGGGATTCGAACGGCAGCGGCGCGGGAGTAGGGCAAGGACGAGACGCGAGAGCGTCGAGGCCGGTCCACCGAAGGTGGATGCCCGCCCGCAGCCGATGACGCGGAACGGAGCGCGCAGCGCGGAGTGAATCCCAAGCGATCGGGTGGGTCGAGATAACCCCCATGACCACGGCGGCTTTTTTGGCGGAGAGTGGGGGATTCGAACGGCAATTGCGCGCAGGTCGAGCCAGGCGGAGAACGCGAGAGCGTTCGCAGCCGGTCCGCCGAAGGCGGAGGCCCGTGCGCAGCCAGTGCCGCGGAACGGAGCGCGCAGCGCGGAGTGAATCCCAAGAGATTGGGTGGGTCGAGATCACCCTCGTGAGCACAGCGTCTTTTTTCGCGGAAAGCGCGGGATTTGAACCACAATGGCCGGGGCAGTGGCGATCAGCAGTGGTTGGAGCTTTGGAGCAGCCCTAAGCTGCCTGCCACTCACCCCTCAGACGTTCGTCACTTGCGCCGCATTCACCGCCCTTGTCCTTATCCGGCTCCGTTCGGCCTTCATGAGCAGCAACAGGGAGCGCAGCAAGTGGAGGGCTTGCTCCTCCAAAACGACACAGGTTTCTTCAGGCAGCATCCCGACACGGCGTGCCAGCGTAAGCAGGTAGTGGCATTGGGCGGCAGCCGAGGCGGCCGCTTCCAACTCCATCAGGAAATCTTCCGCCGAAGGTTTCGCGCATCCTGCGCGGATGTGCAGGGGTGCCGCGAGAGAGGTCCCTCGAAGTTGTGCGCCGAAAATCATGCGCTCCAACTCCGGCAGGGTCGTGGTGACGCGATGGATATCCAGGGCCAACGCATCGGCCAGGACATGGACTTTAAGGCTTTCAGGTTCACGGATCATGTCTACTCCCGGTCCCAACCCTCGGCGGCACGAAAGCTGTGGAAGCTCTCGCACCCGAGGATCAGATGGTCCGCCAGCGCTACGCCCAGGCTTTCGCCCGCGGTCCGTAACCGGCGCGTCAATTGGATGTCCTCGCGGCTTGGTGAGGGGTCGCCGCTCGGGTGGTTGTGGAACGCAAGTGCAGTGGTGGCGCCGAACCGCAAGGCTTCGCGGAAAAATTCCCGCGGGCTGATGAGCGTCGCGGTGCTGGTGCCCTGGCTGAGGATGCGCTCGGCCAGCAGGTCGCCTTTGGCATTAAGGGCCAAAAGCCCGAATCGTTCTTCTGAGTAGCCCTGGCAACGCGGCATCAAGTAGGCCCCGGCGGCCTTCGGGGAATTGATCCGGGGCCGAAGGGTGGCGCGTTGGGAGCGGCGACAGAGTTCCTGCGCAGCCCAGAGTTGGCAAGCCTTGGCTGGGCCCACTCCGAGATGGCAGGTCCAATCCTGAAGCCCCTGCTGGAGCAGACCCGAGAGCCCGCCTGTGAAAGTGAGCAGGTCCTGAGCCAGCTCCACCGCATTCTTTCCCTTCTGGCCCGTTCCCCATAGAAGAGCCAGCACTTCGGCCTCGCTCAGACCTTCGCCCTGGCCGGCCAACAACCGTTCGCGGGGTCTTTGATCGGCAGAAAGATCCACGATACGCATCATGCCCTCCCCCAGGTTTTTTTTGCGGCGCGCCAGCGGAGCATCTGGTGATGGCCGTGACCCGCTAAACGCAGGCAGAGCACATCCTGGCCATCGGTGA
The DNA here is from genome assembly GCA_025358435.1 of Holophagaceae bacterium. Taxonomy (GTDB): domain Bacteria; phylum Acidobacteriota; class Holophagae; order Holophagales; family Holophagaceae; genus JANXPB01. The sequence goes on from JANYJQ010000002.1 coordinate 1,699, forward strand.
GAAACCAGACTGTCGCGGTGGTGGTGTGATTCGGCGTGACTGTGATGCTGGTATGAGCCTCGCCTGTCTTATCGGCAACCACTGGCTTGCCCATGCCAGGGGGAAGCGGCACGCCTGCAGGCTTACCCCAGTGAACATTCCTGGGCAAGGCCACCGGCAAAACGTCCGATGAAGCCGATTTGACACCCAAGGCGACCTGCACATTCCTGCCTTGGGCCCTGGCCTGGTGGAAGGCCTGGTACAAGGCCCCGTCCAGATCCTGCTGGACTGAGGCCAGGCCAGTGCTTGACAACGAGAGCGCCGATGCGCCGAACCCGCTCAGGATTCCCATGGTGCCCAGGCAGATGCAAAGTTCGGTGAGAGAGAAACCCCTTGAGCACCGACGGGAAGCCAGGGCCGAGGCCGGGAAAATGGGACGCGGATCCTCGCCGGTGCTCATAGTCATGGCCGCACCTACTTCTTCGCCGAAGCGTGCTTGGGACGGGCGGCTTTGGCATGGGACACCACCGTGATCGGGGATGCAGCCGTCTCCACGACGTTCACGGCATTGACGGCGCCGGCACCCACGCTGAGGTAGGGTTTGAGCTTGACGAAGGACTTCTCGCCAACGCCCTTCACATTCATCAGTTCTTCCGAGCGGCGGAAGCCTCCGTGCTCCTTGCGGAACTTGATGATGCGCTCGGCGGTCTTCATGCCGATCTTGGGCAACTGCATCAGCTCGGTGACCGTTGCGCTGTTGAGGTTGATGGGGTGCTGGGGAGCCGACGTTTTGGCCTTGGCCGATCGGACC
>JANYJQ010000017.1 GCA_025358435.1 Holophagaceae bacterium
GCGGCTCACGCGCAGTTCGTATTGGCTGTTGAGAAGCAGGGTGCGGGCGCCGGAAAGCCCAGCTTCGGCATCCAGCACTTCAGTCAGGGGCAGCAGGCCTTCGCGATGGCGGGCCTGGCGCAAGGTGCGCACGGATTCCGATGCCTCCACCGCTTCCTGCGCCATCTTGATGCGGGCCGCAGCGCTTTCCATGGCACGACGCGCTTCGGTGACTTCGCGTCCGGCCACCTGTTCCTGCCAGCGCACGTTGTAGGACGCCGCCCGCTCCATGGCCTTGGCGGAGGACACGCGACGGCGATCCGACGAGGAAAAGACATTCCACCTGAAGCCAAGACTGACCTCGCTCCAGTTTCCACCACTGTTCCAGGTGTTATGCATGGTGCCGAGTTCAAGGTTCAGGCCTACTTCTGGCAGCAGGTTCCCCTCAGCGGCCTTGATACCCTGCTGCGCGGCCTGCCACTGGAATTTGGCGGCCTGCAGATCTCCACGGTTTCCCTGAAGGTCTGATGGGGATGGGTTGGATTCCGACTTCAACGATGTGACCAAGCTGACCGGCGCGACCTCCATGCCAGTAAGCAGCGCAAGGCCTGAGCGGGCGGAAGCTACGCGCTGGCGCGCTTCCACGACACCGGCCTCGCCTTGGGCGCGATAGGCGCGGATACGGAGACCTTCTGCTTTCAGCATCAGGCCCTGGTCCACGCGGGCCTGCACAAAGTTCTCGACCTCCTTGGCCTGCCTGAGACTGTCCTCGGCGTAGATTTGTCCCTGTTCTGCCACCTGGGCGCCAAAGTAGGCCTGCACCACCGCCAGCGCGACCTGTTGCCGCCGATGGGACTGAGTGGCGACTTCGGCATCCGCCATGGCGCCACCGGCCTTGCGGGCCGCGGTGAGCCGTCCGCCGGTATAAAGCGGCTGGGTCAACAGCAAGCCACCGCCGACACCTGTTAGGGCGTCTGGATGGTTCAAGCTCGCGGGGTTGAAATCCATCTGAGCGATGCGGGCCTGATTGAGCTTCATGCCGAAGGCTATCATGGGCTGGTCCGTGCGCATGGCGCCCACGGAGAAGCTCACGGTCGGCAGGTTCAGCTCGCGCATGGCGTCCGCCTCGGCCTTGGTGCGGTCCACCATGGCTTCGCCTGCCTGGAGTCCGGATTGCTGGGACCAGGCCCGGCGGATCGCGGCCTCGACGGTCAGCGATTCAGTGGACTCCTTGGGTCCGCTGGCCTGCTGCGCGGGCACGAAGGTGGCCATGGTCATGGCCGGTACCAGGAGAGAAAGGTAATTCAAGCGTTTGCTCACCAAGGAATACTCCTTTGAAAAAAATCTCAACTCAGGGACTTGAAGCTTTCCTGGATGCGATGGCTCACGTGGCCGCATACCAGATCACAGACTTCGGCGACCATGGGGGCCACGACTTCGAAGCGGGCCTGGGTGCCTTCGGAATGGCGGCGCACCAGGCCTTCCCTGACGAGCAGGGTCAGGTGCTTGGAGGCGTTGGATACCTGGAGGCCGGCCCGCATCGCCAATTCATACTGGAGCAGGGGACCCTGGGCGGCGAGCAGCACCTGCAAAAGACGAAGGCGGGATGGGTCTCCCAGAGCCTTGAAGAGCCCGCCCGCCTGGTCGAGCAGGTTGCCCTTGGCGCCTTCGAGACTTGCGGTGGTGCATGTGGGGTGGGTCGCGGGAGTCATGGATCACCTATCCAAGCAATCATATAATTAAAAAGGAAAATAGCAAAGAAAAAAATAGGACCCGAAAATCAAGCAATTCATCAATGCCTAATGAAGGGCCCGGTAGCTTTTCTTGGCCCGGTCGCTCACATGCCCGCAGACCAGATCGCAGATATTGGAAACCAGGGGCAGGATCGGGCTGAAGAAGACCGTGTTGCCGTTCGGTTCCCGGGTCACGAGGCCGACCCGGACCAGGCAGGCCAGATGCTTGCTCGCATTGGCCTGGGAGAGCCCCGTGGCGTCGGCCACGGCGCCCTGGCTCTGGGCCCCCTTCGCATCCAGCAGGGCCCGCAGGATGCGCAGCCGCGACTGGTCGCCCAGGGCCCCGAAAAGGTCGGTGACCTGGTCGATCATGGCATCGCTGAGCCTGTG
>JANYJQ010000041.1 GCA_025358435.1 Holophagaceae bacterium
GCCCGAAAGGCGCGGCCCCTCCGCTCCCTCGGCGGTGGTCTTGGTCCTGAATCGGTCTCCGGGCTCGCACGCGGCAGGGGTCGCTCGACCTCCCCGGAGTCTTCCCAGCGCTCGGCGCCAGTGGCCCCAGCCGGTCTCCAGAAGATCACTTCCGGGCCGGGCCTCCCACGAAACTATTTGTTTTGTGGGGTGCATACCGTTGCGGGGCAGCGCCGGAATCTAACCGGCTTCCCGTGCATCCAGCACACGTTGTCGGAACTCAGAGTTTCAGGGTTGGGACCGGATGGCAAGCCCTGATGCGGATGGGCTATGGGCTTTGGGTTGTAGGCTGTAGGCGGCCCCTCGGCCGTTTCCAAACGCCTACTGCCGAACGCCCACAGCCCACCGCCTATAGCCTAGTGGGCATGGCGCGGTTGTGGTACCTCAGCACTGCGCGGTTGGAGCCATGGATTTCCAATTTCGATATGCCATAGGGTTGCCAGGCAAGGTCCAGAGCCCGGTCCAAGGGCAAGCCCATGAAATGCGAGAGGATGGCCCTTAAAGGCCCCCCATGGGCGAAGACCAGCGTGGACACATCGCCTTCGATGACCCCCTGGAAGGCCAGCAAGGCGCGGCTGGCGCAATGGGCGAAGCTTTCGCCGCCAGGCGGCGTTCCCATCACTGGATTGGCGAAGAAAGGCTCAGTGCCTTTGATTTCGTGCCAGGGAATGCCCTCCCAGGAACCGAAATCCTGTTCGCCGAGATCGGGCAGCACCAGCGTGGGCAGGCCCAGGTCCAGCGCATGGGCCCTGGCCCTCGACAAGCCCGAAGTCAGCACCCGCTGGATGCCTGAGGCCAGCAATTCCTGCCTGATGGCAGGCCATGCCTGAAGCCCTGATTCCCTGACTGGAAGATCCATCCTGCCCAGCGGTGCGCCAAGGCTGGAGGCCTCCGTGGGGCCATGTCTCATCAGAAATAAGGGGATCACAAGATCATGATGGCTGGTCCTGGAAACGCTTTGTTGGCGAATCATCTAGCTACTTTGTGACACTCTTAAGTTGATGGCGACCCGACAACCCCTTCAACCCAGTCCGAAGCTGCTCGCGCTGCAGAAAGATTTCCAGCAGATCGCCAGCATGGCTGGTTTTTTGAATTCAAGTGTCGAGCCGCCCCAGATGCGCCTCTTTTTCACCCTTTATGGTCGCGTGACCGCCGAAACCGAAGAGGCCGCGGTCAAGCTGGTGGAGCCGCTTCAAGCCTGGTCCGAGAAGATTTCCTTGGACCTCCGGGAAGGTAGTTCGTCGGCTATCCTGCCCCCCAAGATCCAGATCAGCGCCCCTCAGCAGTTGCCGGCTGGCGGCTGGTATGTCGTCTCTACCCTCAGTTTCGCTTCCAAGGTCACCGACACCAGCTACCTGCGCGTGCGAACCGCGGTGCTCCTGGCCTACCAGCGGGCCATCGCCCTGCGTGAAGGTGGTTTCACGGCTCCGTTGCCAGAGTTGCCAGAGCTTCCCGCAGAGCTCGCGCCGCCCTTGCTCGATGGCTGAGACGGGCCTTCACTTCATCCGGCAGCTCGCCAAAAGTCTGGTCAAATCCCTCGGGAATGAAGATGGGATCATAGCCAAAGCCTTTGTGCCCGTGAGGTTCCATCGCCAGCGATCCCTCCACGCAGGCTTCAAAGAATCGCAACCCGTCTTCCTGCATCGGTGCCAGGGCCAGCACGCAGACGAAGCGTGCGGTCCGCGAGGCATCCCGCGGCAGCATCTTGAGCAGCGCACGGTTTTTATCGTCGTTTGAAAGGGCCGCCGCGAAGCGCGCCGACAATACGCCGGGCCCGCCCCACAGCGCGTCCACGCAAAGCCCTGAGTCGTCAGCGAGAACCGCGTCCACGGGTTCACTGCCGTGGCTCCGCCACCAGTCCCGCGCGAAGGCAGCCTTATGGCCCGCATTATCCCTGAAGAAGGCCCCGTCCTCTGGAATCTCCGGCGCTTCGATCGGCCAGGGGATGAGTGCGAAGCCCGACAGCAGCCCCGCGAATTCACGGAGCTTGCCGGGGTTGCGGGAGGCCAGGAGAAGACGCATCAACATCCAACCACTTCGGTGTACCAGCTCCTGGCCCGCTCAGGTGTCGCGGCACCATGGATGAGGGCCCGGCCATCGCGAAAGACCGTGATGTCCCATTCGCCCTCCTGCCCGGTCAACGTCATGGCGGTGCGCTTCCAGGGCCTGTCGCTGCGGGCCTCCAGACGAGGTTGAAGGGCGGCAAGATCCAGACGGCCCGGCGGATTCACTCGGATCTGCACACCTTCCAATCCGCAGAGCTCCGAGGCCTTCATGGTCCAGCGCGCATCGAGGAATTCGGTGATCCTTCCGGTGCAGTAGCGACAGCGGGTCTTGGGTGGATGCAGGAATTGGCGCTCATCGTCCCAGAGGTTGAAACGGACCAGTTCGCGGCCGGGTTCTTTCCCCGTAAGGATTTTGAGGGCTTCCAGCGCGGCCCAGGATGCGATGACGCCCACGGCGGGGCCTAGCACACCGGCGGTGTCACAGGTGTCCACGTCGCCGAAGGCCGGCGGCTCTTCGATGAGGCAGCGCAGGCAGGGCGTGCGGGGCAGGCAGATCGGCCAAACCACGCCTTCGGCGCCGATGGCGCCGGCGTAGATCCATGGCGTTCCGGTCAGAATGGCCACGTCATTGATGAGGAACCGGGCCTCGAAATTGTCCGTTCCATCGCAGATCAGATCGAAGCCGGAAAGCAGTTCCCGCGCGTTCCCCGAAGTAAGATCCGCCACGAGAGCCCGCAATTCGACTTCAGGGTTGGCCCGTGCAAGCCTAGCCACAGCCACATCCGCCTTGGGCTGGCCAAGGTCGTCTTCCGTATAAAGCAGCTGCCGTTGCAGGTTGCTGCGTTCAACGAGGTCGCGGTCGATCAGGGTCAGGCGCCCCACGCCCGCTCGCGCCAGCCAGGGCGCGATCACTGATCCCAAGGCCCCGAGACCCACGACAGCCACTCGTTTGGTGCGCAGCAACGCATCGGCCTCACGGCCAAGAAAGATGCGTTGTTTCGAGTAGCGGCTCATGGCATTGAGCTATGGGCCATGGGCTTTAAGCTATGAGCTAGGAGGTGCGAGCTTTGAGCTGTTGGCTCATGGCTCATAGCTCGTGCCTCACTTGATGTAGAGCTTCAGCCGGATCTCCACAGGAGAGTCCCCGCTGAACAGGCTGCGGTCCAGCACCACGGGGACTTCCACGGTGCTCACGTTGGGAGTGTGGGGCACGTGGATGGGCGCCGCGTCGCCCTGCAAGCCGCCGCCCATCGTAGCGAGCGGCACCTCGTCCAATTCTTCGATCATCTCGCCTGCGGAAAGTTCTTCCACTTCCAGCGGTTTGGACTCTTCTTTGGGTTGGGGCGCGGCTTCGGGCGCGGGCGGCACTGGAACCGCCATGGCAGCCAGGGCTGGAGACTCGACCACACCGCCGCCGTACTTGTCCGCCAGGTATTTCAGCACCAATTTGGCGACGCCGGAAAGGGTCTCCCGCACGCCTTCGCCCTTCATGGCGCAGGCCTCATAGGTGGGTGCGTTGAAGCGATTTATTTCCTTGTCGAGGGTGTCCACGGGCAGCGCGTTGGGGGTATCCCGCTTATTCCATTGGATGACGTGGGGGATCTTTTCCAGATCCGTTCCCTGGTCTTTCAGATTCTCGATGAGATTCTGGAAGCTTTCCTTGTTGGTCAGCAGCGCCGGAGCCTGGGAATCCGCCACGAACACCACGGCGTCGGCGCCTCGCAAGACCAATTTCCGGGTGGCATCATAAAAGACCTGGCCAGGCACCGTATAAAGCTGGATGCGCGTCTTCATGCCGCGGATGGTGCCTAGCTCGATGGGCAGGAAATCGAAAAACAGCGTGCGGTCCGTCTGGGTGGCGAGGCTCAGCATCTTTCCCCGCCCGTCACCGGGAAGCGAGTCGTAGATTTTCTGG
>JANYJQ010000073.1 GCA_025358435.1 Holophagaceae bacterium
CGCGAAGGGCGCATCCAGCTTGTCGATCAGCGTCCACTCAGGCTCGGTCCATTCACCGAGCACGTATTCGTGCAGCGGCCGTTCGAAGGGCCCAATGCCGAGGCGCAGGCGGGTGATGGACTGGGTTCCAGCGTGATGGAAGACAGATTTCAGGCCATTGTGGCCACCATCGCTGCCCTCCAGCCGGAAGCGCCCATAACCCAAGGGCAGATCTTTATCGTCATAGAGCAACACGAGCTTGCGGACGTAGATGCCCGCCGCATCGGCCTCGGGCAACACCTCGCCGCTCAGATTCATATAGGTCGAGGGAACCAATGCCTGCAAACGGTCGTTCAATCCGTAGAGCGTGCCGTGGGCGAATTTCTTCTTGATACGGGGATTAAATCCGCGGTCCGCCATCCAGCGCTGGAGCATAAGCCGCCCCAGGTTGTGCCGGGAGTTGGCGTATTCAGCGCCGGGATTGCCTAAAGGCAGAAGGGTCCACATCACCTGCGCCGCCTCTCCAAAAGAATTCTGCCATCACCATGCCATGGGCGGCATAAGGACCCTTAGCGGCATTGCCAGGAAAGTACTGGTAATGCCCCAACGGCTCCTAAAGCCTACAATCAAGATTCAGGAGTCCATTGTGGCCACGAAGAAAAATACGATGAAACCCACCCTGGAAAAGCTGCCTCAGCGTACGGCGACGCAGCCTTCCACCCAGCTCGACACCTTTCAGAGCCCGCGTCCGGGTCGGCCTTTCGAGGTGGTTTTCAGCACCGAGGAATTTACCTGCCTCTGCCCCATGACCGGGCAGCCAGACTTCGCCCATATCACCATCCGCTATCAGCCCGACCAGCTCTGCGTTGAATCGAAATCCTTGAAGTTGTATCTCTGGAGCTACCGGGATCGAGGCGCCTTCCACGAGGCAGTGACGAACCAGATCCTTGATGATCTCGTGGCCGCCACGCAGCCCCAGTGGATGCGCGTCGAGGGTGATTTCCTGATTCGTGGTGGGATCAGGACAATAGTGGTGGCGGAACATGGAAAGAAGAAGTAAATCCTATGCAGGCGGTCATCGCTCTTGGCTCAAATCTCGGTGATCGGCACACGAACCTCGCGGCGGGGATCGAAGGGCTTCAAGAACTGGGCGTAGTGCGGGTCTCCAGCCTGATCATGGAGACTCAGGATGAGTCAGGCCGCGGTCCGGACTACCTCAACACGGTGGCCCTGTTGATCACGGAGATAGAAGATCCGCCCCGCCTGTTGGAGGCCCTGTTGCGCACCGAACTCCGCTGTGGCCGTGACCGTAGCCAGGGCCGCAACGCGCCAAGGACACTGGATCTGGACCTCATCGCGGTGAGCGGCCAGACAGGAACCTGGACCTGGGAAACGCCAGAAGACCTGCGGTTGCTGGGTTCCCAGTTGCACTTGGAACTGCCGCATCCACGGGCCTTCACGCGTCCCTTTGTGCTGGAGCCTTGGCGGGCGCTGACAGACCCGGGCGATTGTGGCGGCGTGATCCCCGGGACTCATCCCTCGGCGTAGAAGGAACCCCGGCGCAGGTTCTCGTGGATCTTCAAAGGCTGGTGCAGGGGCGGGAAGGCGCGCTGGTCGCAGTCGGGCCGTTCGCAGATGCGGCAACTCACGCCGATGGGCACGGCGGCCGCATGGTTCGCCACATTCACGCCGTCGGCGTAGATCAGTTCCTTGGCGTATTCCGCGAGGCAGCCCAGGCCCACGGCCTGCACCGCATGCGCCGCATGGGGGCCTCCGCGCTCCTGATGGATGGTGCGGGCGATGCAGAAGTAGATGGCTCCGTCGGGCATTTCGGAAACCTGGGTGCGGATGGTGCCTGGGGTCAGGAAGGACGCGTGGACATTCCATCGCGGGCAGGCGCCGGAAAACCGCGCGAAGCGGATACCCGAAGCGGAGAACCGCTTCGAAATATTTCCTGCTATGTCGATGCGCAGGAAATGGAAGGCGATACCTTCCTGGCCCGGCCGACGCAGGGTGGTGAGCCGGTGGCAGACCTGTTCGAAGCTGGCCTGGAAGCGACGCCCCAGCAACTCCACGTCGTGGCGTTCCTTCCGGGCGGCCTCCCGGAAAGGAGCATAGGGCATCATGACGGCCCCGGCGAAATAGTTGGCCAAGGCCACGCGAGCCAGGGTGCGGCTTTCATCGCAGGAAAGCGTGGAATCCGCCGCAAGACTGTTCAGCACAGCAGGCAGTTCCAGGAGCGCGATCTGGTGCGCGATCTGGAAGACACGGGAATGGATCGGAAGCCGTTCGGAGAGGTCCAGCAGCATTCGCTCCGGCTGGAAGCGCCGCAGCACACCGCCACTCTCCCGTACAGTCTGGATCTGAACCTTGACGTGGTGTTCCCGCTCCAGGTGTTCCACAAGGTCTTGGAACAGACCATTGGCGTTGAGCTTCGCCCGAATCCAAAGGGTTTCAGCGGCGGCCTCCAGGGCAGGGAAATGGTTACGGTGCGCCTGGATGAAATCGTTGACCTCCTCCGTCGGTAATCGCGACCTGTCCACCCCGGCGAGATCCTGGCCATCGCTGAGCTTGGCGGCCAGGGCGTCTGCCGAAGAGCGTGAGCTTTGATAGGCGCCGTAGAGCGTCTTCAAGGCGCGGGCGGCCGAAGGACACTGTTGCACCAGGTCCCGCAGCTCGCCGGTGGTCAGGTCCAGTTCTTCAAAAAGCGGATCCCCAAGAACCTCCGCCAGGTCCGAGGACAATGCTGCGTCCTGGTCAGGCGCGAAGGTGTGGAGGTCCACGCGGTAGAGCTGGGCCAGCTTGATCAGCAAGGGCGCGGTCAGCGGGCGCTTGTTGTGCTCGATCAGGTTCAGGTAGCTGGGCGAGACTTCAAGCTGTTGTGCGAGTTGTGCCTGGCTGAGGCCTTCGCGTCGGCGGAGGCCGCGCAACTTGGCACCGAGAAGAGAGGGGGCAGGGGCCATAGGGAGCTCCAGAATGTTTACAAAATTGACAAACATTATTTTGTAAATTTGCTTTTCTTTACTCTATTAACATCATATTTATGAACCATATCTTGCATTTCGAGTGTGTGGAGTAAATATTTTACATCACACATAGGATACACCCATGCGATGCGAAGCAAGCCCCCAACTTCCTGGAATTTCCCTGTTGGACCCGGACCATCGGCTCCGCGATGAGGTGCTCAAGCCAGAAGCCCTGGCCTTTGTCGCCGATCTAGTGCGCACCTTCCAACCTCGCATCGAGGCTCTTTTGGAAGCGCGCCACAGGGTCCAGACAGATCTCGATGCCGGGGAGGGGCTAGATTTTTTGCCCGAGACCCACGCGATCCGTGAAGGGGAATGGACTGTCGCTCCGCTTCCGGATGACCTCCAGGATCGCCGCGTGGAAATCACCGGCCCCACCGACCGCAAGATGGTCATCAACGCTCTGAACTCAGGTGCCCGTTGCTTCATGGCTGATTTTGAGGACTCCTGCGCCCCCACCTGGAACCGCCTGCTGGAGGGCCAGAAGAACCTCATGGAGGCTGTCCGGCGCACCCTGCGCTTCGAGGATGGGGCCACTGGAAAAACCTACAGTCTGAAGGAAAGCACGGCCGTGCTGATGATGCGTCCCCGCGGCCTGCACCTGGAGGAACGCCACATGACGGTGGATGGCCTTGTGGTGCCGGCGTCTCTCTTTGATTTTGGGCTTTATGTCTTCCATAACGCCAAAGAACTGGTGACGAGAGGGAGCGGCCCCTACATCTACCTGCCCAAGCTTGAACACCATGAGGAAGCGGCCCTTTGGCGTGATGTCCTGGTGCATGCCGAAGCGGCCCTGGGTCTGCGGCCAGGCACCATCCGCGCCACGGTTCTTATCGAAACCCTGCCCGCTGCCTTCCAGATGGACGAAATCCTATACGCCCTGAAGGACCACATCGTGGGCCTGAATTGCGGGCGCTGGGACTACATCTTCAGCTTCATCAAGAAGCGCCGGATGGATCCAGGCGCAGTGCTTCCTGATCGCGGCAGCATCGGCATGACCCAGCCCTTCCTGCGGACCTACAGCCAGCTGCTGATCCAGACCTGCCACCGGCGGGGCGCCCTGGCCATGGGCGGCATGGCGGCCCAGATTCCCATCAAGGAGGATGCCGCAGCCAATGAAACGGCCATGGAACGAGTGCGGCAGGACAAGCTGCGGGAAGTGAAAGACGGCCACGATGGCACCTGGGTCGCGCACCCGGGGCTGGTGGCCCTGGCGACTGAAATCTTTGACGCCCACATGCCGGGGCCCAACCAACTTCATGTGAAGGTCGATATCGGTACTGTCACCGCTTACGATCTGCTTCGCGTACCCGAAGGACCCCGCACCGAGGAAGGCCTGCGGCACAACGTCCGCGTGGGCATCCGCTACCTGGAGTCGTGGCTGGGTGGCAATGGTTGCGTGCCCATCGACAATCTGATGGAAGACGCTGCGACTGCTGAGATCAGCCGGGCCCAGGTTTGGCAATGGCTCCACCACCGCGTGCAACTCACGGATGGCCGCATCGTGGACCGTCCCCGTCTGGCGCAAATCATTGTCGCGGAGATGGCGCGGCTCCGCGCTGAGCTGGGCGATTCACGGTTCACCGGGAGTTGTTTCGCCGAAGCCCGGCTCCTTTTCGAATCCCTCTGCACCGACGCTGTCTTGCAGGACTTCCTCACCATCCCAGCCTACGGGAATCTGCTCGCTGACGAGCTGATGGCCCGCGTCAGCTGACACCAATTCGCATTAAAAAAAACTCACCGCCAAGACGCCAAGAGCGCCAAGAAATCAAAACCAAATCCTGTCCCGCGAATTGCAGTCAAGAGTAGCCGCCCTGACACATCTATATGGAGG
>JANYJQ010000084.1 GCA_025358435.1 Holophagaceae bacterium
GTGAAGGGGCCGAGCTTTTCGTGAGGGGCGGCAAGCCCGAGGAGGTGGGCATCTATCTCAACGGCGGCCGTCTGCCGCGGCCCTACCACCACCCCAACACCCAGGGCGGCATCTTTTCCTCCGTGGACACGGCCATGGTCACGCGCCTGGACTTCATCCCAGGCGGTTTTTCAGCCAAGTACGGGGACGCGCTCTCGGCGGTGCTGGACCTCAGCACTGAGGAGAACTCCCCAGTGCGCACAGGCAGCGCGCTCATCAACCTGGCCGGCCAGGGCATCCAGCAGGATGAGCCGGTGGGCGGCGGCGTGCTGCGGGGTTCCTATCGACACGCTTCGCCGGTCTTGCTGGACAAGTTCTACGGGCTCGCTCCGAATTTCACGGATTCCCCTATCAGCGATGACCTGCAGCTGAACCATCAGACCCCCCTGGGGACGGGCCGCCTGACCACGACCGCCCTTTTATCTCAGGACCATCTGGCGGTGGACACCCGCATCGCGAATGTTGTCGGCATCTATGATAACCGCAGCCGGACGCGGTTTCTGACGGGCCAGTTCACGCAAGCCGTGGGAGAGCACACGGTGCTGAGCCTCACCGTATCGGATTCACGCTTCCACGAGGCTTGGTCTTTTGGTCCCTGGGGCATCACCCAGGAAGAGCACGATGGTTTCCTGAGGGCCGAAGGAGCCATTCAGGTGAGTGAGGCCATCACCATCGAATCGGGGCTGGATCGGGACCAGCTACGGCTGGATCCCAGGGGCAGAGTCCCATTCGATCTGGCCAACTGGAATCCGGATGCAGCACCCAGGGTCTTTGCCTATGGCATCGATGGAGTCCGCACCGGCGCCTATGCAACGGTGCGCTGGCTCATCTCAAGCCGATGGGGTCTTTCCATCGGCGGCCGTACGGATCACTACGGCCTGCTGAACGAGTCCACGCGGGATGCCCGAGCCACGGTGTCCTACCAGGTTTCAGAGGGCATCACGCTGCGTCTAGCGGGGGGTAGTTTCCATCAAGCCCCGCCACTCATGCAGCTGGACCCCCATGCGGGTAATCAGAACCTCAAAGTATTACGGGCGACCCACGCTGTTCTCGCGCTGGATGCCCGCTGGAAAAGGAGTTGGGACACCCAGGTGCGGCTTGAGGCCTATCGCAAGGACTACGATCATCTGGTGGTGGAGGACCCGCTGGCTCGTTACCTGAGCAGTGGGCGCGGCTATGCTCAGGGCTTGGATCTGTTATTGAAGGCTTCCCGTGGTTCGTTCAGGGGCTGGATTGGTTATGGCTACCTGGATACCAAGCGCAGGGAGGCCAAGCAGCTCGAAGTCGGCCCCGTTCCTACCAGCGTGCCCCATAACCTGACGGTGGTTGGCACCTGGTCCGTGAAGCCGGGCCTCGACCTGGGCGGGTCCTGGCGCTATGCCACCGGGGCTCCGGTGACACCCATCGAGGGTGGCCTCCCTGATGGCAATGGCGGTTTCGAGCCTCAGGAAGGCAAGAGCTATTCGGACCGCCTGCCAGCCTACGGCCGCATGGATCTCCGCCTCTCCCGGCTCTTTCCGTTCCATGGGCTCCGCTGCGTGGCTTTCGCGGAGGTGATGAACATCCTGAACCGGCACAACGTCTCCAACTACAGCTACAGTCCTGACTATAGCCAGCGGCGTCGGGAGGAGAGCTACTTCAGCCGCCGGATGCTGGTGGCGGGTCTCAGCCTGGCGTGGTAATGGAAATGAAGCCTTGAAACCTATGGCTTTCTTTGTCATTCTGGTTGACCTGCTAGGTACCGGGCTCCAAAAGTGCATCCGATGGATCGCCGCCCGCACGCCAGTCATATTTCGAGGTTTTCATGTACGCAGTCATCCAGACCGGTGGCAAGCAATACCGCGTGGCCGAGGGCGATGTCCTCCGTGTGGAATTGCTTGAGAAAGAACCCAAGCAGGCCGTCAGCTTTGACAAGGTGCTGCTCTTGGAGAATGGCGATTCCATCACCGTCGGCCAGCCCACGGTGAAGGGCGCCAGCGTCGAGGCCGAGGTCATCCGCCACGACCGCGCCAAGAAGGTAATCATTTTCAAGAAGAAGCGCACCACCACCTACCAGCGCACCCAGGGCCATCGCCAGGGCTTCACGGAAATCCGCATCAAGGGCATCAAGGCCTAGGGTATTTAACTCTCGACTCTTGACTCTCGACCCTAGACCCAAGACATTCACGAGGTATTCCCATGGCACATAAAAAAGGCGTCGGCTCTTCCCGCAACGGTCGCGATTCCAATTCCCAGCGTCTTGGCACCAAGCTCTTCGGGGGCCAGCTTGCCTCTGCGGGCGCGATCATCGTTCGCCAGCGCGGAACCCAGTTCCACCCTGGCAAGGGTGTGGGCATCGGCAAAGACCACACGATTTTCGCCACCATCGAAGGCAAAGTCCGCTTCCAGGACCGAGGCCAGCACGGCCGGTTCATCCATGTGGATCCAATCGAGGCTTGATGCCCGCGAATCCGGATCCACGATCAACGAACAATCCCAAGCGCGCGATCAAGCTTTTGGTCGCGCGCTTTATTTAATTCCTCAAAGACTGGTTCCATGTTTCTAGATCAAGTCCAACTCAAGGTGGAAGCCGGCCACGGAGGAGCGGGGTCTACCCACTTCAGGCGGGAGAAGTTCGCTGAAAAGGGCGGCCCGGATGGCGGTGACGGAGGTCGAGGTGGTTCGGTCTATGTGGTGGCGAACCCGTCCCTAAACACCTTGAACATCTATCGCAGCGTCCGTGAATACATCGCTGAGCGCGGTGCCAGCGGCGAGGGCGGCCGGCGCCAGGGCAAAGACGGCGTGGACGTGGTCTTGGACGTTCCCCTTGGAACCGTTTTGAAAGATGCGGATAGCGGCGAGGTGCTGGCCGAAGTGCTGAGCCCCGGCGATAACATCTGCGTGGCCCGGGGCGGCCGCGGGGGCTTGGGCAACAACAATTTCAAGAGCAGCACCAATCGCGTGCCCATGCATCACCAGCCTGGCGAGGAAGGCGAGCTCCGCACCCTTGCACTCGAACTGAAGATGATCGCGGATGTAGGCCTGGTGGGCTTTCCCAATGCGGGAAAGAGTACCTTGGTAAGCAGGATCAGCGCTGCGCGGCCCAAAATCGCCAACTATCCCTTCACCACTCTGGAACCTCAATTGGGCGTGGTGGAAGTGGACGAACTGGTCAGCTTTGTCATCGCCGACATTCCTGGGCTGATCGAGGGAGCATCCCAAGGCGCGGGGCTCGGCATCCAGTTCCTGCGCCATGTGGAGCGCACGCGGATGCTTTTGCAACTCGTGGATCTCACGGATCCCATGAGCGAGCCGGAAGAATCGATCAGGGTCATCGAGGGCGAACTGAAAGCCTTTTCAGAAGTTCTCTTCCAGAAGCCACGGTGGCTCGTGGGCACAAAGCTGGATGCATTGCAGGATGAAGATCGTCTGGCGCGATTCAAAGCCATCTGCCTTGAGCGGGGTCAGGAACCCATCGTCATTTCCGGAGTTACCGGTGAGGGCTTGAGGCCGCTGGTCTTCAAACTCGGCGCCGCGCTTGCTGTGATGCCCAAAGAGTCCATAGGCTGATGCGAATCGGACTCCTGGGTGGCGCCTTCAATCCTCCCCATTTGGGGCACCTGAAGCTTGCTGAGCTAGCTCTTCGCCATCTCAACTTGGATGAACTGCGCTTTGTACCCACGGCCATCTCGCCCCATAAATCCAACACCGACGCTCTCGATTCCGGGGCCCGTTTGGCCCTGTTGCAAGCCGCATTGAAGGGTTTTCCAGGCCCAGTGAAAATCGAGATGGCCGAGTTGGATCGAGGTGGCACGAGCTATTGTGCCGAAACCCTGGAAACCTTGGCGGAGCGTGAGCCTGAAGGTGAATGGATTCTCGTGCTCGGCAGCGATCAATTGCCGGGACTTCCGAAATGGCATCGCTTCACGCGAGTGACGGAGCTGGCTTCAGTCGCAGTGGCAGCCCGGCCCGATTTCCCAGGAGCTCTGCCCGACCCATTGAAAAGCCGTGAGAGGCCGCATTGGTCAGGCGCGCCCGGCGAGATTGTATGGTTGCCTGGCACAGAGTTGCCATTTGCATCTACTGCCCTGCGTCTAGGTTTGAGCCGGCTTTCAGATCAGGCCGCGCTGGTTGAAGGGATTCCGCCCCAAGTAATGGCTGTCATCGCAGCCGAAAACTATTATCGTGATTAGGGGCCGTTACAAAATAACCGGTACAGTTCTGGGTATTTTGTTACGGCCCCTTATGCCGGTCCATTATTAATGATGAACAAGTTATTTCGCCGCAACGGCTTAGTGCGCAGGAGCCTTGAATGACATTGACGGATCGCCTTTTGACTGTGGTGGAAGCCGCCCGGTCCAAGAAGGCCTTTCAAATCCGACTGCTGGACGTGTCGGGCTTGGCGAGTTTCACGGATACTTTCGCTTTCATGAGTGGCGGTAGCGATAGGCAGAATCGCGCCATTGCGGATGAAGTCGAATTTCAGCTGCGCGCCAAGGGCACTAGGGTGATCTCGCGGGAAGGCGAACAGGCCGGGACCTGGATCCTGCTGGACTTTGGTGATTTCCTGGTCCACGTTATGGATGCAGAAACCCGACGCCACTACAACCTTGAAGAACTTTGGAAAGAGGGCACGGAGCTGGAGCTTCCCGTGGATCCTTCGCCCACCAACTGATGCATGAAAATTTGGGAGAACCCCATGTCTGACATCCATAGCCACAACCCCTTCGAGGCTATGCAGGCTCGGCTGCGCGCAGCGGCCCATATCTATGGTTTGGATGACACCCTGTTCCAGGTTTTCATGGCGCCAACCCGTTCCATGATCGTGAGCCTGCCGGTTTGCATGGATGACGGCCGTTGGGAAGTTTTCACCGGCTACCGCGTCCAGCACAACATTGCGCGTGGCCCAGCCAAGGGCGGTATTCGTTACGACCTGAATGTGAACCTGGATGAAATAAAAGCCTTGGCCGCGTGGATGACCTGGAAGTGCGCCGTGGTGGACGTACCCTTCGGGGGAGGCAAAGGCGGCATCATCTGTGACCCTAAAAAATTGAGCAAACCTGAGTTGGAGCGCCTGACACGACGCTACGTCGCCGAGATCATGGATGTCATCGGGCCCGATCGCGATGTGCCCGCGCCTGACATGGGCACGGATTCGCAGACCATGGCCTGGGTGCTGGACACCTACTCCATGCATGTGCGCCACACCGAAAATGCGGTCGTCACCGGCAAGCCGGTGGGGCTCGGCGGATCCTTGGGCCGCAATGAAGCTACGGGCCGGGGCGTGCTCATCGTGGCCAGAGAAGCCATGCAGCGCTTGGGCAAACCTCTCGCAGGCGCCAGGGTGGCGGTGCAGGGGTTCGGGAATGTCGGGTCCCAGAGCGCGCGGCTGCTGCACGAAGCTGGTGCGCGTATCGTCGCCGTGAGCGACCTCAACGGTGCCATCAAGAATGACCGGGGCCTGGATATCCATGCTCTGGTCAAACACGTCACGGAAACCAAATCCGTCACCGGTTTCAAGGGCGGCGAGGCCATGGATCGGGCAGAGCTGCTCACTTTGGCAGTGGACATCCTCGTGCCCGCCGCCATGGAAAACCAGATCACTGAAGACAACGCCGCCCAGATCCGCGCCAAGATCGTGGTGGAGGGTGCCAATGGTCCCACCACACCCGAGGCGGATCCCATCCTTCTGGAAAACGGCATTCTCGTTGTGCCGGACATCCTGGCCAATGCCGGTGGCGTGACGGTCTCGTATTTCGAATGGGTGCAGAACCGGCTGGGTTTCTATTGGCGAGAGAGGGAAGTGAACGAGCGGTTGGTGGAATACATGACCCATGCCTTCCACTCTGTATTCGCAGCCACCGACAAGTACAAGACCAATCCCCGTCTCGGGGCCTACATCCTCGCGCTGGACCGCGTGAGCCAGGCCATGCACTATCGTGGTTTCTACGCTTAGGCCCCGTCCAATCCATCGTCTGTGGCCGCTGATCCTGTCAGCGGCCACATCGCTATTGGCACAGAGTCCCATCGGTGTGCTGATCTCAGAACAGTCGCGGGCGACCTTTGATGTGCAGGGCGCGGGGGCCCGGGCCATGGGCTTGGGCGGCGCATTTATAGCTGTGGCAGATGACGCGACGGCGGTGTCATTCAATCCGGCGGGACTGGCTCAACTATTGAAACCCGAAGCAACCTTCGTGGGGCGAGGTCTTTCAAAACGGCTTTCGTTCAAGGATTTCGAGACCACCAGTCAAGGGCGGCAATTGGCCGTCAGCGATTCGCTTGCAAGTGAGACGCGCTTCGATCCGCTTTTCATCGCTGGAACCATCCCACTCAGGATGAATGGACACAGCTTGGTGCTTCAGCTTTCGGTGCAGAGGCAGTTCGCCCTTGCAGAATCCAGCGACCGCGATCTGACGGAAACCGACGTGGCCGGAGGGACGCCCGGTTTCGTGCATCAGCGCATTAACCAGACCGGCCAGATTGATGTCTATTCCTTCGCCATGGCCTACGAAGCTTCGGAGCGGATCCTTGTAGGGGCGAGCTACAACCAGTGGCGGGGCCGCTGGGGGCTGAACTCGGAAAGCTCCAAGCAGCAAGGCACTAGCAATACTTTCGCCAACTACCGACAGGTGAACGCTCTAGATGGCAACAACTTCAACCTTGGTCTCATCTGGCGCTGGCCAACCTGGAGCCTGGGGCTCGTGCGACGTACATCCTTCCACGCGGATTATTCGTTTGGCACTTCGCTGGACACGAATGCCACCAGCGTTACATTCAAGGACAGCCCCTATGCAAAATATGGGCTCCATTGGCCAGCCAGTACTGGGGTTGGCTATGCCTGGCGGCCTAAAGAGCACTGGTTATTCACCGCGGACCTGCTGCACATACTCTGGTCGGATGCACGTTATATGACATCGGTGGCGAGCCTGAACAATCTGAGTTTCTTTGATTTGGATCGTTCGAACCGCACACCCAATGTCACCTCTGTCCACGTCGGCGCAGAATACCTGTTGTTGACGAAAGGCAGTAGCGTGATTCCCCTGCGCTTCGGCTTTTCAAGGGAACCGCAACCTGTGGTGGACCGAACCACCGGAAATCAAAGGGTGGTCTTCAATTTGGCTGTTGGGACCGGCATCAAGCGTGGGAACACTTCAGTGGACATTGCCTACCGCTACGGTTGGGACCGTCGGGATACTTCCCAATTCCTGGATGTGGACCAGCTTGTGAAGGCTTCGACGGTGCGCTCCCGGGGCACGGAGCGTTTGGAAATGCATCGGCTGGATATCTCTTTCATCTACCAATTCGAGCGGCAGCCGGTGGAGCGGTGGTTGCGGCATATGTTTGTCGGGGACTGAACCGTGGCCTGGAACATGAGGGAGTGGGGTATTCCTGGGCTCGTGTTTCTGACCGCGATTCCACCTGTTCTGGCTCAAACCCAAGGGACCTTTTACGCGGCTTATGAAGACGGTCTCGAGGCTGAACGCCAAGGCCGCTGGCATACTGCCCTCGATTCCTTCCAGCGGGCCAGCGCGTTGCGCCCGCTACCCGCTGCTGGTGTCTTCACCTACGGCAACAACCGGCTCGTGCACTACTATCCATACGCCCACATGGCACGTTGCGCCGCGGAGCTTGGGGATTGGAAAGCCGTGGCCTCGCACCTGAAGGAATCCGAGACCAGGGGCGAGCCCACAGGCCTGCGGGAGCCCATCGCAAAGCGCATGAAGGAAGCTGAACCCAAGGCACCCAAGCCCAAAGAACCTGAGATCAAATCTGAAATCACGCTGACGGAAACGCCAATGATCCAGCAGCCGGAAGCGCTTTTGCCAACTCTGCCAAGGCACGAACCTGGATGGAAACCTGAAGCCCGCTCCAGCAAATCTCTTCCTCCTGAAAAACGCATGGAGGCATCCACCCCAGTAAGTCCGCCGCGCATGCTGGCACCAGCACCGGCTTCGGCTCCACGTCAGAATCCTAGGCCGACTTTGGAACCTGGGGCACCAGAGTCTTGGCCCACTTGGTTATGGCTTCTGTCCACCTCGCTGCTGGTGGGAAGCCTCGGATGGATGTTATTTTGGCGACGAAACAAAGCCGGATCCAAGAGTTCCCAGCCCTTTGAAATTCATCCCACCCACCTAGGCCCTTACAACATTGAACGACGCCTTGGCCGAGGCGGCTTTGCAAATACTTATCTCGCCAAACACCAACAGACTTCCGAAATCGTGGCACTCAAGGTGCTCCATTCCCATCGCTGGGATGATGAAGAAATGCTGGCCCGTTTTCGCCAGGAAGCCAAGGTTGGCGCCATGCTGAAACACCCCAACATCGTGCCGATCCTTGATGCCTTTCCCGGTGGAACCAGCCGTTCGGACCCGCCATGGATCGCCATGGCCTACGTGATAGGGGAGACCCTCGGCGCGCACATGAAAGCTCATGGACGCTTGCCCATCACTGAATGTGTATCCATCGGGTTGGATCTGGCCGAGGCCTTGGCTCATGCCCACACATTCGGCGTGGTACACCGCGACCTCAAGCCTGCCAATGTGATGCTGCAACAGGGTCGCGCTTTGGTGATGGATCTGGGCATCGCGCGCGTGCTCGATTCAGCCACAGTGACCAGCACCTATTCTTTTCTCGGCACGCCGAGCTATGCCGCGCCAGAAGCGCAGAAGGTCTCCCATGTCGGTCCAGCCGCCGACCGTTACAGCTTGGGGATCATCCTGTTCGAGATGCTCACCGGCTCCCCACCCTTTGAAGGCGAGACGCCCTTCGAAGTGCTCGACCACCACCGGACCCATCCGCTTCCAGATATCCGCCGTTTGAGGAAAGATGCGCCGGAGGCACTGGTCTGTCTTGTGGAGCAGTTGGCCCAAAAGGATCCGGAGCTTCGTCCAGAGGATCTCGAAGTGGTCAAGATCCTTAAGCTTCAGGAGCTTTACCCATGAAGTTCCGCGCCACCTGGAATGCGGCTCGCCAAGCGTGGTCCATCAGCGCATCGGCCTATAAAACCGTTGGGTTGCTCCGCAGGTTGAAACAGAATGTCCGCTGGGTCTTGGCCACGGCGGCCCAGCCGGATGCTGCCCTGAGGTGGTTTTCCTTCATGGAGACCCAAAATCTCCGTCCTTTCTCTGACAGCAACCCACTGCTGGTCTTCAAGCCCATGCGGGCCTACCTGTCCACCTGGTGGAGCCTCAAACAGCGCACCAAAGTGATGAGGGATACTTATGGATTCATCCTCTGGAAAGGTGGCGCCATCCGGGAGGCGCTCCTGCGGCAAGAAGGAGAAGGAGTCATCCTGGCGACCTTTCCTTTGGGTGACCTGGGACCGGGAGTGATCTGCCTTGGTTTCGATAATAGGTTCCGCAAAGAAGGTGAATTCACCGTGTCCCTCCAATGCCCCCAGCGTGGCGGACGGGTCAGTGCGTTGACCTTTGCCCTGGAATGGAGCGCGAACGGGCTGGTGCTTTACGTAGGATGCGTGCAGGGCCGAAATGAGGGAGACGATGACTTGATGAAGGCCCTTGGAAAGGCCATGCACGGCCTACGGCCTAAGGCACTTGTCGTGTTTGCCGCGCAGGAGATTGGCCGGGCGATCGGCGTGAGGGAATTTCTAGGTGCAGGAAATTCCATTCAGGTCCACAGGAGCAAACATTTCATCTACCTTGAATGGGCCCATGCCCTGAACTTCGACTATGACGTGTTCTGGACTGAGCTGGGTGGACAGCGATCCCCGGAAGGATGGTTCTACCTTCCGCGGAAGGTCAAGCGGCGAACACGGGACGAGATGAAGCCGAACAAGCGGGGAATGTACGCCAAACGGTACGCCATGATGGATGATATCGCCTCGCAGATTCGTGCCGCCCTGCCCCGGGGTGCTCCCTTGGTTTAGGTTGGCCTAGAACACACGCAGCAACGCTATGAACCCATTCACGGTCTTAACGCCGGCGATGTCGCTTTTCAGGCCGATGCCCAGATTTAGGCGCAGGGCGGTGAACCACCAGAAACCGGGGAGATCACCGGCGATGCCGAGACCTGTGAGGCCGTAGGTTTTCTGATCGTCCAGGCTGCGGGCTTGGCCGTGATCCAGAAAAACCGAGAGGCGCAAATTTGGCCCTGCGGGGAGCACGGCGCCCAAGCGCGCGTAGGCGATGCGGTCGGCCGTGATGGAATTGCTGCGCATGCCGCTGACGATGCCATTGAAATTCAGCGCCTTGAAACGATCGAAGCCATCGCCGCCGACAATACCTCCGCTCCCGTGCAGCCAGAGTCCATTCTTGAGTTGGCGGTCATAGCCCATATTCCCGCCCCACCGCGTGAAACGCCCCTCATTGGGGACCGATTGGGGATTGCCGGGAGTGCCGTAAATGCCCTCAGGACGTTGTCCCTTGCCATAGAAGGCCTGAATTTGAAATCCACGGAAGAGCCAGCCCAATTCGCCCCGCAACTCTTTCGTAAGGCCTGAGGGGGGTAGAGCGAAATCTGGGGTCTTAGCGGCATCATCCTTGGTCTCGGAAAAACGGTCGTACTCAAATAACGCCAGGGCCCCGAACCGGAAACCATATCCCAGATCTTGGCCAAGGTTCAGATTGAGCGTGCCGAAACGGCGGGCGACTTCGTCCTTGTTCGAGAGCTTGCCGTTGATGACGGGACGTTCACCCGCCGGATAGAGCAACAACGCTGAATCCAGATTCAGGTCGAAGCCGCCAGGGAGGCGCGGCACGGCCACTGCCGCTGTATTGAAGAGCAGGGCCGTGAGCGCATTGATCTGGATGCCACGGTCAAAAGCGTTGAAATCGTAATAGACCAGCCCCGCCAGCGGGAGCACAGGTGGCTTCAGGCCTGGATCCACCACGATGACGCCGGCGATGGCGCGGCCTGAAGTGCGGGGTTTTTCTTCCATCTTCCGAGTGCCATCGGCCTGTCGAGTGAAGTAGCGGATGCCTTCGGGGCTTTCCTTCAACATCGTCTCTTTTGAGTGCCTGGCCGTTTCGCGCTCTGCATCAAAGGTTGGGGCATTGATGTCCAGGTTCGTCAGAACGAGCTTGCGCTGGACCTGGGCCACACCGCCAGGACTCACCCAACGTTCGAAGGTTTGGGTTTTCAAGACGCGCCACACACCCGGCGCGGCTTCGCCGTAACTAAGGATGCGCCGCTCGGATTTCACGGTGCCGGGCAGATTCGAACGTTCGCTCCTTTCCTCGAACACACGGCCGGAGGTTTCATCCACGACCAACTCGCCGCTGAAAATAGTCGCATCGTTATCCACGGGGTCGAAGCGGATGAGGCGGAGGTTTGGACCCGTGGAGCCACCATCCCGGTACCGGTAACGTTCCGTAAGGCTCAAGGCCACCGGGGCCGCAAGGCTGGTGCGGCTCTCCACGATGGGCAGTTGCACCTCGCCTTTCAGGTTTGCCTTCACGCCGTTGAAACGCACTTGTTCTTGCAATAATTCAGGCGCTTCGCCCGCGCGTTCAAAATATTTAAAGGTGAATCCCAGGTCCACACCCATGCTGCGGGAACCTTGCATGTGCAGGTCCACATCCAGCCTGGCCTTGAAATTCCGCTGCGCGGTGCGGCTGCGCAGCTGCTCCACCCTCATTTTCGCCAGCAAGGCCCCCACATCGTAGGAATCTGCCGCGGACACCGCCACTTCCGTACGTTCCTTAGGCAATTCCACCGAGATCCATTCGCTGTTGATGAAGCGCCAGCGCTTGGCTTCATGGCCGCCTCGCTTGCGTAACATCAGATCCCCATTGCCGCCTTCCACTTCCGAAAACCCGGAAGGAAGAATCGCGGCGAGTCGTGCACCAGGACCTCCCTGGGGCACGATGATGCGCCCTCCATCGCCCAGGATCGTGGATGCCAGGGCCCCAGGATCCATTGGCAGCCAAAGAAACCAAGGGCGTCCGGGGAACCCTTCCTGGGCCTTGGAAAGGTGTTCTCTCCACAGACCAGGATTATTTCCGAGATCCGCAGATACCAGGGCACCGCCATCCACCGCGCCCCAGGCTGTTTCATCGATCAGCGGCAGAGCTTCGGCATCGAAGGCGATGAAAAGTCTTTTAACTGGGTCTTGGGCGCGGAGTGCTTGGCTGGCGGCCAACAAGAGAGGCAGACGCGGCCCCATCCTTGGGAGCAGGATCCGAACGGTGGAAACGACCTGGAGTTTCTCGATGCGAGGCAGCCAGGCTTTGTTGGCGGCCTCGGTCTGGGCCGGATCACGGGTATCCACGGGAACCAGAATGCGGGCATCCGCATCTCTCAAGTCCAGCAGCACGGGTTCAGGCGTTCCAACTTGGATAGGCGCCTGAGCATGAAGCAGAGGTGCCGCCACGGCTCCTGCAATAAATGAAATCACCAGGGCAGCAACGACTCTTCCACAAAACACCATAGGGACTCCGCTTGGGACTTAAAGGAATCTTGATTCTGCCCAGGTCCCGCATTGTGCGGAAGGGACTTGGTAAGCGGGTATTCTTAGGAGCGTTTCTGCATTCGAGCGAGCGAGGCCCATGCGTTTCACAGTGAAATTGACCACTCCCAACGGCGACGTCCAGACGAAGGATTTTGAAGCCGCCTCCACTGAGGACGTGCGCGCCCGCGTCATATCCGAAGGCGGCTTTCCCATCGAAATCGCTAAGTCCTCCAGCACTTTCAGGAGCACCAAACAGCTCAAGGCAGAGACCTTGATTCTCTTCAACCAGGAATTCGTGGCCCTGCTGAAGGCAGGCATCCCGCTGTTGCAATCCCTGGAACTTCTGAAAGGCCATGGCAAGGACCCGTTGCTCCGCAGCAGCTTGGAGCGAGTGGTGGAACTGGTGAAAGAGGGTATGGCATTTTCCGAGGCGCTCGAGCAGACCGGCACCTTCCCGGCCGTGTATCGCGCCAATGTGGTGGCTGGCGAGCGCAGCGGCACCCTTACAGAGGTGATCTCCCGATGGCTTTCCTTTCAGAAATTTGCCCAAACCAGCCGTCGCCGCATCACGGAAGCCCTGATCTATCCGGCCTTCCTGGTGGTGGTGCTTATCGCGGCCCTCCTGATTCTGTTCAATGTCGTGCTGCCGCGCTTCAATGAAATCTATTCCGGCGGCGGCATCGAAATGCCCGCAGCCACGCGAATTCTGCTCGGCATGGGCAGTTTCATGCGGTCCACGATTTGGTTGCAGGGAATCCTGCTGGTCGCCCTTGTTTTCGTCATCCGCTGGATGGTGAGCACTGATGCCGGCAGACGGGCCAACGAACGGATCCTGCTTTCCATCCCGCGCCTGGGCACCCTCTACCGCATGTACCACTCTTCTGTTTTTTCACGTACTTTGGGCGTGCTGATCGCCGGTGGCATGCCCGTGCTGCAATCCATCGAAGTGATTCAAAAGACCACCGCCTCGGAGCGTATGAAGCTGCGGCTCAACATCGTCGGCGAACAGGTGCGGGCAGGTTCCAGCCTTCACCTCGCGTTGGACCAGGCCAAGCTGCTGGACCCGCTTGCGGTCGAGATGTGCCGCGTTGGTGAAAGCGCTTCCGCTCTACCCGAGATGCTCAACCATGTGGCGGATTTCTTCGATCAGGAAGTCGAAAAGGCGACCACCGCCGTGACCAGCCTCATCGGCCCCGTCCTCATTCTCTTCATGGGAGTGACGGTGCTAGGCCTGTTGCTGGCCGTCTACGTGCCGCTGTTCAACGCGGGCAACGCGGTTAGGTAAAGAATCCTGGGTTCTGATTCTTGGGTCCTGACCCACAGGACCCGGGGTTCCTTTCACCTGTACTTTTTTTTGAGCCATTTATTCGGGTCCTCGGGCTTGGTCTGATAGCGGATCTCAAAGCCCAGGCGGGGGCCATCAAGAGTCTCACCGACTGTGCCCACCAAGTCGCCTTGACGAAGGGTTTGGCCCTTGGCCACGGCGGTGCCTTGGAGGTGCGTGTAAAGGGTGAACCAGCCACTGCCGTGATCCACGATGACGATGGGGCCATAGCTCTGGTAAGGCTCGGCAAGGATCACCTTGCCGTCGGCCACGGCCGAGACACGCGATCCGATGTAGGCTTCGATGAGCAGGCCACTCTGGAATGTTTTTGTATGGAATCGAGGATGCAGGTGTTCCCCGAACCCTTGGGCCAAGCTACCTTCCACGGGTCCCGGAAGATCGCCGCGAAGGCTCGAGAAGCTGACCGGCGCTTCGAATGTTTCGGTCTTCGATTTCCCGAACAGGTTGGCGAGCATGCGCTCCAATTGGATTGATTCCTCTGCGAGTTCAGCCTGTACCTGTCGTTGGGCCTGTTCATCCTGTTGAAGCGCGCTCACGAAAGTCTGGAGTTTTTCTTCGCTGATCCTCAGACCCCCTTGAAACTGGGCTGCCTCCTGTTGTTCGGCGGCGAGACGGGCAAGCACAGTCTTAAGTTCGTTTTCCCGCTGGGCAAGGTCCCCTTGAAGCCGCTGGATCTGACTGATACGCTTGCGCTCCTGCAACCGCCACCAGGTCAGATGGCGGGCCTGGGCGAGATAGGATTCAAAACTCGAGGCGTCAGGCAGGAATGCCAGATCGCCCAATTCTCCTTGGGCCTGGATCAGGCGGATCTGCTTGCGCAGGTCTTTGCGCAGGCGGTCGATTTCACTGCGGATCTTGGCCTGTTTCGAAGTGATCTCCTGCACTTCCAGCTGGGCTTGATCCTGCTTCAGCTTCGCGCCATCCAGCTGGGCCCGGACCCGGTCCCGCTGCAATGAAATTCCCTGCAGCTCGACCATCACCCCCTTGCGCCGCTTCTTGAGCGACTCCACTTGCTGATCCACCTGGGCCATGCGGGATTGCAAGGCCGCGAGCCGTTGTTTCAGTTGGGTCGATTCGGTGGAAGTTGGCGAAGTCGCCTGTGAGTTGCCCTGTACGCTTGCTGTACCCAGGGCCAACGCCAGGAAAGCTGCTCGGTAGTTCAAGTCCGCTTACCTTTCCGGGCTGGCATGGCGCAAAGCAACGCCGCGAGCAGTAGCGGTCCGCCGACGGAAAGGGGCAGCGCCGAAAGTGCGAAGGGATCGCTGGGAATCTGGCCCGAAGGCAGGATGTTGACCACCGCGCCAACGGCTTTCACGCCCCTGGCGCTGAATCCCAACTGTTCACCGAATTCGACGATGTAGACGAGCTTTGATCCGATCTCCTTCAACAACAGGGCCAGAAGCACCGCCAGCCCCGCATTGCTCTGGACGATCCGCATCAGGATGGCGGACCAGAGAAGCAGTTGCAGGCCCAGCAGCAGGCCCAGCAGATCGGCCTGCAGCAAGGCCGCGGGGAAGGGTGTGCCGAGCAACTTCCAGGCTGCCGCCCAAAGGGGAATGAGCGCGACCTGGCTCAAAAATAAGCCATGGATGAACGCCCAACCGGTGGCAACGAACAGGCCCTTGATACGTTCTCCAAAAGAAGAGGCCCCGAGGGCGCCGGCCATCCCCAAGAAGCCGCCCATGAGAATCACAAAAGGCACCACCCAATACACCAACACGCCGAGATTGGCTGTGGCGTAGGTATTGATGGTTTCATCCCCCTTGGGAATGGCTCCGCCAAAGACCAGCAGGTTCGTGCCGTCCGAGCGGATGCCCGCAAGGACAAGGCCCGTGAGCAATAGAAACACACAAGCCCAGACAATGCGTAAACGAGAGCTGCCGAAACGATCCATGAAGACTCCTGTGACCGGGTTAGTTTAGCTTGGCCCACTGGGAGTGGGTCTTCGGCTTCAGACTCTCGGCTTCGTTGTGGCTCCATAGTTTAGAGTCGAGAGTTGAGATGGAGAGTTGGGAGTCGAAGGTTGAGAGTCGAGCGCCCACTGCCCATCGCCCACATCCCATTGAACGGCTTGGTGAATTGGATGCGGCGGCTTAAGGTAGAAGTTCCCAAAGGGAGTCCCCATGAACCTCGACCTGCTGACCCGCGAAGCCCTTGCGGCATTCGCTGCCGACCATCGCGAAGCCTTCGAAGCCGAATTGCGCCTGTTGGTGGAAATCCCTTCGGTCAGCGCCGATCCGGCCCATGCGGCCGACGTGCGTCGTTGCGCCGAAGCCGCCAGGAACCTGTTTGAGCGCCACGGTGGCCAAGCCGAAATTCTAGAAACCGATGGCAACCCCTTCATCCACGGCTGGCTGGGCGATGATCCCGGGTTATCCACCATCACCGTCTACAACCACATGGATGTTCAGCCCGCCAACGAGCCGGAATGGACCGCCGAACCCTTTAATTTTGTGGTGGATGGCGACACCTACCGCGGCCGCGGCAGCACGGATGACAAGGGCCCGGCCGTGACCGCTTTCTTCGGCGCCCTGGCCGCGAAAAAGGCCGGTGTGCCCTTGAACATCCACTTCCTTTGGGAGTTGGAAGAAGAGATCGGCTCGCCGAATTTCGCCGGCGGGCTGGACAAGTACAAGGATCGTTTCAAGACCGACGCCATCGTCGTGAGCGACACGGTCTGGATCACCCGAGGCAAACCCAGCACGCCGGCAGGCCTCCGGGGGCTGAAAGGATTCATCCTGACCCTGGAAACCGCGGATCACGATCTGCACAGTGGTGTGGTGGGCGGCGCGGCGCGAAATCCGCTCGCGGAACTCATCGAACTGGTGAGCAAGATGATGGACGGGAACACCGGAAAGGTGAAGATCCCCGGTTTCTACAAGGAAGTGGTCAAGCCTTCGAAGAAGGAACTCGCGGGTTGGGCCACCAGCGGCTTCACGACAGAAACGTTCATGAAGGACCATATGCTGAAGGGCCTACGCACCATGGAGCCCCTCGGCATCCTGAAGCGGGTTTGGGGACGGCCCACCATGGAAGTCCACGGCGTTGTAGGCGGCTACACGGGCCCTGGTATCAAGAGTGCCGTGCCACCGCGCGCCGAGGTGAAACTCACCTGCCGCCTCGTGCCGGACATGGATGAACTCAAGACCATGGACCGCATCAAAAGGTTCGTCAAGAAGCACAATCCAGATGTGGTGGTTCACGAAGAGCACGGCCTCGCACCCTTCAAGGGCCATGTGACCGGTCCCTACGCCGAAGCCATCCGGGACGCCTACCAATTCGCCTTTGGTGCCGCTTGCACCTTCACGCGTGAGGGCGGCAGCATCGGCGCCGTGAAGACCATGGAGGACATCCTGGGCAGCCAGGTTTTCTTCCTTGGCCTGAGCCTGCCCGAGCACGGCTACCACGCCCCTAATGAAAACTACGACTGGGAACAGGCGGGCGGCGGCATGGCGGCGTTCGCGCGCTACTTCCAAACGGTTAGCGGGATCAAGAAGCAATAATTATCAAATCAGTCTGACTCTGGCTGGCCCCAGCCAGTTTTCTGGCTCATGTCCTCGCGGATTTTCATGGCCAGGGCATGCATCATTTCCCGGCGCACCTTGGCCGGGTCCGCGGCATCTGCCGGGTTCATTGGGCGGGAATCTGAACCTAGGTTGTAGCCTCGGTAGCCCTCTTTTTCTTCTTTGATATCGCTACCCACGGACCATACCAACTGCACCTCGGCTTTGAAGGTGTGCATTGGGTAGCCGCGTTTACGATCCAGGTAGGTCTTGCGTGATTCCAACGTGATGCCGATGGCCAGGGCCGCAAGGCCGGTGCCGGCCATTCCAGCGCCAAGAAGGATCTCGATGGGGAAAACATCGGTGGCCCCGGCCGAGCCGATCAGCGCCGCTCCGCCACCGATGCCCAAGAGGCCTGGTGCGCCGATGGCTGCGAAAGGGGATCCCGCAGGCTTGGGCTGGTACTTTTTCACCCGCACCCTGAGGCGGGGAATCGTGGCGTCCGTGGGGAAGCCGCAGGTACTTCCGCCAAATGCCAGTCGGCCATTTGGACGCTCATCTCCGAGAGGAGCTCTTGGCGCAGCGACTCCGCGCCGGTAACGCCAGGATCAGCCGCCACCTCAACTTGAAGCATCGTTGGTCCCGGACGGAGGAGCCTAGGAGGTGGGATCGGCTTGGCGGATGGGGCGTTGCACGCTATGAACAGGATTGGAAACAGTAGCAGTGCGAATTTTCTCATCCGTCAGTGTACCTTAGGGAGCCGTGCCCACGGCGTGGGGAACGGACTGTGTCCGCGCGCTTTCCCAGGAAGGCCAGACTTAGTTTGGTCAGGTGCTTGACAAGCGATCAAAGTGATATCATATTGATCGCTCTTGGAGGACCCCATGTATCAAGAACGTTCCCACCCCGCCCTTGTCGGCCTGCCCATGTTGGTCCTGGGCATTGCCTTGGTGATCGCGGTACCGGCCTGTGTTATTACGGCCACGAACACCGGGGCGCCCCTGCTGGTGGCTGTTGGTGTCATCTGTTTGATTTCCGCAATCTTCGTGCTGGCCGGGCTCTTCGTGGTGAATCCCAACGAAGCTGCGGTGCTGCAGCTCTTCGGCGATTACAAAGGAACCGTGCGCCGCGAAGGCATGGCCTGGGCGAACCCCTTCCTGACAAAGCGCAAAGTCAGCACCAAGATCCGCAGCTTTGAGAGCCAGAAGCTCAAGGTGAATGATCTTGACGGCAATCCTGTGGAAATTGCAGCCATCATCGTCTGGAAGGTGGTGGATACTGCCGAGGCCAGTTTCCAGGTCCAGGACTACGAGAAATTCGTCCAGGTGCAGAGCGAGGCTGCCCTGCGTAATCTGGCCATGCGCTTTCCCTACGACCAGCACGATGATCAGAAGGTCTCACTGCGGGGCCACACCGAGGCCGTAGCGGGGCACTTGAAGGACGAAGTCCAGGCCGTGCTGAACCAGGCTGGCGTGGAGATCATGGACGCCCGCATCAGCCACCTGGCCTACGCGCCCGAAATCGCCCAGGCCATGCTGCAGCGCCAGCAGGCTGGCGCCATCATCGCGGCCCGCAAACTCATCGTGGAAGGCGCCGTGGGCATGGTGGAAATGGCACTGGAACGACTTGATGAACACGGCGCAGTGCATCTCGATGAAGAACGCAAAGCCGCCATGGTATCCAATCTGCTGGTGGTGCTCTGCGGCGAGCGGGCCGTGCAGCCTGTGGTGAATGCCGGCACGCTGTACAACTGATCCGATGGCTGAACGCAAAGCCTTCCTGCTCCGGATGGATCCGGAGCTGCTCGCGGCCCTGCAACGCTTGGCCGATGAAGAGCTTCGCTCGCTCAACGGGCAGATTGAATTCCTGTTGCGGGAGGCCTTGCGTAAATGTGGACGTGAAATGAAGGCATCATCTAAAAGTCCCATCCGGAAGCACCCATGAACTTTGCTTTGGAACTCACCCATCTGACGAAACAATTCGGCGAATTGACCGCCGTTAATGATTTGTCCTTCTCCCTTGAAGCAGGCACGTTTTTAGGGCTGCTGGGGCGCAACGGCGCCGGGAAAAGCACTACGCTGAAGATGGTGACGGGCCTGCTGAAGCCTACGTCCGGCAGCATCCGTGTCCTGGGTCTGGAACTCGAAGCTGATCCCATTGCCGTCAAGCGTCAAATCGGCGTCATGCCCGAGGACATGGCCTTGTTGGAGTATCTGAGCGGCCCGCAGTACCTGCGGTTCGTGGGGCGAATGTACGGCTTGGATGAAGCCACCATCGATGTCAGGCGTGAAGAGCTTTTCGGAAAACTGGATCTCAGCCCGGCGCCAGGCACTTTGGTGGCGGACTACAGCTTCGGCATGAAGAAAAAAATCGCGCTCTGCGCGGCGCTCATCCACGGGCCGCGGATCCTTTTCCTGGATGAACCCTTCGAGGGCATCGACGCTGTCACCAGCCGCACCATCAAGGACATCCTGCTGACCTTGCAACAGCGCGGCGTGACGTTGATCCTCACCACACACATCCTGGATGTGGTGGAACGGTTGTGTCCCCTCATCGCGATCCTCGATGAAGGCAAGCTCAAGGGATACGGCACGCTTGATGAAATACGGGGACGGGCCAACGGCGAGAGTCTCGAAAGCCTCTTCGTGGAGCTGGTGGGCGGAGCGCAAACAGGTGAATTATCGTGGCTGTAAAACCCCTCTCGCCCATCCGTGCGGTGCTTTCCGCGCACTTCCAAGCCACCTGGAATCGCTCCGCCAGGGAGCTGGGCAAGAGCGGGCGCTGGGCCATGCTGCTGGTGATGGGTCTGGTGGCGGTATTAGGCGGGCTGCCTGCATTGGGGATCTCCGCCGTAGCGGGGTACGCGCTTGGCGCGAATTTCAATCATCAGACTGCGCCGCTGATTCTCGGCGGGGCGCTGGCTTTGGGAGCGGTCTTGGTGGGCGCCATCAGCGGAATAATGGGCGGCACCAAGGAACTCCAGTGGGAGAGCTACCGTGTCTACCCTTTGTCGCTGCGGCAGATTTTCGCCGCTGAGTTGGTCGCGGGAATCGGTGATCCTTGGCCGCTGTTGGCCAGTCTGAGCGCGCTCGCCCTTTGCCTGGGTCTTTCAGTAGCCCACCCATCCTTGCTTCCATTCTCACTGCTGCTTTGGTTGCAAACGGTGCTTTGGATGCTGCTCACTCAGCATTTTGTCGGAAGCCTCGCGGCTGCCTTGATGAAGCGGATGAAGCTTGCGCTGGTGCTTTTCGGGGTTGTTTTCTGGATGCTTTCGGTGCTGACCACCATGCTCCCCAAGTATTCGGCGCCCAATTCCGGCGCGCACCTGAGCACTGTCCTGACACCGGAGCGCATCGCCCAAATCAAACAAGCAGGCAATGTGGCCCTTGCCTGCTTGAGCGCGCTACCAAGCACCCACTCGGCCCGAAGCCTCAGCGAAGCCTTGCATGGCGCCTGGTTCTCCGCCCTTCTGCATCAACTTGCGCCGATCGCGCTGCTGCTGCTCGCGCTCACCCTCCAGGCACGGCAAATGGAACGCGAAGCCGATCCCCAGACAATGGAATTGAAACCTGCAAACAAGGGAGCGGAAAAACTCTGGAGCTTCCATGGTCCGGCGGCAGGTGTCGCCAAACTGCACTGGAAGACACTCATGGGCAGCCATCTCGGACGTTTCGGCCTGTTAATGCCCATAATGACTGTCGTGCTCCTGAAAGGGCCGTTTTCCCATATTCGTGGACAGGCCTCCTGGGCGATACCGGGGGCTTTCGGGTACCTGGCCCTGGCGGGGAGCCAAATGCAGTACAACCAATTCGGGCTGGATGGCCATGGCGTGAAATCCTTGCTGCTGCTGCCCATCCGTTCCCGGGACATCCTGCTGGGCAAGCTGAGCGGGCTGGCCATGTACCAGGGCCTGCAGGCGGGTCTGCTGCTCTTGCTCATCGCCCTGCTTATGCATCCTTCGCCCAATGAACTGCTGGCGGGCCTGTGTCTGGGCGGATGTTTCTTTTTCGTGCAGATGGCTTTGGGCCACTGGACTTCCTCCTGGCTCCCCAGGGCCATGCCCAGAGACAGCCTGAAAAGCGGCACCATGCCCATGCCAGTCGTTTTCATTGGCATGGGGATAAGCATTGTGAATTTCGGCCTCTTTGGAGGCACCTTCATGCTGTGCGCATGGAAAGCGCCCATCCTCCTG
Source organism: Holophagaceae bacterium (assembly GCA_025358435.1). Classification (GTDB taxonomy): domain Bacteria; phylum Acidobacteriota; class Holophagae; order Holophagales; family Holophagaceae; genus JANXPB01. The sequence goes on from JANYJQ010000084.1 coordinate 21,468, forward strand.
CTGCCGGTGATGGCCCTGCTTCTATCCGGCTGCGCCCTGGTCTATCGCCACCTGATGCCTACCTTCGAAGCCTATTTCGATGCGCGGCGGGAAAAGCTTCTGGAAGCGCTGGGCTAGGCCTTCTGGAGGTAGGCGACCTGGTTGGGAATTTCCTGATCCATATGGCGCACCAGGCACAGATAGGACTATGCTCGGACCGGACTTCTGTGGGATCCACATGCGTCGCTCGACCATACTTGCCTCCCTCGTCACAGGCGTAATCAATCTTGTCGCCGTTGGTTGTGGCACGACCAAGCCACCCGTGGCACCCACTGCACCCACTGCACCACCCCCACCAAATCCGACCCCGGCGGCGCTACCCGGAGCCGCCACGCCGGCTGCTGTTCCTTCAGCCGCCCCGGCGGGAAAGGAATCCCCGAAAGCGGTGCCAGGGAACCCTGGAGCCGAGGCGTCCAAACCAGTGGCCACGCCCTTGGCTCCACCGTTGGCCAAAGAACCCGCGATGGCGCCAGTGCCAGCGCCGCCAAAACCGGCAACAACCACATCCGTGCCGCCACCTGAGGCGGCAGCTTCTCCTGAGGTCTCGACGCACGCAAGGCTGGGGCCGGAGAAGTGCATGATGTGCCACCGGATCCAGTACACGTCCTGGAACGAGTCTAAACACAAAACAAAGGGACTTGATTGTGAGGGGTGCCACGGCAACGGCGGCGATTACAAGGCCATCGGCGTGATGAAAGACCGTGTTGCGGCCATGAAAGCCGGGCTCATTCTTCCTGGGCTGGTTTTTTGCAAGAAGTGCCATGTCAAGGCCGATGCTTCCATGTTGCCTTTGGCTCACGCGCACAAGACAAAATGATCAAGCCTCATCCCCGGAGGCGGCTTCCTGACAAGGTGTGACGAAAAGTACAGCCATTCGGGACTAATGTGGAATGGATGCCCTGCTCCTGCTGTTGCATGGGGAGGTCGTTGTTCGCCGACAAACGCTTCATCCCGACAGCAAGAACAGCATAAGGCGCCGTAAGGCCTTGGCCAGAAAAGCGTTAGCCACTGCGTGACGCCCCCTAACATTTGGATACACCTTAACTGTCTGGCCCCTTCCCATTCAATCCTCATCAAGAGGCTCCCATGCGCAAGGATCTCGTATTTGGTATGGCAGGCTCAGGCGGCGACGGAATCGTTTCCGCGGGCGAGTCTCTCCTTTCCGCCGCGGCTGCAGAGGGGTATCACGGCATGATGACCAAGAGCTTCGGATCCCAGATCCGGGGTGGCGAATCATCCTGCCGGGTGCGCATCTCGACCGAACACCTGCTGAATCCCGGTGGGGATCTGGATGTGGCCGTGGCGCTGAACTGGGAGGATTTCCTGAAATTCGGCGGGGAACTGCCGGTCAGCGGTTCCACGGTAGTGATCTACGAGGCCGCCACAAAGATCGAGCCTGAGAACATCCCCCTGATGGGCGTGACGCCGTTGCAGGTAATCCCGGTACCCATCGCTGAAATGGCGAAGAACTTTGCTGGGACCGAGCGCGCGAAGAACACCGTGGTGTTGGGCTTGATCGCGGGCTGGTTCGGCATCGGCCGGGAAGCTGTCCTGAAAGGCTTCCGCAAAAAGCTCGCGAAGAAGGGCGAAGATGTGCTGATGGCCAACGAACGGGCCTTCAACGAGGGCATCAGGTTCGCACAAGAACATCCCTTGAACACGCCCATGACCATCGCCCTTTCCAAAGGGGCGGTCTCAGGCAAGCTCATGACCGATGGCAACGATATGTGCGCCGCAGCGGCGATTTTTGCGGGCTGCCAGTTCTTCAGCGGATATCCGATCACACCATCCACGGAGATCATGCAGTTCTTCACCGAACATGTGTGGAAGTACGGTGGCGCAGTGCTCCAAGCCGAGGATGAGATCGCGGGCATCGGTGCCGCCATCGGCGCCTCCTTCGCGGGGAAGAAATCCATGACCGCCACATCGGGTCCCGGCCTCTCGTTGAAGACTGAGATGATGGGCCTTGCGAGCATCGCGGAACTGCCCTTGGTTGTGGTGGACGTGCAGCGGGGGGGCCCTTCCACGGGAATGCCGACCAAGCCGGAGCAGTCTGATCTATTCGCGGCGGCCTTCTCGGCCCACGGCGACGTGGTCCGGCCCATCCTGGCGCCCACCTGCGTGGCCGATACCTTCCGCATCACAGTGGATGCCTTCAACCTCGCGGAGGAATTCCAGACGCCTGTGCTGATCCTTTCCGACCAGGAGATCGCGCAGCGCAAAGAAACCCTCGATCCCATCGATACTTCCAAATTCCGCATCGTGGACCGGATCCGGCCCACTGGAACGGATCTGCAGAACTATAACCGCTTCAAGATCACGGAATCCGGCATCAGCCCCATCAGCCATCCGGGGATGTTGGGCGGCACCTACCTGGCTTCGGGGATCGAGCACAACGAAAATGGCTCGCCCACCGCCAGCGGCGATGTCCACCAGCGGATGAACGAGAAGCGGATCCGGAAATTCGATCCACTGCACACCCGCCGCGAATTGTTCAGCATCGAAGGCAACCCGGCTGCGCCGCTGGCCCTGGTGGCCTGGGGCAGCATCGCTGGTGTCTGCTCGGAGGCGGTTACGATCGCCCGGGAAGAAGGCTTGAATGTGAAGCTGTTGGTTCCCTACCTTGTCTATCCGGTTGCGGAAGGCATCTACCGGGACTTCTTTGCTTCGGTCCAACGCGGTCTGGTGGTGGAGCAGTCCCACCTGGGGCAATTCTACCGATTGCTGCGCATGTACGTGGATCTTCCCAAGGGCGTCGAATCCATGGCCCGCAGCGGGGCCAACCCATTCCGGCCCAGCGAGATCGTCGTCGTCCTGCACCGTCTCCTTGCCGAGCTGCAACGCAGCAAGGCAGGCAACCTTCAGCCCCAG
>JANYJQ010000117.1 GCA_025358435.1 Holophagaceae bacterium
TGATTGGGCGTGCAGACATAAGGACTTCCAGATCAAGCGCAACACCCGCTTTGAGCCCGCTGGTTCTAGGTTTCCTGTAATAAATCCAGCCACGCGATTCCGCGAAAAGGCCGAACTTATGGAGCGCCAGGAAGACTCCAACCACGATCAACATCGCCAGCGTCAGCACCACAAAACCTGAATGCTGAAAGTTCACATAGTCGCGGAAAACATTAGCCAGAACGACAAGAACGAAAAGGGCGCAATTCGAAAAGATATACACCCATAAAGTTGGGATGGGGAACCACTTTCGTCGAGTGTTCATGGATCACCCCTGGAATCGAATGTGTAACCAACCGAACCAGGTTAGGTACCTTGCCTGTGGGTTTTGTAAAAGTGAATGGAAACTAAAATTGAGGACAGAAAGAAGGCGGCCATAAACCCGGACAGGAAACCCCCGACTGAGTCATTGAAATGAACCAGCCCAAGAGTCCGCATTCCCAGGATGCCGAGAGCCAGAGCGGTAATGCCCCAGAAGAACCAGACTTTCTTGATGGTGGTGGGGAGCATTTGGACCTCCAGCGTGGCGCATGATATTAAAATTTTACCTGCCCTGCTGAAAGCCGGGGTTCTAAAGCATGAAGGTCGTCAAGCGAAGCAAGGCCCAAATTAGATGAGAAGTCGAGTCGTGCTGATGGGTCAAAGTCACAAGTTGTTCGCCACTTGTGGAGAAAGCCTTGCCAGCATGCCTCTAAGCGCAATGGTCTGAACAACCGTTACTGCGTTGGAGGTAGCCCAATATATCCCGAGGGCGGATGGCAATGCGGCGATGGCGAAAATGGAAACCAAGACGGAAATTGCCACCATGATGAGCATTGATGCGTTGGCAGTTGCTTCGGGCATGAGTGCCATACCCAGCAACATAAGGGCGCCCACGAGAGCGGTCAGCATTAAGTCTGGTTTGGCAAGGTTGGGTATCCATAAAAACCTTGAGTTGAACACCGTGCGCTTGAGACATTGAAAGACCCCGAGGCCAAATATTCCCTGTACGCCCATGTTTAGCATGGACACGCTATCAGTGACCGTGATTCCCTTTTCGCGATAAAGCGCCATTGTTCGAGTCACTAGCTCAGATGGGTTGTCTTTGTAGGTGTTGCGTAGTTGATCCAGGGCAGGCTTGATCTGCTCGAGGGCCACTTTGTTCTTTTGCGACCTATAAGCGGCCGTAAGCGAAATGGGCATCATCGCGGCACGTGCAATCAATGTGATAACGATGATCGAAATTGCTTCGGAGAAACCAAAGTGTATGGATAGGTAGCCTAGAGATGCTTGAAGTAAGTGTGTCCACAAGGTCCACAATTCCATCGACGACCTCCTGATGTAAGGTGAAAATTATCCTGATGACAACTTCAGGTTGGCCAGATCCTAGAAAACCGTATCCCGGCTCTACCAGGTGATGCAGTGAATTTCGACGAGCAGTGTGATTTCGAGGCCAATTGGTCCAGGGAGAACGCGGAACGGACCGGCCTCAGCGCTGCAGCACCAGCAGCGTTAGATCGTCATCCAGAGCTTGGCCTTCTGTGAATTCGGACACGGCACCAAGAATGCTTGTGATGGAACATTGCCCCGGCTCTGCCAACAAGGCTTCCAGGCGGTCCTCGCCAAAGAGTTCGCGGGTGGGCGAGGCAGCTTCGCTGAGTCCATCGGTGTAGCAGATCAGGCTGTCGCCTTTCCCCAGGGTGCCGGTGCAAGTATCCAGATTCTCCTCGAACCGTTCCAGGCTCAGGCCCACGCCAAGGCCTCGCGGAGACAAACGCTCCACATGGCCATCCGCGCGGCAGAGAAAGGCCGGTGGGTGGCCGGCCCGAACCAGTTCGAAGGCTCCGCTCACCGGATCGAATACTCCATAAATAAGCGTGATGAACATGCGCTTGGAATGAATATGCTTTTCACACCAGATCTCATTGAGCCTGATGGCGACTTCCCTTGGGTTGCGCAGAACCTTGTCCAGCGCCGCCACCACGCCCTTGGTTTCGGCTGCATAAAATGCAGCTGAAGTGCCCTTGCCGCTCACGTCGGCGATGAGAAAAGCGAGGCGTCCATCCGAGAGCTTGAACAGATCGTAGTAATCCCCGGCCACGTCCTTCGCGGGCAGGATCGTAGCGTGGACAGCCGCGCTGCCAGGCAGCATCGGAATATCAGGGAGCAGATGCATCTGGACCTCCCTGGCGACGCGCAATTCCTCTTCCATGGCGAGGCGCTGGTCACGTTCTTTCTGGGATGTCACAAGGCGCTCGGCCATGACGTTGAAAGCAGTCGCCAATTGGCCGACCTGATCCTTCGTGCGGGGTCTGATCCGCGCGCTGAAGTCGCCTGCTGAAAGCCGGCCGACACCTGCAAAAAGATCGTCCACACTGCGTCCCAATTGCCGTGCCAGGTAGAGCCCCATGAAAAGGGCCATGAATTGGATGCCGGCCAAAAAGATCAGCAGCACAGCAAGGGCCACGAAGATTGCAAAGGTCTCCACGGATTGGTTGCCGCTTTCACCCGTGAATCCATAACCGCGGATCAATTCCCGCAGGCTGGTTTCTGGCGTCGCGGTGAGCCTGAGATCCTCATGGCCTGTGCCCCAATCCAGGATCTTCAGGCCCACCGTGGGAAGACGGAAGGGATGAAAGGCAATCGTGCCCTTCAACGCGTCGCCTTGGGACCAAGCGGCCAAAGGTTCAACTTTCTCATCGGGTATGAAGGACTGGAAATTCTGTTCCATGGGCGAATCGTTCACATCCCGGCCCTTGAATTGGATGATGGCTGGCTTGCCCTGGATGTCCGGGGTGCGGTCCAAGCGGTAGGCCATGCGCCCGCCCCATAGTTCCTTGCTGCGATCCGCCAGGCTGCCAAGCGATAGATTCAACAACCGGAAATGGTCCCCCTCGACACTCACTGCGCGAAGAAATATGCCCTTCCCCTTTAAGGGCGAATCGTCATTCCACACCAGCCCCACGAAATCTGGCTTCACACCCTCCGGGAGTTTCTGAACCCTTGCCACCCATACGTCTCCAAGCAACTGAAGATTCTGCCGGGCGACCTGGTCCGAAGATTCCTGGCTGGCCGTTTTCAGGGCGGATTCAGCGGTCTTGATGTTTCCTTGCAGGGTGCGGCTCACCTGCCCGCCGATGCTCACCCAACCCAGGCTGACGAAGAGCAGGGAGAGGATCAGGGCGGGCAGCACCGAGAGCAGAATGAGGATGAGCCAAAGGCGCCTGGAAACCTTGAACATCCACTTGCGCCATGACCAGCGTAAGGCGAAGAAACCAAGCACCGCGGCCGCGAGCCAGAATGCGCAGCCGGAGGGAACCATGAGGGCCAGCGGCCCATGCGATCCGGGCGTGAACGCCAGCACCGCATAGGGCACTCCCAGGGCCAGGGTCATCCAGGCCCAGCGCGGGCGCAATCGGGCCAGGAAATTCATCACGGCATCAGCATCCCGCCATTGACGCTCAACACCTGGCCCGTCAAGTAGCCCGCTTCATCAGAGGCCAGGAACCCAACCGCCACGGCGATGTCCGCAGGCGTGCCCATACGGCCCAAGGGGATGTTCTTGGTGAATTCCGCTTTCACCTCGGGTGAAAGGCCAGAGGTCATATCTGTTTCGATATAGCCGGGTGCGACAGCGTTGGCGGTGACATTGCGCGCGGCCAGTTCACGGGCCACGGATTTCGTCAGGCCGATCAGGCCCGCCTTGGCCGCCACATAGTTGCTCTGGCCAGCATTCCCCATCTGCCCCACCACAGAGGCGATATTGATGATGCGGCCCCAACGTTGTTTCATCATGGGTTTGGTGGCCGCTTGGATGGCCGTCCAGGCACCCTTGAGATTGGTGTCGATGACGGTGGAAAAATCTTCTTCCTTCATCTGGATCAGCAGCTTGTCCCGGGTGATGCCCGCATTGTTCACCAGGATGTGGATGGCGCCATGGCGCTCCACGACCGCGGCTACGGCAGCCCTCACGCTATCGCTGCTGGAAAGGTCCATGACGATGTGGTCAGCCTTTCCGCCATTGGCCTGGATGGCAGCGGCCACGCTCTGCAATTTAGCCTCGGTGCGTGCGGCGCAGACCACCATGGCCCCTTGCTGCGCCAATTGGATGGCAATCGCTTCTCCGATGCCCTGGGAGGCACCGGTCACAAGGGCCACCTTGCCGCTGAGATCAAACATGAATGCTCCTGAAAACCGCTCCAGCCTAGGTCGCCGGAAAGAAATGATTATGACACCCGACGACGGGCCGCGGCATCAGCCGCCGTGATGCACGGGCGCAAAAGGCGATGGCCAGTGCCTGCCGGCCGATTGACCGGGATAAGATCGTTGCTACGGAGGATTCCATGCGCATCCCGATTGTCTGGGCACTCGCCCTCACGTCCATCGCTTCCGCCCAGGAAATCCGCCATCCCGAACTGGACGCGCTCCTTCAATCCGTGGATGCCAAGCGCCTGCATGGCACGGTGGCGAAACTCGTCTCCTTCGGAACCCGCAACACCCTATCCGACACTGCCTCCGAAACCCGCGGCATCGGGGCTGCCCGGCGCTGGCTGGCCATGGAATTCAGTTCTCTCGCGAAGACACCAGGTTCCCGGCTCCAGCCCTTCGAGGACCGCTTCACCTCAGAGCCGGGACCGCGCATTCCGAAGGCGGTCGAAATGATCAACACCGGGGTGATGTTGCCAGGCACCGATCGAATGCGGATGAAAGAAGCAATCGTGCTGACGGGCCACTACGACTCCCGCGCGAGCGATGTCCTGAATGCCTCGATTGATGCTCCGGGTGCCGTGGATGATGGCAGCGGAACGGCTCTGACACTTGAACTGGCCCGCGTGATGGCGGCGGAAAAACCTGCCGTCAGCGTCTACTTCGTGGCGGTGGCAGGGGAGGAACAGGGACTCAAAGGCTCGGCCCACCTAGCCAAACGCTTGAAGGCCGAAGGGGTCCGCGTGCTGGCCATGGTGAGCGTGGACATCGCGGGCAACAGCGAGGGCCAGGATGGCGTGAAGGACAACGTCCATGGCCGGCTTTGGTCCGAAGGTGTGCCCGCTGCTGAAACGCCGGAGCAGAAGCGGTTGCGGCAGGCCCTTGGCACCGAGAATGACGGTCCGGCCCGTGAATGGGCTCGGTACGTGAAACGCACGGCGGAACGCTATGTCGAGAACCTGGATCTGCTCGTCATGCTGCGGCGGGACCGCATTGCGCGCGGTAGCGACCACATGAGTTTCGCCGCTGAAGGATTCCCAGCCATCTGCCTGCGCGAGATGCACGAACACTATGACCGCCAGCACCAGGATGTGCGGACCGTCGCCGGACGGAGCTACGGCGATGATCTGGAGCACTTCGACGCCGCCTACACCGCCAAGCTCGCGAAAGGCCTGGGCGCGGCCATCTGGAACCTCTCCCATGCTCCCGCCCCGCCCACCGAAGTCACCCTGGGCGGCGCCGTGAGCCCGGACACGCGCCTGGTTTGGAAATTGCCTGCGGACCCGCGCATCACGGGCATCCGGCTCTACCGCCGCCACGACGACGCCGTAGCCTGGCAACGCGTCCAATCCTTCCCCAAGTCCGACCGCCTCGTGCTCAAGGATGTCCCGCCGGACAATGAAGCCTTTGCCGTGGCCACGGTAGATGCCGAGGGCATTGAGAGCCTGCCCGTCTCGCCCTCTCGACTGGAATCAACGCCACCCCCAGCCAATGCTGCCATCCCATCCAAAGGAACCGCCATGCGTGAACCCACCTACGCCCCCCATGGTCACTTTTGCTGGCTCGAACTGGCCACCACGGACCTCGAAAGCGCGAAAACCTTCTACGGTTCGGTCTTCGGGTGGACAGTCTTTGACATGCCCAGTTCAATGGGCAACTACACCATTTTCAGGCTCCACGGGCTGGACGTCGCGGCCGCCTACCAGATGGATCCGCAGCGGCCCACGCTGGCGCGTTGGAACGCCTATGTGGCCGTGCAGAGCGCCGATGAAAGCGCGGCCACGGCAGTTGAACTGGGCGGGAAGCTCCTCACGGGGCCCTTCGATGTGGAGAACATCGGGCGCATGGCTTTAATCCAGGATCCCGGCGGAGCGACCTTCGTGTTGTGGCAATCCATCAAGCATTTTGGCGCTGGAATCTTCGGTGAACCCAATTCGCTTTGCTGGACCGAACTGATGGCCCACGATGCGAAGCAGGCCACTGAATTTTATTCCGGGCTCTTCAAATGGGATGCCGGAGTAAAGGAGTCGGGAGACATCAAGTACACGGAATGGCGGCTTCACGGCACCGCGGTGGGCGGCATGGTCACCATGGAGGGCAGCGCCTTCGAGGGCACTCCGAGCCAATGGGCGAGCTATTTCGCCGTGGACGATTGCGATGCGAAAACCGCGGCCGCCCAGGCCGCTGGAGCCAAGGTCCTTAATGCCCCTACGGATGTTCCAGACTTCGGACGGTTCGCCGTGCTCCAGGATCCTCAGGGAGCGGTGTTCTACATCATCAAGCGGTTGAAAAGCCAGCCGGCTTGATCATTCCTTCGTCCGCAACCCCATGGTCACGGTCCCCGGATCTAGCTTTTCCCCGGGTTTCGTGATGGGAATGATGAGGCTGGGGCTGAACATTTCTCCATCGACCCTCACCTTCAAAGTGGTCGCTTCGGGAGGCAGCAGCGTGATGGTGCTGAAACTATCCATCAACTGTCGCGTAGAGGCTGTGATCGCATACGTCCGCGATTCTATCTGCGGAGAAGCCGCTTCGACCGACTTGAAACCCGCGCCCACCGATTGGATCCGAAGGCTCACAGTCTTGGCGTCCAGACGCTCTGCCATGGCCACCAGACCCGCGCCAGGATGAGCCATGAGATTTGATTTGAGTTTGTTCACGGCTTCCGTCCAGGGGTCGGATTGAACCTCTACGATGGCTGGCGGTATCGTGGCACCAGCTAGAAGGATGGGCAGCATCGAAAGCATGGTTTCTCCTTGGTTGCCTACTGGATGTCCACCATGCCACCAAGGTTCCAGCCATGCTAGCAGCCATGCTAGCGCAGGGTTTCCAGCCAGCGTTCCAGCGGCGATAGATCCGCCATGGGCGTGGAATCGTTGTAGCCGCTCATGGCATTGGCGCCGTTGATCTCGGATCGAGGCCGCGTCTCTTTTCTAAGCAGATGATTCGCATCCACGAGATCGATGACCTTGGGCTTCAGCGATTCAGGCAGCGTAGCGGGTTTCCAGGTCTGCACATCCTTATCGCCCCACACGATGGCCATGGGCATGGCCACCCGCTCGGCCATGGCCAGGGGATCCAGGTCCAAGGTGGACCGCACGAAAGCCGCGGTTTCAGGGCGCATGAAGCTCTTTGCCAAGTTGGCGACGCCAGGGTAGACGCCAGTCTTGAGTTCAGGGGCATCGGGTTTTCCATTGCGGATCGCATTGAGCATGGAGTCCACGAATTCCAGATTCACTTCCTTGGTATCCGGGGGAAGCTGGACTTCGATCTGGGCGTGGATGGTCTTCGCCATGCTCTGGCCGGGAAGGCCGACGAGCAGCAGCGCATCCGCATCCTTGCTCGCGATGAGGGAAAGCAGCGCGCCCTCGCTGTGGCCGATGAGCAAAAGCTTTTTGCCCTTGGCTTCCGGCAAGGCCCTGGCAGCGCGGAGGGCCGCCTGGATATCGCCCACCTGGGCATCCAGCGAGATGTCGAGCTTGGGATCCTTTGAACCGATGAAGCGCTTGTCGTAGCGCAGGGAACCAATTTTCCTGGTTTGCAGCCACAGCGCGAAATCCCTGCCCGCGTGGCCGATGGGCATCAGGCTGCTGACCCAATCCCGGTCCGTGGGACCGCTGCCCGCCACCATCACCGCGAAATAAGGGTGGGCTCCGCCCGCGAGCACGCTGCCCTTCAGCGGAAAGGCGTTGAAGCCGGGGAAGCCTAGATCCCTGCCCTGAATGGAGGTGGTTGGCGCCGGATCCTTGATCGCGGAGGTTGATCCCTCCCGTTGAAGTTTGAAGGGGAAGCTCTGTCCGCTTTGAGTGAAGGTGCCCCGCAGCGCGCCATCCGCCTCCAGGCGCCCCTTGAAGGCTGGATCCCCGGGGATTCCGGGCATCCGGAAAGCCACGGAGCCTCCTTCAACAAGCACTTCCGCCAGCGCAAAATCTTTCAACCCTTGGACTGGAATCGAGATGCGGCCGCTCCAACCTTCGGCCTTGGTCAGCTCCACGTGGATTCCCAGTTCCATGCCAGGGATTTGGATCGAACCGGTCCAGGCTCCCACCGGAGATGGAACAAGTTTGGGGGCTTCGGCCTGTGGCGCGGCCTGCACCAGGGCTGGGAGTAGCAATGCATTCAACATGGGAGCAAGGGACATCGGATTCTCCATTTGTTTGGGAATAGGGGATGGGCTTTGTTCGATTTACTGTTTCCAGCGGAGATAAAGTGTCGAACAGAATTTGGTCAGGGCCATGATTACGAGCACGACCACGAGGAAAGGATCGAAGGGCAGACCTGCGCCAGGATCTGCCCAGTGCTGGTAGGTCTGATAGAACCCGGCGCCCACGATGGAGAACACGGCGGCAAAGGAGCAATTCCGCTCGATGATGAGCTGGTGCAGCCGTTCCCGCTCATCGTGGACCTTGCCCAACTGGGCCATGATCACGATGCAATCCAGAATGAACACGCCACCGAACGTCCCCATGAGAATCGCCTTCGGTTTAGGTGGCAGAGGAAGGGCGGCCAGGATTGCGAAGATGGCCGCGGCCCCAAGGATATAGGCCCACCCTTGCCATGTTTTGGCGGCGATCCCCCAGCCCCCTATCCGATAGGTGAACCATTCAGTCCTTCCGAGCATGATGCGCCTCCGTAATCCCGAACAGGTCTTCGACCCGGCAGTTGAACGCTTGGCTAAATTTCAGGGCCAGTTCGAGAGAGGGCACATATTTTCCCCCCTCGATGGAAATGATGGTTTGTCGTGATACCTGCACCTGCTCCGCCAGTTTTTCCTGGGTCAGCCCGTGGGAATCCCGGAAAGCTTTAAGCTGGTTTTTGGTGAGCGCCATGGTGATGTAAACCTCGCTTGACGACAAGCATGCTTTACGTCAAGTATGCTTGTCAACCATAATTCGAAAATAGTTTCCAGATCCAGCTTGCAGCCTTCTCTCGAAGGCGCGGATTGGCTGGCTGTCGCCCATGCGGGCGTCCATCGTTGGGGGCTTTTCAACCCCTGCGGAGCTTGGTGATGAAGCCTGGGCTGCCTCTAGCCCAGCTGCGCCAGATCTTCTGGACTGCCGATGCTGAAGGAACTGACCTCGATACCCGCTTCCTTGGCCTGGCGCTTGGCGAGGCCGCTGAGAACCTTCCCGGGCCCGAGTTCGATGAAGGTCGTGACACCCTGTTCCAACAGCAACGCCAAGGTCGCCTGCCAGCGCACCGCACCGGAAATCTGGCGCACCAGGCCGTCGCGCAGGGCCTCTGGCTCGCTCGCGAGGGCCACGTCTACATTGTTCACCAAGGGGCAGGCGGGCTTCGCAAAGTCAAGCCCGCCAAGGATCGGCGCCATGTGTGCCTGGGCCGGCTTCATGAGCGGACTGTGGAAGGGCGCACTCACCGGCAGCTTCATCATCTTGCGACCGCCCCGGGCCCTGGCGGCCTCCATGGCTGCTTCCACGGCTTCCGCATGGCCCGCGATGACGATCTGGCCGGGTCCGTTGAAGTTGGCAGGCACGACAATTTTTCCACTCTTTTCGGAGCCTTCCTGACAGGCTGCTTCCACATCCGCCGCGCTCATGCCGAGGATGGCCGCCATGGCTCCCACGCCCACGGGCACGGCCGTCTGCATGGCCCGTCCCCGCTCGCGGACCGTTTTCACCGCCGCGTCGAAGTCAAGCGAGCCGATGGCCACCAGCGCGGAGTATTCGCCCAGGGAATGGCCGGCGGCAAAATCGGGCTTCGGCAGGCGATCGCCGTAGGTGCGCGCCACCATGATGGAATGGGTAAGGATGGCGGGCTGGGTGTGCTCGGTGAGTTTCAAAGTCTCTTCAGGGCCCTCGGCCATGAGGTGGGAAAGAGGAAATCCCAAGGCCGCGTCGGCTTCCTGGAGCACCTTGCGGGCCGCGGGTTCAGCTTTGGCCAGGGCCACGCCCATGCCCACAGACTGGGAGCCCTGCCCTGGGAACAGCCACGCTGCTTTGCTCATTGAAAGCTCCGATTTCAGGCTTTGGGCGTCAGCTTCGCCAGATGGGCCTGGATGCGTTTGTTGATGCCATGCTCCGTCGACCTCAATGCGGCGCCGATGGCGTTCCGCACGGCGTGCGCATCGCTGGAGCCGTGGCCGATGACCGACACGCCTTTGATGCCCAGGAGCGGCAATCCGCCGTATTCCCGGTAGTCCAACTGCTGGAAAAATCCCTGGAGCCCAGGTTTCACAAGCCATGCGCCGGCCTTGGCCCTGAGACTCGATGTGAGCGCGGCCCGAAGTCCGTCCTTGATGAGCTTGGCCATGCCCTCGGCGCTTTTCAGCACGATGTTGCCCACGAAACCATCGCAGGCGATGACGTCGAAGCGGCCATTCCAGATATCACGCCCTTCGGCGTTCCCGATGAAATTGAGGCCCATCTCCCGCAACAATGCCGCAGCGTCCCGTGTGATGTCGGTGCCCTTGCTCTCCTCTTCGCCTACGCTCAGGATGCCCACCCGCGGGTTCGCGATTCCCAAAACCTTCTCGGCGTAGACCGAAGCCATCAGGCCGAAACAGGCGATATGCTCGGCGCGCGAATCGATGTTGGCGCCGACTTCCATGAAGATCGTCGGACTACCCGTGAGGTTCGGCATCGGGCTCGCCAGGCCCGGGCGCTCCACGCCTTCGAGCTTTCCGATCACCAGCGTGCTGGCCATCATGGCGGCGCCGGTATGGCCCATGCTCACCATGCCGTCGGCCATGCCATCGCGCACCAGTTGAGCCGCCACGCGGACGGAGCTGTCCTTCTTTTCTTTCAGGATGACCTTGGGGGCATCCTCGAAGGTGACCACTGAACCTGCGTGGACCACGTTGAGGCGATTCATCAGCCCTGGCGTCCAACCAGAGCCCGGCCTGGACATCAATGACTCCAGCAGGGCCTTGTCCCCCACCAGATGGACGAAAAGGCCCTGCCAAGTCTTGAGCGCCTTCTGAGCGCCGTGCAACGTTGCATCGGGGGCGTGATCGCCCCCCATGACGTCGAGCGCTATTCGATGAACCGTCCGAACCGCTTGTTCCGCATGATCCGACAAAAGCGGATCAGGCTGTGGCTACGTGGACGGCCTTCTTGCCGCGGTAGAAGCCGCAAGAGGGGCACACACGGTGCGGCATCTTTGAGGTGCCGCAGTTGGAACAGCTTGCGGGGCTATGGGTTTCAAGGCTGTCGTGGGTACGGCGGCGGTCGCGGCGGGCCCTACTGTGGCGTCGCTTTGGATTAGGCATGGTGGACTCCTATTCGTCTTCAGGGTGGTGACTTGATACTACCTGCTTCAATCGTCCAGCTTGAGGTTGGGCCGGATGTTCGCAAGAGCCTTGGCCAACGGGCTGGGCTCCTTCTCATAGGATACCGAAGCATTGAGCGTGCCACGGAAAAGACAGGTATCGAAATTCGCGCACTTGCCTTTTTCGGTGTCCAGGCAGGTGGGCGCCATGGAACGGCCCAGCATCAGTTGCTGCCGCACCAATTCCAGTTCGTCGACATGGTCGGATTCCAGGTAGACCAGATCAAGATCCTGGCTGCCGAGCGAATGGGAGCCACCCTGCCGGAGTTCCGCTTCGCGGCTGCCCAGAAACTGGGCGCGCACATCGAGCGGCACTTCGATGGGCGCCAGGCAGCGGGAACACGAGGTTTCCCAGGTGCCCTTCCCAGAAACATCAAGGAACACATCTTTGTTGCTGGGCTGCGCGAAGACACTCCAGGTGACGCCGGTAAAGGCCTCGGGCTGACCCGTGACAGCCTCAGCTTTGCTGGAGCTTTCCAACGCCAGCCGCGCGGAGGTTCCGCGTTCGTGAAGGCCCTCGTCGGGCAACCGGGAGAGATCGATCATTTTTCGGGCTTTGCGTCGGTGGCGGGAGCACCGGCGGCAGCAGGACTCTTGCCGCTGCCCGTGGAAGGCGCTCCTGATATTTCACCGGGTTTGCGGGTGTACTTGGGACGATCTTCCTGATTGTTGGGATCTCCCAGAGTGGAGACCTCATACCCGGCCTTGCTGCACTTTCCCTCGAAGGGTTGGTCGAAGCCATCTCTTGAAGGGACATTTGCGGGAATCATATTCTCTTTCACCAACGGCGAACCAGCATCCACCATCGCTTCGAAGCTGCCGAAATCCGGGTATTTGCCGTGCTTGAGATAGTACTGGTCCATACCCTCCCCCACAGTCTTCAATGTGTCCTGGGATTTCAGGTAGTGGGCTTTGGCTGTGAATTCCTGAGTTTTCTTGAATCCAAGCGTGGCAATGACCGCGATGATCATCATCGCGACCAGAAGCTCGAGGAGCGAAAAGCCTTTTTGGGTCCTGCGTCGGGTCATGGATATATCTCCTCGGATGAAGGGCACCCAAGCATTCCAGTGTGCCATAGATGGGAGAAGTGACAAGGATTGATGTTGGGCGGTGGGCTGTGGGCAGCAGGCTGTTTGCGGTAGGCTGTTTGTGGCCTTCTGTCGCACTAAATATGACGCGCCGAAGGCGCCTCATCGGAACCTACCGCCCCCAGCCTAGAGCCTAATCAGCCCTCTTCCTCCTCGGCTTCCACTTCCACATTCGGCGGGAAATCCTTGGGCCAGGGGAATTTTCTAGGCAGGGCTTCGATGCCGCCCAGGTGGCCCAACCAATAGCGGTAAGCCCTGAAGGTCATGCCCAGATGCTTGGCTGCCTTGGTCCGGTTGCCAGTCTGTTCCATCAATCCCTGATGAAGGAAATAGCCTTTCAGCACGGTGAGGTAGGCTTCCAGATCAAAGCCTCCGGCGGGAATGGCAAGCCCAGGTGTTGTCGGGCATTCGGGGCCGCGTTCCACGTCGTTCAGCAGATTGTCGGGGAAAAGATCCCTGCCGATGGCACCGCCCGGACTCAGGGCGACACAGCGTTCCATCAAGTTCTCCAATTCCCGCACATTGCCTGGGAACCGATATCGCTCCAGCACCCGAAGGGCCTCAGGCTGAAGATACATTGAGGGCTTGTTGAGTTTTTTGATGGAGCGGCGCAGGAAATGCTCGATGAGCACCGGCAGGTCTTCCCGTCGATCCCTCAAAGGTGGCAGCTCGATGTTCAGGATGTTCAGGCGGTAGTATAGATCCTCCCTGAACTTGCCCTCTTCCATGCGTTCCCGCAGATTGCGGTTCGAAGCGCCGATGACCCGGACATCGACGGGCCGTTCTTCCGTGGCCCCCAGCCGGCGCAATTTTCGCTCTTGCAGCACCCGGAGCAATTTCACCTGCAGCGGCAATGGCATCTCGCCAATTTCGTCCAGGAGCAGGAACCCGCCATTGGCTTCTTCAAAGAGCCCGCGCTTCACGCCCGTGGCCCCTGTGAATGCGCCTTTTTCGTAGCCGAACAGTTCGGATTCCAGCAGAGCTTCCGGAAGCGCCCCGCAGTTCACGGGAATGAAAGGGCCTGAACCCCGCTCGGAATAGCGATGGATCAGCCGCGCCACGATTTCTTTTCCCGTGCCGCTCTCGCCGGTGATGAGCACGGTGGTATCCGCGCGGGCGATCTTTCCCACCAGCGCCTGGATTTTGCGGATGGTGTCGCCCACACCCACCAGATCGCCTATGTCCGAAATTTCGTGGCTTGGGCCGGGCTCCGACTCCTGGAAAATCCCATGCAAAACTTTTGTCAATTCAGCAATGTCATTCTTGGTCTTGGTAAGGAAGTCCACGGCCCCCAGATTCAAGGCTTGAACAGTCGTTTCGGTGGTCGCAAAAGCAGTGAGGATGACCGCGGGGACCGCGATATTTTTTTCTTTCATCCAGGTCAGCAGTTCAATGGCAGTGCCGTCTCCCAGCCGCAAATCCGAAACGATGGCATCGAAGTGTTCTTCCTCGAGTGCAATCCGGGCCTCCTTGAGGCAACCCACCGCCTTGGTCTTGAATCCTTGGGGAGTCAGACCCATTTCCAGCACCTCGCGGAAACTGGGCTCGTCTTCCAAGATCAGGATGGAGCGGGTGGCAGGCAATGAGGTCATGGGGTCAGCGCCGGAAACGATCAGAGGAAGGGGCAAGCCGGGATCTTCATGTTACTTCACGGCCTCGAATTCCCAGACCACATGTGAGCAGCGGCCTCGGCGGATTTGGTGCGCTGCGTAAACCTTTTGCCACAGTCCGTCAGGACGTGGAAGGTAGAGGGTGTCGGAGCCGGGGCGCCCCAATTGCACTCGACGTGCGATGAACTCCCCTGTGAACCCGTACATCGTTGCCATCTTTTGAGGCTGGACAAAGTAGAGATGGGTATCCACAGAGATGATGTTCACGTGGGTCGGATCCTGAAAGGCGGCTTTGTGAGGGTACACCGGCGTGCTCGCGTACAAGAGGCCGCCTGGTTTCAGCACCCGCCAGATCTCATTCATGAGCTCGATAAACGGGAAGCGCGTCGAGTGCCCATCGGCCGTAGGCAGGACTCGTGGCATATGTTCAAAGAAATCGTAGGCCGACACTGAATCGAAGCTGTTGGAATCGAATGGGATGGGCTGCATCGCCAAGTTGGCGCGCCGAACAGGTCCCGCACCCTCGTCTCCCGATAAGTCGATCCCGAACAGTTCATCGCGTTGGTAGGGGTTGCGTGGCTTGGCGCCGCAGCCCAAGTCGAGGTGGGTTGTCATTTGGAGTTCTTTTTCATCGGATTTTGGTGGGGGGCTGACCTGATTCCTTACCTTGGGTTGATGTCGGAGAGTCTAAAGGAGCTTTCGCCCGAAGTCCTGTCCTGCTGAGTTTTTTCGTTCAAGATTCAAATAATAATAATTTTTCAAATAATGATTGGAAACGCTTTGAGTTTATTTCCATCGAATATTCGTCTTGCACGAATTTTAACCCGTTTCCCGATAATTCCTCCCATAGCTTTCGATCGAAATACAATTTACAGATTTCTTCCACCCACCTTTCAGGGGTATCCGCCACAAGAACATGCTGTTCGTGCACCAGGTCCATACCTTCTATTGCTATTGGTGAAACGACGTTGGGAACCCCATAGCCCATGGAGGTTGCCAGCTTCCCCTTGAGGCCTGCGCCAAACCGCAGTGGAGCAACGCACAGCCTCAAAGTTGGGAATAGGCCATCAAGGTCTGGGATGAGGCCATGGATCTTAATTGAATCATCTATCAACGAAGACAAATCAGAAGGAAAACCTTGGCCAATAATATCAAATTGAACGCCAGGCATCTTCATTTTTAGTGAGGGCCAAACTTCATTTAGAAAAAATCGCATAGCGTCCACGTTCGGATGATGTGTAAAATTCCCGATGAAGGCGATATTTTTACTGTGTTGAAAATCAGCGATCTTTGGTGATAATTCACGTATTAATGGAATTATTGCAATTTTTGAAATATCAATGTCTGGAGCTATTAGGTTCAACTCAGCTGGACTTATCAAGATGCTGGCATCGGCGTGATTGAGGTAATAAAGCTCTTTGCTGCGGAATTTTTCTGCCTTGCGCGCAAGGCTTCTGCTCTTTTCGATAAAAGCGCGCCGTCCCACGCGTAAAAAATTCAAATCAACGGTGTTGAAAATTATTTTTGCTTTTGGCGCTACCTCCCGAATTTTATTAAAACTGTTCTGGATTGTCTTGATTCGTGAAATAAATATTAAATCATAATTTTGATTTTTCTTGAAGTGAAATTTTAAATTGATAAAATAAGGTCTATAAAAACAGCGAACTCCTTCTTGTTCTAGCAATTGAGTATAATAGTAAACATATTTAGGCCGATAAAGCGGAATGTAATCAACTTGAAAGCCTAGATTTATCATGATGCGAAGAGCGTTGAACATATCCATGGAACCTGAATCCCGATCAGGCTTGGGAGTCTGATTGTCAAGAACCAGAATCTTTCTTTTTAAATTTTTAGTTATTTGTACATTT
The DNA here is from genome assembly GCA_025358435.1 of Holophagaceae bacterium. Classification (GTDB taxonomy): domain Bacteria; phylum Acidobacteriota; class Holophagae; order Holophagales; family Holophagaceae; genus JANXPB01. The sequence goes on from JANYJQ010000117.1 coordinate 16,078, forward strand.
TCCCGATTATTACGTTCAGGTTGTATGAGGAGTTGTTTTTTCCATTTTTCAATGAAGTGAAGGTGATTGGTTATTTGGTGAATCTTCACGCCTTGCGTTGTTTTTTTTCCAGCTGTCATTCCTTCAAAGTGAATGACTTTTGAAGCCGGTTGATAGTAAACCTTGAGCCCATTCTGCCTGATGGAAAAAGCAAGATCGGTATCCTCATAGTAGGCTGGCCGGTAACGTGTATCAAATTCTCCAATCCTTTTAAATAATTCCGCAGGAATCATGATCGAGGCACCGCTGCAGTAATCCACTTGGCGAAGATAGTTGAATTCAGGATCACCGATATCTTGTCCCTTCCCTCTGTTTGAGGCGGAGCCATCCCGGAAAACCGCACCGCCGGCTTCCTGAAGCGTCATGTCTGGATAGATGAGCATCGACCCAGCCAGACCGCAGTCCTTATGGCTGGTAAATGTATGTTCCAGCGCCTCGATCCACCCGGGAAGGACCAGCGTATCGTTGTTGAGAAAAATCAAATATTTCCCGATGGCCAGCTGGGCCCCCGTATTGCACGAATCCACAAATCCAAGGTTCGTTGGGTTCCTGTGGTACCGGACCCCAGGCAGCCCGGAAAGCGAACGTTCTGTTTCATCGGTGGATCCGTCATCCACCACGATGATTTCGAACGGAGTATCGGTGACCAGATCCGCCAAAGAGAGCAGGCATCGCGAGGTGAAGGGAAACTGGTTGAAGACCGGGATGATAATGCTGACCCGAGGGCTTCCACAGCTCTTGGAGGCAAATGCCTGGGCAACCCTGGAAGACAGGTCCTCGACTGGTATCGATCCGTAATGACTTACACATCGGCGAAGCGGTTTAAGCAGCTTCCGGCGAAAAGGGAAGGTGGCCAAGGACGAAAAAAAGCCGCCGATCTGGTTTCGAATCCGGCGCCCCTCACGGAATAGCCTGGAGGACTCCTTCACCGCGGTTCTTTGTGGGGCTTGGCTCATGTGATCCCGTGTTTGGATTCGGCCCGCTGGCCGTTCATGGTCATTGGCAACAGGGAAGATCAGATCGGCTGGGGGAGGTACCACGCGACGGTGGCCCGGAGCCCGGATTCGAATATGTGCTCGGGCCTCCAACCCAATTCCCTTTGGGTTTTGGTGGCGTCGATGGCATAGCGCCGGTCGTGGCCCGCGCGGTCCTCGACAAAGGCCTTCAGCTTGCGGCTGGTCCCCTGGGGGCGGCCGAGATGAGCATCCACTGTGTCGCAGAGCAGGTCCACAAGGTCGAGATTTCTCTGCTCGTTGTCGCCGCCCACGCAATACGTCTCGCCTGCAACGCCATTCAACATCGCCACCTCCAGGGCAAGGCAATGATCCTCCACATACAACCAGTCCCGCACGTTCTGCCCATCGCCGTAAATGGGTATGGGCTCGCCTTTCGCCATGCGCGTGATCGCAAGCGGAATCAGCTTTTCGGGGTGCTGCCGCGGTCCGTAGTTGTTCGAACAGTTCGTGGTCACCACGTTCATCCCGTAGGTGTGGTGGTAGGCCCGCACAAGGTGGTCGCTGCCGGCCTTGCTGGCGCTGTAGGGGCTATTCGGCGCGTAGGCCATGCCCTCGTGGAACTTGCCGGTCTCGCCCAGGGAGCCATAAACCTCATCGGTGCTGATGTGGAGAAAGCGGCAGGCTTGGTCGCCTGCCCAGGCTTGCCGAGCAGCTTCCAGCATTGAGAAGGTACCCACCAGGTTGGTCTGGATGAACTCCGCAGGACCCGCAATGCTGCGGTCCACGTGGCTTTCCGCAGCCAGGTGGAAGATTTTCTTCACCTTGTGGCGTTCGATCAGGTGGCGTGCCAATTCAAGATTCTGGATATCGCCAACCACCAGATCCACGCCTTCCAGGCCCTCGATCTGGTGTGGATCCGCGGCGTAGGTGAGCTTGTCGAGCACCAGGATGAGGTCCCCAGGATGCCGGCGGCGCCAGTGATGCACGAGGTTCGAACCAATGAATCCGGCTCCGCCGGTAATGAGAATGGTCTGAGGCATGTCATCTCCGAAGGGCTCAATTCATCAGATTGAGATCAAATCCTGTGCTTTGGATGAGCCTTCGCAGAGAATCCATCCGGATCCCATACGGGTTCTCCCTGAAGAGCATGATCTTGAAGTAAGGCATTCCCTCCAAGATCATCAAGTCAGGGTAGAACAGGGTTGGATTTTTCTTGGGACGAATCCGATTCACCGCGGATTTCCGAAAAACGAGATTTTGCAAGAAGGGGCTTCTTCGATTGCCGTTCGGAAAGGCTGCGCCGCCCTGGAATCCGTTTTCCTGAAGGTAGGTTGTCAGGCCCAGTTCATAGGCAAGCACGACGTTGAGCCTGGAGCGATAGGGCAGGACGGATGAAAAGAATTCACGGAAACTGGACGATGAAAACACCTGTTTCCGGAATACGAGGAAAAACGATTGCAGGTGAGGCAATATTTCCCTGGATTCCGTCATGCCCCAGAAATCGCAAGGCGTGCCGTCCATCCGTTGGAAAATGGGAGCCAGTGGATGGATCGGGCCGACAACGCTCGAATTCGTAAGAACCAATTCATCGAAGGATGAAAAATCAAGATCCTCCAACGCGTCCTTCCACATCCCGAAATCCAATCCCCGGTTTTCATGTAGAAGTGTGCGCTCCACATAGGGAGCCACCTTTTCAACCTCTTCGGAGGGGAGTGGAGAATTGGAAATGAAATGGATCCTGCCGCCCAACGCCTTGAGAGCTTGAAGATGGTACAAGATATAGGGTTTGACCCGGTTCTCTGCGTCAAAGTGGGCAAATAGGATCAAGCGGTTCAAAGCCCCTCCGCTCATTGAGCCAGCTTCGAATAATGCGCTACCACTTCCGCGAGGCCGTCGATCCATTCCCCCATGCAATCGCTCCCCAGCTCTTTCCGATGGGCTCCGTCAAGCACCGAATAGGCCGGCCGGGGAGCGGGGAGCGGATAGTCCGCAGTCGCGCATGGGCTTAGTCTGGCGTTGATTCCAGTGAGGCGGAATATTTCCTCTGCGAAGCCGTACCACGTCGTCTCGCCCCTGCAACTGGCATGCACCAATCCCTGCCAATCCTCCTCTATGGCCAGTTGAAGCTGGCGGGCCAAGGCACGGCAACTCGTGGGGGTGCCTCGTTGATCGTCCACGACCCGTAATTCCCTTCCCTGGCGTGCGGCGTTCACCATGGTCAGAAAGAAGTTCTTGCCCCAGGCGTCGTAGAGCCAGGCGGTGCGGGCCACCAGATGATTTCTTGAACGAAGGGCGGCCTGCTCGCCCAGCAGCTTGGTCCGGCCGTAGGCGCAGCGGGGTGCCACGGGGTCGGCTTCCAGATAGGGCCGCGTGCCCTGCCCATCAAAGACATAGTCTGTGCTGATCTGCACGAGCTTGGCACCGAGCCCGTCACAGGTTTCCGCCAGCCATGAGACCGCCGTTCCGTTTATGAGGGTGGCCAGCGCTTCTTCGGTCTCGCACCGGTCGACCTGGGTGAAGGCTCCAGCGTTGACCACCACCTCTGGTTTCAGTTCCTGCAGGACGCGCTGGATGGCTTCCTGCCGGGCGAGATCCAATTCTGCTTCCGGAGGGCAGATCACTTCATGGCCGGTCCAAGTTTCCCGAATGGCGCGGGCCAGCTGGCCGCTTCCGCCGGTCACCACGATCCGCATCAGACGTAGATCCTTCGGGCAGCCTCATCCTTCACGAAGGGATTCTCCGGATCATCCTCGTGGCGGATCTCGTCGATGGGTTCGAGCTTGCCTTCGCCCGCGAAGAGGCGGTTCGGGCAGTTGAGTACCCAGCCGGGCTCATGGCTGACGCAGCGATAGCAATGCACCACGCCCTTAGGGACGATCACTGAGCCAGGGTTGTTGAGGCCCAGGAAAAGCTCCATGCGGTTCAGGTAGCTGGGGCTGTCTGCTCGGTTGTCCCAAAGGGTCAACTTGAAATCGCCGGGTCCGACCCAGGCGAAGAGATCTGCCTGGTCGACGTGCTCGTGGGGCCCGCGCAGCACACCGGGACGCGTGACGCTGATGTAGGCCATGGCGGGATGGAACTCGGCGGTGAGTTCATCATGGCGGAAGATCTCCGCCAGCCAGCCGCGCTCGTCCACGAACTTCTTGATGGCCGTGACCTTCACACCTTCGATGGGACCCTTCTTGAACTGCATCAGATCTTCCTCATGATGTTGGGAAAGGGCATGGCCTCTCCGAGCGCCAGTTCGTTGGCCTTGGCCAAGCTGGGGTAAGTGCCCGCATCGGACCACCAACCCTGGAAGGTGCCGAAACTCATCTGGCCCTTCTCGATGTAGGCATTGTTGACGTCCGTGATTTCCATCTCGCCACGTCCGGAGGGTTTCTGGTGGCGGATGATATCGAACACCTGGTTGTCGTAGAAGTAGATGCCGGTCACCGAGAGATTCGATTTCGGCTCTTTGGGCTTCTCCTCGATGCCCACCACCCTGTCTCCCACCACTTCGGCTACGCCGAAACGGTGCGGATCCGTCACGGGTTTAAGCAGGATGCGGGCCCCCTGCCCCTGCTGCTCGAAAACCTTGAATTCATCCACCAGGCTGTCCTGGAAAATGTTGTCTCCCAGGATGACGCACAGGTGTTCATCGCCCGCGAAGTTCTCGCCCAGCGCCAGGGCCTGGGCGATGCCGCCGGCCTCGTCCTGGACCTTGTAGGTGAAATGGCAGCCGAATTCCTTGCCCGAACCCAGGCAGCCCACCACATCGCCCATATGCTCGGTTCCTGTGACAATGAGGATCTCTTCGGCCCCGGCTTCCTTCAGTTTCCAGACGGGATGCCAAATCATGGGTGCATAGCCCACGGGGAGCAGATGCTTGTTGGTCACTTTTGTCAGTGGAAAAAGGCGTGAACCCGTGCCTCCAGCCAGCACGACACCTTTGATTCGCATGTGACCCCCGTTGACGGTACTTTCATGATGAGGTGACATTCTTGCACGAAAACCAGGCCCCTGACGCACTCGTGCCCGCAGTGGTGCTGGTTCATTTCGGGCCACCGGAGCTCACCCGGCGGTGCCTGGAATCCCTTCGCGATGATGAAACTGAGCCTCACGCCGTGATTGTCGTGGACCACGGTCCAGAGCCGGGTCTCGGCAGCAGCCTTGAGGGCGCACATCCCCGACTGACAGTTCTCGATGATTTCAGCAATCCAGGCTTCGGGTGCGGGTGCAATCGGGGTGCTCAACATGCCTTCGCGGGCGGTGCCCCGGCCGTGTGGTTTCTGAACAACGATGCCGTGCTTGAATGCCCCACGCTGGAGCCTCTTTTTCGGATGGCGGAAGCGAATCCCCAGGTGGCCCTCTGGGGCACGCATCAAATCAACGGAAGCCGGCGGCAAGGCGCGGATCGCATGGACGGTTGGTATTGCCGTGGAGTTCACAGTTCCCCGGTTTCACTGCCTCAAGGGTGCCGGCAGTTGGGACCCCGGGAATCCCTGAGCGGCGCTTCGATTCTGTTACTCCGCCAGGCCTGGGACCGAATCGGTCCCTGGCCCACCAAGTATTTCCTGTACTGGGAGGATGCTGCCCTTTGCCGAAAAGCCCACGCTCTCGGGCTCCCCATCGTTCTGACGCAGCTTCAGATCCTTCACCGCAGTGCCCGCACCGTCGGCAAACGGAGCCCGCTTCAGGCCTTCTACAGCGCACGGAATCGACTGCTGCTGCACAGAGAACTTTATCCGGAAGGGGGCTTCGAGCGCTTCTGGATCGCGTTGTATGTTCTCCAGATGCGTGTATTTCAAGGCCGCCTGAGGTTGGTGAGAGCTGCCTGGCATGGCATATGGGCTGCCCATCGGCTGGAGACCAAGCGGGATCCCCGTTATTGAATGGGGCCACTGCGCATCATGCCTGGCCATCTCGATGCCCAAATTATTTTTTCGCAACGGCTTGACGTAGAATCAGGGAATGTTCAGAGGTTCCCCATGCGCCTAGCACTGCTCCTTACAATCCCGGCCCTTGTGCTCGCGGCCCAGGATCCAGCCCAGCCCGCCATCAGCTTCGATGCGATGCACTTCGACTTTGGCAAGATCTCGCCGGACAAAAAGGTCAGCCACAAGTTCAAGGTCTTCAACAAGGGCACGGCCATCCTCAGCATCACCGGGGTGAATCCTTCCTGCGGCTGCACCTACACCGCTCCAGCCAAATGGTCGCTGACGCCGGGCGAATCCACTGAAATCGAAGCCATCTTCAACCCGACCGGTTATCGCGGCCCCGTCCGCAAATCGTTGGTGGTGATTTCGAATGATCCGAAAAATCCTAGCCAGACCCTCACCTTCGAAGCGGACATCACCCAAGAGATCAATCTGAAGAGCAATTCCCTTTTCTTTCTCGACGTGCCCCGCACCAAACCCATGAATTCAAGCGTGCGTCTGGAAAGCGGCAATGGTGAAAAAGTGGAGATCACTGAAGTCAAGGCGGCAGGCGCTCCCTATTACCGCTTTTCCTACAAGAACGAAGGCCAGGATGCGGTTCTGGACATCACCTTTGATGGCAAGCTGGTGCCGAGCGGCCAGCAGCGGGGCGCTGACACCATCACAGTGCGCCATACCAACCCGCGGGTCCCCCCCATCGTGCTCACCTCGCAATGGGAATTGAAGCCTGCCATTTCCGTAAGCCCCGACAAAGTGGTGTGGCAGGAACAGGCTGGCAAGGAATTGCGCACGAAACTCGTGCTGAAGAGCACCACCGGCAAGCCTTTTCTATTGAAATTCGAGAGCTGCACCAATGCCAATGTGCGCCTGGAGGGCCTCAGTAGCCAACCAGCCGCGCTGCAGGAATTCACTGTCGTCCTGGGCAAGGGCGCCAAGCCTGGCACCACCAACGATTGGTTGACGTTTTCCACAAGCGACCCCGACCAGCCTCAGCTGCTAGTGCGCATTGCCGCCATCCTCAGCTGAGACGGTGGAAGGAACTACTCAGGAGCCCCGCGCCCAAAAGCATCTCTTGGCGGTGTTCGGACTGCTCTCCACCGCCCTGGTGTGGGGCGGGACCTTCGCGGCTGTGGCCTACGCGCTCCGTGCGGGGCTTTCGGTCAATGCGCTGCTGAGCCTGCGATTCACCCTGGGTGCCTTGGCCCTGGGTGTTGTTCTGGTGGCTCTTCGAATCAAACCCACCCGACGGGAGATGCTGGATGGCCTGTGGCTGGGTCTGGTGCTCGCCACGCTCTTCTGGTTCCAAACAGATGGATTGCGCTTTACCACCACGGCCAAATCAGCCTTCATAACCGGGCTTTACGTCATTTTCACTCCGATGATTTCCATGCTGGTGGGAGACCGCCTCAGGGCTTCACACGGCATCGGGGCCGGTCTCGCGCTCACCGGATTGCTGTTGCTGGTCTACCAACCAAGCCTTTCCTTCGGCGGCTGGAACCGGGGGGATTCCGAAACCTTGGTGAACGCGATGCTGGTGGGCGTGCACATTGTCATGACAGGCCACTTCTCCCGCCGTGGCCGGGGCTGGGTGCTGGCCTGGAGCCAGGTGGCCGTGGTGGGGGTGCTTTTCTCCATCGCCGCCGCCTTCTCGCCCGCGCCCTACGGATTCCAGGGAATAACCGCCTCCTTCCATATTCCGGGCATATGGATTGCGCTGGCCTATCTGGCGCTCCTCGCGACCACATTGGCCTTTTATGTTCAAAGCGCCATGCAGGCCTACGTGAGCGCCACAGAAACCGCAGTCCTGTTCTCAATCGAGCCAGTGTTCGCAGCCACCGTTGCCATCAGCGGATGGATTCCAGGCATAAAGGAACATCTGAGCCCAAGGCAGTGGGTTGGAGCCGCGCTCATCGTCAGCGCGACCCTGCTCGCGGAACTGGGGCCAAGGCTCTGGAAGAGCCGGGACATCGCGGAGGAAGAGGCCATAGGGTAGAGGTTTGCAGTTGAAGCTCAGCGGACGATGGCGACTTCAAATCGGCAATCGGCTATTTTTCAGTCCACCCGGTCCACAACCACCAAGGTCACATCATCGCTGAAAGTCGCTGGGCCGTTGAAGGCTTTGACCTGCTCGATGAGCTGTATCGCCGCCTGCTCCGCATCGGTCGGAAGATCCTCACAAAAGCCCATGAGCCCTTCTTCGCCAAGGTAGGTGCGATTCTCCCGCTCCACTTCATCCAACCCATCCGTGAAAAGCACCAGGCGGTCACCTACGTGGAAGTCGGCGTGCTGGGAGGTGAATGGCAGATCTGCATCAATGCCGAGCATGAATCCTTTTCCGCTGAGTTGTTCCGGCTTGCCGATCTTGCCGGAATCGCCGGCCGGAATCTTGAAGGGCGCGGGATGCCCAGCCACGACATAGGCCATCTTGCCCGTGGCGGGGTCCAGATGCGCCAGGAAGGCCGTCGCGAACTGTTCGGCCAGGGTGTTCCTCGAAAGATCCTGATTCATGCCCACAGCCCAGGCAAGGGGATCAAGGCTCAAGCGAAGATGGCTTTCAAAGGATGTCTTCACCATGGACGAGATCAGGGCCGCCGTGACTCCGTGCCCGCTGACATCGGCGATCATCAAGGCTGTGCTGCCATCGGGCAAGGGCGCAATGGCGTAGATGTCGCCGCCGATGCCATCTGCGGGGAGATATCGGTGCGTGTATTGGATGCCTGGCGCGATACCGGGGAGTGCCGGCAGCAGACCCATCTGGAGCCGGGCAGCCAGTTCCATCTCGCCGTTCACGCGATCCTGGAATTCTCTCAGCACGACATTCTGCCGCTTGATTTCATTCTGCATGGCGATGATGCGGAAAGCGCTGTCCACCTTCGCCATCACTTCCTGCGCATGGAAGGGCTTCGAGATCATGTCGTCAGCGCCGATGTTCAAGCCGCCGATCTTGCTCATGCTGCCGTCAAGAGCCGAGACCAGCATGAAATAGATGTCTTTCGTGGATGCGTTGGCTTTCACCTGGCGGCAGAAATCATCCCCGGCCATCTCGGGCATCCGCAGATCGGAAATGATGAGATCCGGTTGGAGCTTGCTCATTTCCTCAAGGCCGCGGATGCCATTCTCCGCCACAAGCACCTGGTAATCCGCGCGCTTGAGATAGAAGCTCAGGATGTCCCGGATGGGAGGCTCGTCATCCACCACAAGCACCACACCCTTGCTCATGCTTGAAATGCTCCGGGACTAAGGGTGGATCAGTGTGGAGATGGCACTGGAATAGGGAATCTGGCGGCGCTAGGGCTCACCGAACCAATCAAGCGCCTCTCAGGGCATCCTGCTCAGTGGTGAAGATGGAGAAATAATTCGTGAGATTGGTCTGGTCGAAGGTCTTCTTGACCTGGGCAGGGAGGCCGCATAGGTGGAGTTTGCCGCTGCTCTTGTCGACACTGTTGCGTGCGGCCACCAGGAGGCCGAGTCCAGAGGAATCGATGAAGCTGACGCCTTCCAGGTTGATGACCAGGAGCTTGGGCTGCTGCTGCGCGACAGTATCCCGGATCACGTCCCTTAGTTGGGCGGTCACCTCGAAGTTCACCTTGCCCTGGATGGTCACGATCGCGGCGTTACCCTCTTGGCGGGCCTGGATGTTCAACATGGCGCTTCCTCCAATTTTATTCCTCTTAGGACTCGTCTTCGAACTGCATCGCGCTGCCGCTGTTTGTATTCGCCATGGGAGGCTGGTCCCGATCGCGCGCTTTGAAACCCGGAGGGTTCCATGACTTGGACTTCGTGTGCGAAGAAAAACGTAAACTCTTCCTGCTCTTGGATCAACTGAGGAATCTTAACGCGGGTCGCATCACCTGGGGCAAGGCTCTTTGAAATCTTCTCCAGAAGCGCTACCGCCGGGTTGGGCAGCCGGATCAAGGTCCTGACGGTAAATTGCACTGCTTTGTAATCCTGGCTTGTGAAAGGATTCCCTCCATTTACCTGGGTTTTTGGCATCAGACGGGCACAAATAGCTTCCCGTTCGGGGCTTCCCACGGCTGGAATGGCGAAGCCTTCGGGCAGTTCACCCGTCCAAGCCTGGAGCGCATCCATATCCACGAGCAGATTCCTGCTTCGGGATGGCTTGATATGGGTGGGCATAAGTACATGGTGGTCCAACAGAAAGCGGATCACCAGCAGAACGCCGAGACGATCCTCAGCCACGAGCCGGATGCCAATCTGGTCGTAGATGGTTTCCGCCACGTTTTCGGGCTTGTGGAGCATTTTCAGAAGCATGGAGGCCCGATCCTTGTTCTGCTTGCGCTCCGCCGCAACGAGGGGCACTTCGTAGTCCCCGCGGAGCACCCAGGTCCCGTCATCAAGGGCCACCAAAAACTGATCGTAGGGCTCGAAGACCTGGGCCTGGATGTCCTTGAGATTGCGGAGGTTCACATTGTGGTCGATGTGGAAGAGCGTGTGCATCACTCTCAGCACAACGCAGGCCCAGTGGGAAAGCTGATCCTGGGGGCGGAAGGACGCCCAGACCAGGAGATCCTCGGGATCCCTCAACTCCCGGATCTCCAAGGGAATTGCTTCCACCTGGCCTTCGAGAATCACCCAGCCCAGGAACTCGAGGGCATTCCCAAACACCTGGACCACATGGGCTCTTTGGGCTGGTACATCCAGGTCATAGCCATAATTCCGCGCAAAGCCCCTAGCAGAGCGGTGATCCAGAATATTCAGGCTGCCCATGTCGATGGATGATTCGCCTCCGAGGACGACACGGGTGGCTTCGGGGGGAAGTGGAAAGAGCGATACGCGAGCCATGGGCGCCTTAGTGTAGTGCTTACCTTAAAAAACAGGGCGCAAAAGCGCCCTGTTGAGAACCAGTCGATCGAGAGCCCGGTTTACTTGATGGCGAATGCAGCCACCAGGGCGTAAATCACCAGGGCCTCGATGAGGGCCAGACCGATGATCATCGTGGTGCGGATGTCGCCGGCGGCCTGAGGATTGCGGGCGATGCCTTCACAAGCGGCGGAAACGGCCTTGCCCTGACCCAAACCGCAACCTGCTGCGGCGATGGCGAGGGAAAGGTGAGCCAGGAACCGCACTGGGGTTCCTCCTTCGGCAACCGCGGGCGCTGCGGCCTGGGCAAATGCCATGGTCGCGACCATGAACAGGAAGGCGGTAGTGAGGAACTTCTTCATGGAAGTCTCCAAAAAAGAGGGGGCAGGGTTCGGAATCCCGCTTCCCAGGTGGTGAAATGATGCGGTACGAAGTCTCAGGGCCTTAATGATCGTGGGCCACGGCGCCCGACAAGTAGATGGTCGCCAGCATGGTGAACACGAAAGCCTGGATGAAGCTGAAGAAGAGGCCCAGAACCATCAACGGCACTGGCAACAAGATGGGCAGCAGACCGAAGAAAATCCCGGCCACAAGGTGTTCGCCAGCGATATTGCCGAAAAGTCGCAGGGAGTGGCTCAGGTTGCGGGCGAGCAGGCCAAGGATCTCCAAGGGGAACATGAAGGGCGCCAACCACCAGATGGGTCCTGTGAAATGCGCCCAGTACTTGAGAAAGCCCTTTTCCTTCATGCCGTGGAAGTTGTAGTACGCAAACACCAGCAGAGCCAAAGCCAGGGTCACATTCCAGTTTGCCGTTCCAGGACTCAAACCAGGGATGAGGCCGAAGACATTGTTCAGGAATATGAAGAGCGCCAGTGTGCCGATGAACGGCAGGAAATGGTCCGGGTGGTGGTGGATGTTGTCCGATACAAGGCTGCGAAGCCCCGTGGTGACGAATTCCAGCACTTGTTGCATGGGGCCGGGGATGCGGTTCTTCTTCACCACGGACACGATGATCACGGTGGCGATGGCCGCCAGGATGGCGTTCAGCAGATAGTCGTAGCGCTCGATGAACGACATGGGCGCGCCATCCATGAAGGAACCCCAAGCATGCCGGGATAGCCCCAACAGGTTGGTCAGGAATTTGGCGAGCTCTGAAGCATGATGTTCCATCGGGATTCCTGGGTAGAAGACCGTTCAGTCATGTGGAGCATTCGGAGGCCTAGTGCGGAACGAGGCCACCGCATGCCATCCGGCCACCAAGAGGATCGCCATAACGAAGAGCATGAGGCCCGTCGCCATTGGGAGACCTTCTTGAGGCACGATCACCATCATCCCACGCAAACAGAGCACGATCAACGCCAGTTTCACCAGCGTAAGGAAGCCGTAGAACCAGCGAAGCCGCACTTTGGGAGTGAGCATCCTGGCCACGATGATCCGGTGCAGCCGCCAGAAGGCCAGGGAGATCAGGCTGCCCACCACGAAGGCAAAGACCGCATTCCGCCCCCGAAATGCCCAGGCCAGCGCCCCGGGAACCACGAGAATCCACTGGAATCGGCTGACGGCCTTCAGGGTCCCGCTTCCAGGATCCTGGCCCAGTTTCCGGCCTTCAAGGCTCACGGCGTTCCTCGTCGTCTCGGACGGGCCCTTCAGTGGGTTCAGTGGGTTCAGTGGGCTCAGCGGGTTCAGGGGCAGGTTTCACCCTCGCCATCCTCGCGGTCACTTTGTACAGCTCGTAGAAACCCGTGGCGATGCCCCAGGCGAGGCCCCAAAGGCCACCTGCGTAGGCGTGGCCGAAATACCCGCCGACATAGCGGCCAATGAAATATCCCAAACAGATGGCGATGGGAAAGACCATTCCCATGGCAATGAGATCACCCCACAGGGCTCGTTCCCTGGGAGTGCCACCTTCAGGCTTGAGACTTGGCATCGGGTTTCCCGGTCGCTTGAAAAAAGCGCGGGAAGTCTCTCGCGCTTTCAAGTTTAAATTCTACGGGGCTTATTTATTCGAAAACTCCATCACAACGGCGGGAGCCTCCTTTTCGAACCAGCGGATATCGTCTGTCCATTTCAGCAATTGAGGCCCAAAGGCCGTCCCGACCAGAACGAGCGCGCAGGCCGTGCTGATGAGGAACTTGGAGTACGAATCCATCGGCTCCACTTCGCCTTCGGCAGGCTCCTTGAAATACATCTGTTTGACCACTTCCAGATAGTAGAAGGCGCTCACGGCGGACGTCAGCAAGGCGATGACCACCAAGGTGGTGAAGCCCTGCTCCACCGCCAGGAGGAAGATGTAGAACTTCCCGAAAAAGCCGATGAAGGGCGGAATCCCCGCAAGGCTCAATAGAAATACGAGCATGGAAAATGCCAGCACAGGATGACGCTTGCCCATGCCGGCGAAGTCTTCAATGCGTTCGCCTTCATTCTTGCCCTGAAGGTAGATGAGCACCGCGAAGGCCCCGGTGTTCATGAAGAGATACAGCAGCATGTAGAGCCAAACCGCCTGGGCTCCAGCCTGGGCATCCCGGCTCAAAACGCCCAGCAGCATGTACCCCACGTGGGCGATGGAGGAATAGGCCAGCAGCCGCTTCAAACTTTGCTGCTTGATGGCCGCAACGTTGCCAAGGATCATGCTGGCGCCGCAGATGAGCATCAGGGGCGCCTCCCACTCATACGAAATGCTATGGAAGCCGGTACCGAAAACCCTCAGGAACACGGCCAGCGAAGCAGCTTTGGGCGCGGTCGCCAACCAGGCTGTGATGGGTGTCGGGGCCCCGTCGTAAACGTCGGGAGACCACATATGGAAAGGCACCGCCGCAACCTTGAAGCAAAGGCCCACGAGCACCATCAGCACACCGGAATAGACCAGCAGGCTCTTATCCTGGGAAACCACCGCCAATTTCTGGTTCAACTCCGTCAGGTTTGTCGTGATGCCCCCCGTCGCGGCGAACAGCAGCGAGATTCCGAACAGCATGATGCCGCTGGAGAACGCCCCCAGCAGGAAGTACTTCATGCCGGCCTCGATGCCGCGCTCCTGCTGGCGCAGATAGGCCACGAGAATGTAGATGCAGAGCGCCATCAGCTCGATGGAGAAGTAGATCGTCACCAGATCCACGGCGCCGCACATGAAGAGCATGCCGCTGGTGGCGAACAGGATCAGCGCATAGTATTCCGCCGTATGTTCCACCAGGGCGCCTAGCACTTTCTGGCTGAGCATCACGGCGAAGATCGAGGCCAGGATGCAAAGCACCTGGAAACCCTTGGCCAGGCCGTCCACCTTGTACATGGCGGAGAAACCGAGCCCATTGGGCGTGTAGATGGAAAGCACCAGCGAAACCACCAGGATCGCCATGGTGGGGATGGCCCACTTGTGTTTCTCAGCCTTGGTCCATGGCAACAACCAGGTATCCAGGGGCCATAGCATCAGCAACCCCGAGACCATCAGCAGAATGTGAGGCCAGATGTAGTGGATGTCGTGGCTGAGGTTTTCCCAAAGCCCCGGTGCGAAGGAAGGCATCAGTGACCTCCCCCTGGAGCTGCATGCGCTTCAGATACCTCTGCCTTCGGCTCAGAAGCGTGTTCTGCGGGCGCGGTTCCATGTTCCTTGGTTTCAGGCGCTTCCTGGGCTTCCATCCCATGCATACCGACCTTGGCGGCTTCAGCCTGCTTGGCGGCAAGGGATTCAGCCTTGTAGAAGTCCGGCTGCACTTGCATCACTAGCTTGGCAACGGGCTTGTCCATGATGTCCATGAAGGGCTTGGGGTAGAGCCCGATCCACACGGCCACGATGATCAGGGGCGTGAAGTAGGCGATCTCGCGGAAGTTCAGGTCCGCCATCTTGGTATTCACTTCTGAGATGGGTCCGAACATCACGCGCTGGAACATCCAAAGCATGTAGGCGGCGCCCAGGATGATTCCGGAAGTGGCTGCCACAGCCACCCAGGGCCAGGTCTGGAAAGTGCCCATGAGAATGGTCGCTTCACCAATGAAGCCATTCAGCAAAGGCAGTCCGATGCTGCTCATCGTCATGAGCATGAAGATGGTCGCGTAGATGGGCATGGTCTTCGAAAGTCCGCCGTAGTCGGCGATCATGCGGGTGTGGCGGCGTTCATAGACGATGCCCACCGCAAGGAATAGTCCCGGTGTCGAAACGCCATGGTTGAGCATCTGGAACATCGCGCCCTTCATGCCCCATGGGTTCATGGCGAAAATGCCCAACATGCAAAGCCCGAGGTGGCTCACGGAGGAATAGGCCACGAGCTTCTTCATATCCTTCTGGATCATGGCCACCAGGGCGCCGTAGACGACGCCGATGAGGGCCAGCGCCAGGAACCAGGGCATCAGTTCCTTGGTGCCTTCGGGGACGATGGGCAGCAGAAAACGCACGAAGCCATAGGTGCCCATCTTCAGCAGGATGCCTGCCAGGATCACGGAGCCGGCGGTTGGCGCCTGCACGTGGGCGTCCGGCAGCCAGGTGTGGAAGGGGAACATCGGCACTTTGATGGCGAAGGCCAGGAAGAAGGCCAGGGTCAGCAGGATCTGGAAGGTTTTGGTCTGGCTCGCGATGAGCTGGACGGTCTGGGCGCTCTGGAACGAGGCAATGGAGAAATCGTATTGGCCGGTCGCCTTGTGCTGCAGGAAATAGATGGCGAAGATCGCCACGAGCATCAGCACCGAGCCGGAAAGCGTATACAGGAAGAGCTTGATGGCGGCATAGAGCTTTTGCGGGCCGCCCCAGATGGCGATGAGGAAGTACATGGGCACCAGCATCACTTCCCAGAAGATGTAGAACAGGAACATGTCCTGGGTGATGAAGACGCCAAGCATGGAAGTCTGCAGCACCAGAAGCCAGATGTAGTACTCCTTCCAACGCTCCTCGATGTTGCCCCAGGAGCAGAGCGCCGCGATGGGGCCGGTGAACGTGGTCAAAAGCCAGAGCAGCAGGGAAATGCCATCCATCCCGACGCTGAATTTGACACCGAGGCTCGGCATCCAGTCGCAGACATACGCGAACTGCACGGCGTCGCTGCCCCGGTTGTATTGGAACCAGAGCGGCACGCTCAGCAGAAAGCTGGCGACCATGATGGCGACCGTCGCCTTCTGGAAGACCTCGCGCTTCTCGTTGGGAACGAAGAGCAGGCCGAGCCCTCCCAGAATGGGCAGGAAGGTGGCCAAAAGCATCAATTGGGCTGTACCGCTCATGAAAAACTCCAAACGAATATCACTTCAAGATCAAGCGAGAAACTTCCAAAAGGCGAAAGCGAGGAAACCGAGAATCATCACAAAGGCGTAGTTCTGGACCTTGCCGCTCTGCAGGGCCCTGAACCCCAGAGAACCCTGCTGCAAGCCCCAAGCCACGGCATTCACCAGGCCGTCCACCACCTTGGCGTCGAACCAGTCGCTGGCTTTGGCCATGGTCACCGTGAAACGCGCGGCGCCATTCACCGTGCCATCGATCACCCAGTTGTCGAGGCTCCATAGCTGCGCCGAGAATTGCTTGGCAGGGCCGATGATCATCGCTTCGTAGAACTCGTCAACGTAGTACTTGGCATTGACCCACTCGTAAACCTGGGGGAAGCGTGCCACGAAAGCCTTGGCTTTGGACCAGCTTGGATCAGAGATGTACATCCACCAGGCGAGGCCCATGGCGCTGAGCGCCCAGACGATGGCGAAGCCCATTAGAATGTACTCGATGGATTCCGCGGCGTGGTGTCCTGCATGGACCGCACTCACCTGGTACAGCAGGGGCTCCACCCACTTGGAAAAATGTTCAAGCCCGCCCAGGCTTGGAGGCAGGTTCAGGAAGCCCAGCACCACTGCCAGAACCGCGAAAATGAAAACCGGCACCCACATGTTCCAGGGGACTTCCGCAGGGCCATGGTTGTGCCCGGCATGGCCGTGATCCGTAAGATCGTCCGCCGCGTGGGCATGGAGCCCGGGATTGGTGTGGGCATCCGCGTGGCCATCGTCAAGAGCGTGATCATCGCTGGCGTGGTGGACCTCGCTGGGCACCGTCAGGCCATAGGGATCGCTCCCGGCGCCGCGGTACTCGCCAAAGAAGGTCATGGCCATGAGCCGCACCATGTAGAAGGCCGTGCAGAAGGCCGCCAACATTCCCATGCCCCAGCACACGTAGTAGAACGTACCTTGGCCGTTCCAGCCATGCTCGAAGACCTTCCACAAGATCTCATCCTTGGAAAAGAATCCAGAGAAGGGCGGCACACCCGCGATGGCCAGGGTGGCCAAGCCCATGCTGGCGAAGGTCCAGGGCATGACCTTGCGCAATCCACCCATGTTCCGCATGTCCTGTTCGTGGTGGCAGGCCACAATGACCGAGCCCGAACCGAGGAACAGGCAAGCCTTGAAGGCAGCGTGGGTGAAGACATGGAACATGCCCGCCGAGAAGGCGCCAGCGCCTAGTCCCATGAACATGAAACCCAGCTGGGACACGGTGGAATAGGCCAGCACCTTCTTGATGTCGTATTGTGCGAGGCCCATGGTCGCGGCAAACAACGCGGTCAGGGAGCCCACCAGCAGCACCAGGGAAAGGGCAAAGGGCGCCTGGACGTAAATGAAATTGAGCCGGGTGATCATGTAGAGGCCCGAGGTCACCATGGTGGCCGCATGGATCAGCGCGCTCACCGGAGTCGGACCCGCCATGGCATCCGGCAGCCAGACATAGAGCGGAATCTGCGCGGACTTGCCCATGGCGCCCACAAACAAACAGCTGGCGCTCAGGTTAAACCAGAAGGTGGGCGTGGCCGTGTGGCCAAAGAGCGTGATGGCAGGAGCCGCGCTGAGGTTCCGCACCATGCCCATCATCGTGTCGTAATCGACATTGCCGAACAGCATGATCAGCAGGAAGAAGCCGATCATGAACCCGAAATCACCCACCCGGTTGAAGACGAAAGCCTTCTTGCCCGCCACCGCAGCGTATTCCCGGTCGAAATAGAACCCGATGAGCAGATAGGAGCAGACGCCGACGCCTTCCCAGCCCAGGAACATCATCAGGATGTTGGCGCCCAGCACCAGGTTCAACATGGAGAACACGAACAGGTTCATGTAGGCCATGAAGCGGTAGTAGCGGCCGTCGTTGCGTTCTTCGGCCATGTATCCCGTGCTGAACAGGTGGATCAAGAAACCCGCGCCGGTCACCAGGATCGCCATGGCTGCGCTGAGCGCGTCGAATTTGTAGGCCCACTTGATGGTCGCGGTGCTGAGGCCGCCCAAAACCCTTGCACCGCCCAGGTCGAACCAGGTCCAAAGGTTCTGGTGGATGGACCGTGAGCCCTCAGGCATCGCAAGCAATTGGAAGAAGAAATAGACCGTGAGGAGGAAAGAGATCCCGACCGAGCCAAGGGCGATTGCATCCACGACCTTGGTGCTTTTGAGTCGCCTACCGGTAAGCCCATTGATCAGGAAACCGAAGAACGGCAGGAATGGGATGAGCCAGAGGATGCCGCTGCCCGTGCTGGCGGCGCCTGCGGCTTCCACCATGTGACTCGCTGCTTGTTCGATAATCATGCGTTCCCCAAATCTTTTCGAATCAACCGGATCATCAGGATCATTTGTTTCAACCCTTCAACAGATTGATTTCATCAACCTGGATGTTGCCCTTCTTGCGATACAGGGCCACCACCAAAGCGAGTCCCACCGCCACTTCTGCCGCTGCAAAGCCCATCACCAGCAGCGCGAACGCCTGGCCATGGACCGTGCCTGACAGCCGGGCGAAGGCGATGAAATTCAGATTGGCCGCGTTGAGCATGAGCTCCACGCACATCAGGATCACCAGCGCGTTGCGGCGGATGAGCACACCGGCCACGCCCACCGACCAGAGCAGGAATGAGATCAGGAGCACCGCGTTCATCGAGACCATATGTGGCTCCTATACCCTTTCCGATTTCGCCAGCACGATGGCCCCGACGAGGGCCACCAGCAGGATCACCGAGAGGATTTCAAAAGGCAGGATGAAGTTCGCGAAAAGGCCGCGGCTCACCGCTTGCGCGTTGCCCAGGTTTTCCGTGGCGCCCACCAGGCCTGGTTGGAGTGTCAGGGCCTCGTTCGTGCTGGCGCCGAAGAGCGCTGTGCGGAATACACCTGCGAAAGCGAGCAGGCCGAGTCCGACGAGCGGAATCGCGAATTTCGTCTGGGTCTGGAATATGCCCTTCTCCTGATACTTGGTGAGTTCCACGAGCATCACGACAAAGAGGAAAAGCACCACAATTCCGCCTGCGTAGACCAGCAATTGCGCCACACCCAGGAACTCCGCCTGCAGTGAAAGGAAACAACCCGCCACGCAGATCATCGAGAATAGGAACCCGATGACGCTATGAACGGCGCTCTTGGAGAAGATCAACACACCAGCGCCACCCACGGCCAACAGGCCGAAGATCACGAACATGTATTGGCCGAGCTTGATGAGGAGTTGTTCCATGGCGGACCTTGAAAGAAGAACAGCTGGTGCGGAGGAGTTAGTCCTCGCTGGAGACTGAGTAGTGGCTCACGGGCGTGGGGTCGAACATGTTCTGGAACCCGCCTTCCATCGCGTGGGAGAAATCCTCGCGGTTGTAAGTGGCCAGCTCGAACTGGTGGTTCAGGATGATGGAATCGAAGCCGCAGCTCTCAACGCAGAACTCGCAGAAGATGCAGCGTTCCATCTCGAAGTCGTACCGGATGGGAAAGGGGGTTTTGCGGCCCTCCTTTTTGCCTTTTTCGATGGTGATGACCTGGGTGGGGCAGATCTTTTCGCAAGCCATGCAGCATACGCATTTGACCTCGCCCTGCTCATCCTTGATCATCTGCAGCCGGCCGCGGAACCTAGGCATCAGCGTCGTGGGGACTTCGGGGTATTCCACCACGACGTGGGTGCGCTTGAGGCCGCGGTTGGCCTGGCGAAGGACCTTGCCGAAATATTTCCCGGTGAGTTTCATGCCCCCGTAGATGTCGAAGGGGATCAGGGTGCGGAGCAACGAATATCTCGGTGATGCCATTGTCGACCTCAGGCGGCGTAGCGGAGCAAGGCCGCGATGACGAACATGACCAGCGTGTAGGGGATCAGGAACTTCCAGCCCACGTCCATGAGCTGGTCGTAGCGGTAGCGTGGAACCGTCGCGCGCACCCACAGGAAGACAAAGAGCAAGAAGAATATCTTGAGCAGGAACCAGAGAATGCTCGGGGTGCAAGTCCAGGCCAGGAATGCGCTAGGGCTGTTCTGGAAAAAGTGGTTCCAGGTCGGCTGAAGCCCGAACGGCAAGAGATAGTGGCCCCCCAGGAAGAAGGCGCTCGCCAGGGCGGAAACCGTGATCATCGAGGCATATTCAGACAGGAAGAAAAAGCTGAACTTCATGCCCGAGTATTCCGTGTGGAAGCCCGCCACCAGCTCGTTTTCGGCCTCGGCCAGATCGAAGGGCGTGCGGTTGGTTTCGGCGAACCCGCATGTGGTGTAGACAAAGAAGCCCACAAACATCAGCAACGTCCTGCCGATGCCCACCAGCCCATTGACTGGAATGTCCGTGGCCATGCGCGTGCTCATCTCGTTGAAGTTCAGGGAGCCCGTGAGCACCACCGGGACCAGAAGGCTGAGGGTCAGGGGCACTTCATAGCTGACGATCTGGGCCGCGCTGCGGAGGCCGCCGAGCAGCGGGTACTTGGAGTTGGAGGCCCAGGCGCCCAGAACGATGCCGTAAACGCCCACGGAGGCCACGCCCAGGATGAAGAGCAGGCCAACATTCAAGTCCGTCAGAAACCCGTAGAACGGAAGACCGCCCAGATAAGGGAATTTCGCGGGGAAGTAGAAAAGTGCGCCGGGCGCGAAACCGATGGCTGCAAACACGGTGAAGGCCGCCACCATTGCCAGCGCGGGGGACAGCACAAAAACCGCTTTGTCAGCTTCAATTGGAACGATGTCCTCCTTGGTGAGGAGCTTGAGGGCATCTGCGATGAACATGGGCAGGCCGCGGAAGATTGAAATCACGGGCCATCTTCCCAGCCACCACATGAACCCATTCAAACCACCCGTAAAGGTCCGGGACTGATGGGTCCGGCCTCGCTGCGCGCCCCAAAGTCCGCCGGCCACCCGGGTGGCGCCCAAGCGCACCTGCACGTAGCCGATCACCTTGCGTTCTGCAAAGGTGAGCAAGGGGACCAGCGTCATCACGAACCCCATGACCACAACGATCTGCAGCAGGGAAATGACCAGATATTGAGTCAGCGTCGGCGTCATTGTTGAATCCTCATCGATCTACGCTCGGGGATCATCGATCCACCTCGGCCGCCCCTAAATGGCTCGGGGATCATCGATCCACCTCGCCGAGCACGACGTCCAGGGTTCCGATGGCGGCGATCACGTCCGCCAACAGGCGGCCTACAACCATCTTGGACAAGGCCTGGAGGTTGATAAACGAGGGTGCCCTGATATGCATGCGATAGGGATTCTGTCCGCCCTTCTCACCGACAAAGTAATAGCCCAATTCACCTTTGGGGGCCTCGATGGCGTGGTAGACCTCGTTCACTTCGGACTTCAGAACTTTGGGGAGCTTGGCCATCACCGGGCCTTCGGGAAGTCCGTCCAGGCACTGATTGATGATCCGATGGGCCTGGCGCATTTCTTCCAGACGCACCAGGTACCGGGCGTAGGTATCGGCTGCCGTCTGGGTCGCCACTTCGAAATCCATTTCCGCATAGGAGGCGTAGGGGAACGCCTTGCGGATGTCGTAGTTCGAGCCGGCCGCGCGAAGCACCGGCCCCGTTACTCCGAGAGCAATCGCATCTTCGGCATTGAGAAGGGCCACGCCGATGGTGCGCTTCTTCCAAATGCGGTTTTCCGTGAGCAGCGTCTCGTATTCATCGATGCAATCCAGAAACCTGGCCTGAAAGGCGCGGACCAGCTTTTCGAGGCCCGGCGGAAGGTCTTCCCGCAGGCCGCCGATGCGGAAGGCGGTGGTGGTGAGCCTCGCACCGCAGAAGGCCTCGAATATGGAGAGGATTTCTTCACGTTCACGAAAGGCGTAGAGGAAGACCGTCATCGCTCCGATGTCGAGCGCGTGGGTGCCCAGCCACAGCAGGTGCGAGGTGATGCGGTTCAGCTCCGTGAGCATGGTGCGGATGTAATGGGCGCGCCGTGGAACCGTGATGCCAAATAGTTTTTCAACTCCCTCGGCCCAACCGAGGTTATTGCTGACCGAAGCCACATAGTCCGTGCGGTCCGTCCATACCTGGCCCTGGAAGAAGGTCTTGTTCTCGCAGATCTTTTCCACACCCCGATGCAGGTAGCCGATCATCGGCGTGCAGCGGGTGATGGTCTCGCCGTCCAGATGCAGCTTCACCCTTAGCACCCCATGAGTCGATGGGTGCTGCGGGCCCAGGTTGATTTCCATTTCCTCGGTTTTGAACACCAGGAACTCCTAATACGCGTTTGCTTCAGTCTGCCTTCGGGACCTTGAGATTGATGCCCATGTTCCCTGCCTGTTCCATGGCCATCCGCATGAGCACTCCGGAACGGTCCTCGCGGAAATCGATATCCCGCTGGCCCCAGCCGAGGGTGGGATATTCCTTGCGGAGCGGATAGCCTTCCCAGTCCTCCGGGCAGAGAATCCGAGTCATGTCCGGATGGCCGCTGAATCGGATGCCGAACATGTCGTAGATCTCCCGCTCCATCCAATTGGCGGACGGGTAGATCTCCACAGCGCTCTCCAGGTCCTGCCCTTCCTTCACCAGCACACGAATCCTAAGTCGCTTCCGGCGGCTGATGGACGTGAGTTGGTAGACGACGGAAAACGCAAACCCATTCGCCGCCGGATAGTGCGTTGCGGTCTGATCCGCCAGCATTTCGTACCGTAGCGAGGCGTCGCCTTTGCAGAACATGAGAGTCTCGATCAGGCCGTCTGGATGCACTTGCAAGATCAGCTCGCCGCTCTGCTCGAAGGCCTGGGAAACCTTTCCGTCCAGCAGGTCCATGAGGTGCAGCAGGTCGGGATCCTTGGCTTCAGAGGGCGCCGGGAATTCCATGTCCGTATCGTTCTTTTTCGGAAGCGCGCGTACGGGCGGTTTCGGGGCATCCTTCCCCTCAGCCAGGGCCTTGGCTTTCGCGGTTTCAAAATCCGCCTGCTGCTTGATCCACTTCGCCTCGTCCGCGGCCATGGCAGCCTTCTGTTCTTCCTGGTAGGTGTGCAGGCTTGGCAAAGGCACGGTCTTCGGCATCACCACCTGGCGATTCGGTGCGGATTTGTAGTCGATGACATAGGGACCCGCTGCGACTTCGACCGCCGCATGCGCTTCGGCCTCCACCACCGGAGGCGGCACAAGCGTCGCTTCTCCGATCACTTCGTACTTGATGACTTCAACGGGGCAGTTCGCGGCGGCGGTGATGATGCTGCTGATAAGCCGCTCCCCATCCGACGGATTGAGGCCGCTTTTCTCTGCCCGGTTCTCGGATTCCTTGCCATCCGCCCGGACGCCAGCCTTGATCGTGCAGGTCGTCTCGGTGACGCGGAATACTTCGGGGCTGTCTGCTTCGCAAGCGTTGCAGACAATGCAGCCTTCTTCGATCCACACCTTGGTGACGCGGGGTTTGGCTGCCTCGGTTATGGATGGTGCAGCTGCGGGGGATGGGGCAGCGGCAGCGCGGATGTTGGCCGTTGTCCCAAGGGCCGCATCAACCGCATTTTCTATGTCGGTATCTACCACATGTGGCATAGGCGCAGGTGTCGCAGGCAGAGGTGACACAGGGGGCGCGGCTTCTGCGGCAGAGGCGGGCGCGATAGGGGTAGCTGGGGTTGTTGGAACTGGAACCACAGCAGCAGTCGGCTTAGCTGCAGCGCTGGCCACCTGGTCGAACTTGATCACTTCCACGGGACAGCTGGCGGCAGCCGCAATGATGGCTTCTTCAAGGTTCGCCTGCAGGTCCGGCTTCAGTTCCGCCTTCTCCTCGCGGTTCTCGCTCTCCTTGCCATCCTGGCGGGCCTCGCCCTTGATGTGGCAGCTGTCCTCGGTGACATGGAAGACATCAGGGCATTCGGCCTCGCAGGCGTTGCAAACGATGCAGCCTTCTTCGATCCAGACCTTCGTGATTGCCATATCTCTTTTTCCTTCCGGAGGCCTGCGGCCTAACTCACCGATTCAAAGATCTCGGCGTATTTATCGGCCATGGAGCTGGTCATGATTTTGTCTTGGAGTTTCAGGAATCCATAGATCAGACCCTCGGGACGGGGCGGGCATCCTGGGATGAAGACGTCCACGGGCACGATCTTGTCCACGCCCTGGATGGTGTGATAGCTGTCGAAGGGTCCGCCGGCTGTGGCGCACGAGCCCATGGCGATGACCCACTTGGGCTCTGGCATTTGGTCATAGAGCTTCTTGATCACCGGAGCCATTTTGTAGGTCACAGTGCCCGCCACGATCATCAAATCACTCTGGCGGGGGGTGGCCCGGAAGATGCCGGCGCCGAAACGGTCGAAGTCGAACTTGGAAGCCCCGGCGGCCATCATCTCGATGGCGCAGCAGGCAAGGCCGAAGGACATGGGCCACACGCTGGTGGCGCGCGCCCAGTTGATGACGCGTTCGACTTTGGTGGTGATGAGGATGTGCTCGAGAACGTCTGGTCCATTCATGCCATTCATTCCCATGTGAGAGCTCCTTTGGCCCAGATGTACCCATAACCGAACAACAGCAGGAACAGGAAGAACAGCATCTCGACCAGGCCGAACAGTGCCAATTCCTTGATCTGGATGGCCCAGGGCATCAGGAAAACTGTTTCCACATCGAAGATCAGGAACATCACCGCAACCATGTAATAACGCACTGAGAATTTCTCGCGGGCCCCAGTGGTGGGCGTGATGCCGCATTCATAAACCATGTACTTGTTCAAATTGGGAGATTTGGGCCGGAGCAGGCGGGCGAGACCCCAGACTATGGGCGGTGTCGCCATAGAAATGAGCAGAAGTAACAGAATCGGGGCATAACCTCGCATATGGACTCCGGAGCCAAATTAGCCGTTGCAGCAATCCGATCTTGTGATTTTCATGTTGCTCCGGCATAGAGGCTCCAGCTTTGCGAGCGTAGTGAGCAAGAGAGCGCACTGCGCTTGATAGCTGGAGGGGCCCTAACGAACTAACCAGAAAAGCACCGGTTAGTTCACAATGGCCCCTAATTCTGCGGCTTAAGCCCGGCGCGGGTCAACGATAGATTCCGACACTGAGGGTCCAATGTGACCATCGGCATGGAAAAACCGAGTCATGTGAAGCCTTCTCTCCAAAGACGGCATACCATATCTCATGGCCGCACTCGATCCCTCACTCCCCCATGAAGAGAAAACCCTGGTCTTGGAGATGCCCGACAAGGGCGACAAGACCCTGGCCGGCGATCTGACTCAGACAGACATGAGGCCCGAGCGCCTGCTGTATCCATCCCTGGATCTCACCAAGGAACCCGTGGATTTCGCACTTTTCCAGGCTATATCGCTGGACACCATGCTCAAGCACCATTTCGTGCCGGTGCAGGAGCGGGAGGGCGTCCTTTGGCTGGCCATGGCGGATCCCTTGGACGTGGTCACCCAGGACATGCTGCGGATGCAGCTCAAGCGCCCTTTGAAATTCGCCGGCGCTCCCCAGTCCCAGATCCAGGAAGTGCTCAAGAAATCAGAAAGCGGACAGAAGGCACTTGATGAAGTGGGCGAGGCCTTGAAGGTCCAGGTGCTCAGCGCAGAGGATGTGGATGATGAGGCTCTGGATCTGGAGAGGCTCACCGACAAGGACGAAGCCCCCATCGTGAAGCTGGTGGATACCACCATCTTCAACGCCTTGCAGAGGCGCACTTCAGACATCCACCTGGAGACCACCGCCGCGGGTTTCCTGATCAAATACCGCATTGATGGCAGCCTCTATCCCGCGGCCGATCCCATTGATAAGCGTTTTGCGTCCGCCATCATCAGCCGCGTCAAGGTCATGAGCGAGCTGGACATCGCCGAAAAGCGCAAGCCCCAGGACGGCCGCTTCAAACTTAAAGTGCGCGGCCGCGCCATCGATTTCCGCGTGAGCATCATGCCCACCATCCACGGCGAAGACGCGGTCATCCGCATCCTCGACAAGGAGAACCTCAGCGAGGAATTCAAGACCCTCAACCTCGACATCCTGGGGTTCTCGCAGCTCGAGCTGGTGCGGCTGCGGCGGTTCTCCAAGGAGCCCTACGGCATGTTCCTGGTGA
>JANYJQ010000120.1 GCA_025358435.1 Holophagaceae bacterium
AGCCAGACAAATGATCAACACCTTCGTCGCTGCGGCCTTCACCCTGCTGTTATTGGGGTGTGGTGGCAGCAGCAGCAACGCCCCCCGGTTCGATACCGCCAAGGGCCAGCATCCTGCCGACTGGTTGCAGAACCACTGGGCGCAGTTCATTGCGAACCCCGCCCAATGCTCAACCTGCCACGGCTCCACAACGGATAAAAAGTCCACGGGCGGAATCTCGGGGGTCAGTTGCTTCACGTGCCACCCGAACGGACCCAGCCATCAGGCCGGCTGGGAGGCCGGGCTTAAGCATGGCCGCCTGGGTGCCCAGGCCGCGCCCTCCGATACGGCCGGCTTCGCCTACTGCTCGAAATGCCACGGGTCCACCTATGACAACCCGGTCGGCGTCACGCCTTCCTGCAAGTCCTGCCATACCAAAGCTCCCCACCCCGACAAGCCCTGGCTGGGCAACTCGGAGGCCCTGTCCAACCATGTATTCACGAATGCGGGCAACGCTCCGGAGTGCAACAAGTGCCATGCCAACGGGGCCAATTCCACGCTCAAGCCGACCACCCCCGCACTCGCGGGCACGGCTCCCGGCTGCTTCAACAACACCCTGTGCCACGGCACGAGCATCCACTAATGGCCACCAACCTTTCGACCATCCCGAGGAGGTGTCCAAGTTGCTGATTCTGCTCTCTTTTTTATCGATTCAAACTCCGCACTTCAACCCAATCTGCAGTAAAACCCAACACAGGAGGATGTAGCATGCAACTGAAACCACTGAAAAGAATGGGTGGCGTGATTGCAACCGCTATCGTCGCCCTCATGCTCATCGGCTGCCGCGGCGCCGCGGGCCAGAACGGCACCAATGGCACCAACGGCACCAATGGCAATAACGGCCCGAGCGGCACTCCAGGCGCCGCGTTCGCAATCGATGCCAATACCATGAGCCCCGATGACTGGGGTGGGTTGGCCCTCCAAGGCCAAATCACCTCCGTCACCATGGGTGGCGCGCCCGTAGTCAACTTCAAGGTCACGGATGGCCACGGCGTTCCGATCAAGGGCCTCGGCTGGACCACCCAGGCCTCCGGCGCCCCCCTGCCGAACCTCTCGAACATGTCCTTCACTTGCGCCAAACTCGTGCCTGGGACGCTCGGCAGCCCCAGCAAGTGGGTGAGCTACATCGTGACCTCCACGCCCACCGCTTCCGCGACCACCCCGACTCCCCGGACGCCCACCGCGGATACCACGGGCACGCTGGTGGACAACGGCGACGGCACTTACAAGTACACCTTCTGGCGCAATGTCAGCACCATGCAGGCGACCCTCGATGCCGCCACCTATGATGCCTCCAAAAATCAGATCAAGACCGATCTGGGCGATGTGACCTACGAGCCGAACCTGACCCACCGCATCGTGGTCTACATCGGCGGCAATGCCCGCGGCACCAGCACCAACACGCCGACTGGCGTCAACTCCGGCATCCCGGCCACCACGATCCTGACGCCCGCCAACATCAATTATGATTTCATCCCCGCCACCGGCGCACCGGTGACCGTCGCGAACGAGCAGCGGGAAATCGTCAACATCGATTCTTGCAACACCTGCCACACCAAGCTTAGGCTGCACGGCAACCGGACCCAGACCAAGTTCTGCATGGTCTGCCATACGGAACAAGTGAAATACGGATCGCCGGAAGCTTCCATGGATTCCAACGGGAACTACACCGGCTTCCAGATGAAGATGAACACCTTTGCGGTCGCCAACTTCCCGAACATGGTCCACAAGATCCACATGGGCGAAGAACTGACCAAGACAGGTTATTTATTCCCCAACGCTACTGGGATCCAGTTCAACGAAATCACCTACCCCCAGGACCAACGCAATTGCGTCAAGTGCCACACCGCTTCCACGGCCACCCCCCAGGGCGACAACTGGTTCAACAAGCCCAGCCGCGTCGCCTGTGGCTCCTGCCACGACG
This sequence comes from Holophagaceae bacterium, assembly GCA_025358435.1. Taxonomy (GTDB): domain Bacteria; phylum Acidobacteriota; class Holophagae; order Holophagales; family Holophagaceae; genus JANXPB01. The sequence continues at coordinate 1,964 of JANYJQ010000120.1, forward strand.
GCGTCGACTGGTCGACCGGCAACGGCCACGGCAAATTGAACGAGGGCGGCCCTCAGCTCAACGATCAGAATTGCGCGACCGTCTGCCACGACCCAGCGACCATCAAAACCAATCACGTTCCTGTCCTGCCCATCGACACCGGCAGCGCTTGGCACGTCAGCGGTGGAAACTCCAATACCAATGTTTCCTCAGTCGCGGCCTTCACCAACAACCTTCCCGCGGGCGCCAGCAAGGTGACCTGGGAAATCAAGAGCTTCGTCATCACGGGCGGCAAGCCGGTCATCACCTTCCGCTTCAACAAGGACGGCTCGCCGGTGGTCTTCAACACCTACCCTGCCAAGACCGAAATGATGGACAACTTCATCGGCGGCCCCAGTGTGTACGTCGCCTTCGCGGTACCCCAGGACGGCATTGCCACTCCCGCCGACTGGAACGCCACCGCCAGCACCTTCCTTAAGAACATCTGGCGCGGGGATGGCAAGGACATGGGCGGACGCGCTTTGCAGTCAGCCGCCAAAGCAACCCTCGTGGCCGGCACTGGTGCTGACGCAGGCTACTACGTCATCACCTTCTCTGAAGCGGTCATTCCGCCCACGGCTGGCATGATCACCGCCGGCATCGGCTACACCTACGGCATAGGCGCTGAAGCACCTACGCCTCCCACGCTGCCCTGGACCTCCACGCAGCCACTCACCCAGACCAACGTGCCCGGCTACCCGACCAGCGTCTCTCCTCGCAATCCGAACGGGCTCGTTGGAGGCCTTGCGGTTCCTGCCCCCAACGTCACCAAGCTGATCGGCGCTCTGCCAACCGGATTCCCAGCCACCTCGAGCGATGGGAAAACCGGCCCAGCGAACACCGCCCGCCGCGCCATCGTCACCACCCAGAAGTGCAATGACTGCCACGGCGCTCTCGGCATCTTCACCGCCAAGACCTACCACGCCGGTCAGCGCAACGATGCGACCACCTGCACGTTCTGCCACAACACCAGCCGGGTCAACAATGGCTGGGGCGTCAACATCAAGGATGCCGTCCACGCCATCCACGGCGCCGGCAAGCGGGCGAACAAATTCTCCTGGGAAGCCTCCGCAGGCGATAAGTACTGGACCGTGACCTATCCAGGCGTCCTGAACAACTGCGAACGTTGCCACGTACCGGGTTCCTATGACTTCGGCATCGCCGCCAACGCGAATGCGGTTCCGAATCTGCTCTGGACCACTGTCGCCACCACTTCGTCAACTTCTGGTCCAGTGCCCACCCCAGTCCCCGTCGTCGTCACCGGCAACGAAATCATTCCTGGTACCTACTGGTCACCTTTCGTGACCGCTGGGTCAACCTATGGCAGTGGCTTCTCCTACAACGCCGCCACCCCCGGTAGCACCACGGCGGCGGACCCCAGGACCCTGGTCAATTCCCCCTATGTCGCGGCCTGCGCCAACTGCCACGACTCGACCATGGCCCTCAGCCACATGAAGGCCAACGGCGGCTCATTCTACGTCCCACGCAGCACGGTTCAGGTTGCCGGTGCGCTGGTCAACAATGAGCAGTGCTTCCTCTGCCACTCCGCGGGCAAGGTAGCCGACACTAGGCTCGTCCACATGAACTTCAAGTAACAGCCACCCAGGGCCGGCCTGCCGCGCCCCGGACATGAACCATGAATTAAAAACTGAAAGCCCGGATGAGATACTGCATCCGGGCTTTCTTCTTTTTCATTCCAGGAGTTCTTCATGAACCTCAATCTTCCGCTTTCCGCAGTGGTGATCCTGCTGGCCGCAAGCCTTGGACTCACGGCCCAGGCGCCACCAACAGCCAAGGGCGCAGCCCCCGCGGCCAGCACACAGGACAAATCCCCCGTGGATCCCCTGGTCGCTGCCCAGTCCAAGGCCAGATCCAAGGCCCTGAAAGCCGAGAAGGCCAAGGCCAAGGCAGCCCCCAAAGTAAAGCTCGTGGACATCAACAGCGCGTCGAAGGACGAATTGCAGGCGATCCCCGGCGTCACCGAGGCCTTCGCCGACAAGATCATCGCCGGGCGTCCCTACTTCTCCAAGGCACACCTGGTCACCCACGACGTGATCACCGCGGCGCTCTACGACAGCATCAAGAAGCGCATCTACGCGCAACAGAAGCTCCCGGTCCACTGACCTATGCCGTCAGGGTGGGAATTTTCAACATACGCGGCAGGCCGAGACATCCTGGATTTCAGACCGCCCTTAATCGCTAAATATCTCAAGGCTCAACCTATGGCATGACATCTGCGTAGGACTGGAATCGCTCGCTTCCGAGCACCCTTTCCAGGAGCCTCCATGCCCCTTGTCCGATCTCTGTCCCTGCTGCCGCTGGGTCTTCTCTGCGCCTCCCTCGCGGCTCAGGATTCCACTCCAAAACCCGCCGAGAAACCTGCGGAGTCTAAAGTCGAAGCTCCCTCCGGGAAGCAGGAAATTGAATCGCGCGAAAAGCGCCACCATTACGTCCACCTTGGCCAGCACTCCACCTTTGGGGCCTACGCCCAGGGCGTGATGCCATTGCGGGATCTCAAGGAAAGCCTTGATAGCCGCACAGGTTTCGGCCTGGGCGTGCAGTGGACCCACGACCACGGAGACTGGCACACCAGCCGCACACGCCTTGAGTGGAATACTTTCCCTGAAAGCAATTCGTTGGCAGGCACCAAGACCTACGCGAAAAACTACATCTTGAGCTGGGATCATCTCTTCAAGCTGAATCAGGGAACAAGCCAGGCCTACCTAGTGGCGGGCGTCGGCGGCGCCCGTTGGTACTTTGAGCAGAAGGCAGGAGGGCTCCAGGATGCCCGCTGGACCACCAAACCCGCCATCACCGGGGGAGTCGGTGTCCAACTCGCCCGGCGCGTGAACCTCGAAGCCCGCTACGTGGTGAGCAGCATCGACAGGACTTTCGATGCCAACACCCTGCAGATGAGCCTGGGGTGGCGGTTCTAGGAAGATCTAACCACGAATACTCCTCGTCAGACTGCAGGTGCCGCCATGCCGAAGGCAACCCATTCTTCTTTAGCGGGGCCATAGGTGCCCGGCACCTTCAGGCCCGCCTGGCGCATGAGCACGGTCATCTGGCCGCGGTGGTGGCTCTGGTGCGTCACCAGCACCCAGAGCCCGAAAGCGCCGGTCCAGGTCATCCCGTAAAACGGGTAGTCCATGGCCAGGGCCATGTCGTTGAGCTTCGCCACTTCCGCTGATACTGAGTCGGACACGGCCGCGTAGGCATCCCGGATCGCCTTCATGGTGCCCGGGGGCTGGGTCTTGAAGGGCTCGCCGGCGAAGCCCTCGATCTTCAGGCCCATGTTGTGCGGCATCTCTACGCAGGTCTCCACCAGGTGCCACGCGAGGCGCCGCAGGTTGCGGTGTTCAGGGCTCACCGCCTGGTGCGCCGCGACATCCGGGATGGCATCAAGAATGTGCAGGGTATGCTCCACTTCTTGTTGCCAGATGGTCTTGAAATCAGCGATGTGGCGGAACATGGGTCCTCCTGGGGTGATAGTTCCCACCATAGCCGAACCAGACCTCCGTTTCAGGTGAAGGCGAAGATGCCTCCCCGCGCAATTTCCACGCATGACGATGCTGAGTCCAGGGCTGCCGCATAGGCCGGGTGAAGAGGCCGGCTTCCGGCCAGCGCATCCAGTTCCGCGAGCAGCGGCAGCAAGTGCAGATCGACCAGGCTTAACAGATTGGACACGATGTTTGACAACTCCTTTTCATCCGCGCTTCCCAGGCGCTGGAGCCCCGTCGCCAGGGCTTCCAGTTCCGTGGCCAGGTGGTCGGGACTCAGACCTTCAGGCACGTCGAACCCAAAGGCTTCGTAATGGCGGTCGAGGTCGTGGAGGAGAGCGGGATCCCGAAGCAGGCCCGTGCGGTGCACCGAGGCCTCCAGGTGCAGCACCGGGTTTTCCCGGCTCACCAGGAATAGATCCGTGTAAGCCACCGCGAGATCCAGCGTCTCCGCAGCCAGCAGACGCTTCAGATCCGACATAAGTGGCTCAGAGATCCAGAATGCATCTGCGGCGTCCTCCAGTGTCGCCTTTGGGAAAGCCCCAGGCCGGGCGAAGATTTCGGCCAGCGCCCGAAGCAGTTCTGGCAGATGGAGGCTCACCGGAAGCCCGTCGCCTGCCCGGCGAACACGAAGATGTAGCGCAGCATGTAGCCACCGAACAGCACCAGCCCGCCGGCCGTGAGCGCCCACCGGGGCTGGATGTGGAAGGTCCCCTTGCCGAGGATCACGGGCTTGAATTCGAACAGTTCGATGGTGAGGGGCAGCAGCAGGCCGACCCCCATGAACAGCATCCAGAAGACGATGGTGAAGGGTCCTCCGAGCACCTGCGCGAGGGCCTGCTTCACCGCGAGGCTGCTGAGTTCCCCGTGGATGAGGTAGGGCAGGACGATGAACAATTCCAGCACGATCAGCGTGATGTCCATGGAATAGAGAAACCGCATCTCCTTCAGCTCCACAGGCTCCCGGTCCAGGAGCCGCGCCACCACCAGGGCCGCGGTGCCGGAGCTGAGGGCGCTGAAGAGGAACATCTGCGCCACCAGATTCGTGTTCCAGAAAGGCCTGGCCTGCACGGCACCCAGCAGCACGCCGGTGTAGATGCCGACACCCACCGCGATGGGAAAACCGACCATCGCAAGATTCCGCCGCCAGGCGGAGGCATCCAGATCCAGCCAGCGCTGGACACGGGCCGGAATCCGGGTGCGTAATTTTTCTGGAATCCGCGCTTGAAGCGAATAGCGCTCCTCCTGGTCCAGCCAAGCCCATAGGTAGGCGATGCTCAGGAACGTGAAGGCCAGCAGCAGCCAGCTGCCGATGGACATGGGGCTGCGCCACCGGAAATGGAAAAAGATCTTCCAGAACCGGAAGGGCTTGCCCAGGTCCAGAATCAGCAGGGCCGAGCCCAGGCTCACGGGCCACGGCGCCAGCAGCGCGCCCCACCGGGCGATGCGGGGATAGGCAGAGCGGCCGTCCTCTTGGATCCACGTGGCCAACGCCGAGGCAAAATACAGCCCCGCGGAAAGCCCACCCAGAAAGAGGTAGTTCACGATGAGGAATTCCCAGACAGGTTCGCGCATGTCATGTCCTACAGAAGGTAGTAGAGCTGGGGGCCGTTGCCGGTCTGGGGATTCTTCACTTCGTAGCGGCGCGTGGCCAGGAGCTGGTGGAGGTGGCTCTTGGGATCATGCAGGTCGCCGAAGACCCGCACCTTACTGGGGCAGGTCTCCACACAGGCGGGCACCTCGCCCCGATCCACGCGGTGCGAACAGAAGGTGCACTTGCCCACCGTGTGGGTCTCGGGATTGTGGTACCGCGCATTGTAGGGGCAGGCGATGATGCAGTACTTGCAGCCGATGCAGTCGTCGTCATTCACCAGCACGATGCCATCTTTCCGCTGCCAGCTGGCGCCGGTTGGGCAGACCCGCACGCAGCTCGGGTCCGCGCAGTGGTGGCACTGTTCGGGATCGAAGCTCATGCGCAGGTTCGGGTATTCGCCCGAGGCCTCCTCGTCGATCCAGTTGCGGAACACCCCCAGCGGCACCTGGTTCTCGGCTTTGCAGGCGACCACGCAGGCCTTGCAGTTGATGCATTTCTTCGCATCGATGACCATCGCGAAGCGTCGGATGGCCTTGGAGGATTTCAGGGTTTTGGTAGCCATGGCGAACTCCATCAGACCTCTTGGGCGGGTTTCCCGACCAAGAGGTGGGGGGTCCGGGGGGGACGTAGTGAGCGAAGCGAACAGGAAACCGCGCATGCGTGGTTTCCCCCCGGATACATATCAGGCCTTCACGACTTTGACGAAGGTCTCGTGCATGGCGGCGTTGCCGCTCACCTTGTCCCAGGCGGTTTCCAGCAGCACCGAATCCGCGGCGCCGACGTT
>JANYJQ010000003.1 GCA_025358435.1 Holophagaceae bacterium
ACCGCCAGCGCGACTTGGCCCTGCTGCGCACATTGGGCGCCCCGCACAGCACGCTGTTGGGAAGCCTGTTGTGGGAATTCCTGCTTCTGGGTGCCAGCGCCGCACTCATCGCCGGAGCCATGGCGCGGGTGCTTTCTGACCTCTATGCCAATAAGGTTCTGGAACTGCCTTCCAATTCGAATGCCTGGGCAGCGCCCGTTTTGCTACTTGCCGCGGCGCTGCTCACGGCGACAGTGGGCCTGTTGGGATCCTGGAGGTCCTTGAACGCGAAGCCGCTAGATGTGTTGCGGTCGGAGTAGCCAGAGCCCCTGCTAATATGAACTTTCTCCCGGTATGGCAGCATCCCAGATGGATGTGGTGCCGCACAGGTCGCCTTCTTAGGAGCCGTTGCAAAATAATCTGTGCTTTTCTGGTCATTTTGTTACGGCTCCTTATGCCGAACCGCCATCCTGATCACCAAATAATTTTGCAGCAACGGCCTCGCGAGACACCCATGTTCACGGTTTCATTCAAAGGCAAGACCTCTGGCGAAGTTCAGCTCGAACGAGAGTTGAGCCTTCTCGCCATCTCTACCAAGGCCGAGGTGGATCTCCACCACCGCTGTGGCGGCCACGCGCGCTGCGGAACCTGCATCGTCACCATCGAAAGCGGAGCCGAAAATCTGAGCGAGCCGCTTTCAGCCGAAAAGCGCATTCTCACAATCCTCAAGGCCCAGCCCAATCAGCGCCTCGCCTGCCAGGCCTGGGCTCAGGGCGATGTCTGCTGCGTGGTGGGGGAAGAAGGGAAGGATCTCAGAAAACAGTCCTGAGTCCTGAGTCCTGAGGGGATTTGGTGGCGGCGCAATGCGCCGCCGCCCTTAGATTATTGCGGCCTCTGGCCGCATCCATATCGAACCCCAGGACCCAGGGCGCAGGACCCGGGACTAATCAATCAGAAACCCCACGCCTTGCCAGACGCGCACGCGGGTCCTGCCATCACCCACTGTGGCGGGCTCAAAGACAAGGCGTTTGGCCGCCTCCACACAGGCATCATTGGCCTTCTCCACCCACTCGCCGGTGCCAGGCAGTCCCTGTAGGAGTTTGGTAGCCAGCACCTCTCCGCCCTCGTTCACGAGAACGTTCACCACCACCACACCCTTATCCACCTTCTTCGCCTTGGGGCGCACCTGATTCAGATTGATGGGGCGGGCAGGGGTCACATCCGGTGTGATGGGCAGCAATGCGCCCTCACCTTGTTTCCCCGCCAGTTTGGCATTGGCGGCGGCAAGGTCGGCTTTCAGTTTCAGGTTTTCCTCTTGCGAGGCCCTAAGGGATTCGCGGCCTTGTTGCAATTCCGTGAGAATGCTGTCCCCGCTCTGCTGATTCTCCTTCAGGCTCCCTTTGATCTGATCCAATTCCTTGCGGACGGATGCGGCTTCGTCTTTTGCCAAGTCACGGCTCTTCTGGGCAGCGGCGAGATCCTCTTGCTGAACCTTGGCGGCCTGGAGTTTCCCAGAGAGATCGTCACGTTCGGCTGCCAGCTTTTTCACCTGCGCCTGGAGGTTGGCCATGGCCTGGGATGTTTTGGGGGCCTTGCCTCTGGCCCTTGGTTTCGACTGGGAGGCCGATGATGCGTACTGGGGCACCACAAGGGCTGCCAACGCAAAACAGGTGGTGGCAAGGCGCATGAAACCTCCAAATCAGTTATACGTCGCAGTCCGGGTTCCCGACGGTCCGGCATTGCTCACTTTCAGCACTCCGCGGCGGATCAGCTTTGCGAAAATGGCCAGGCATTCTTCTGGAGGAAATGGGCTCCCGGCGATGACATCCCGGATGCTCCAAACGCCGTTCACACGTGTGGCCAGAAAAGCTTCACTGGATTCCAAATGGGTTTGCATCAGTTCGTCCATGCTCAAAGCCAGCTCAAGGACCTGCTCCTGATCCAGGTTCTGGTCCTCCAATTTGTGTTGGACGACTTCCAGCATCCGGCTGGCTTCCTGGATTTTCGGATCCTGTTGCAGCAAGCGCCGGAGCTCGCTCTGGGCCTCTTGAAGTTTTTCTTTTTCCATCAGGCCCTTGGCCTTCATCAGCTGGGCATGGGTGGCGTCATTCAGGTGGCCGCCGGGATCGATGGTGCATAGCATCCCGCGCTCGAACATCTCGTGCAGATGTTTGCTCAGGATGAATTCAGACCTTCTGAGTTCCTGCATGAGTTGACCAACGGTCTTGTGCTCATCCAGGCGGAATAGCACATCGGCATCTTCCGGGGAAAGCGGCAGCATATCGGCAATGACTTCTGAAACCGGACCCAGCACGGCGTCTTCACCTTTGATGGTCTGGCGGATGACCTTCCATTCATCCACTCGGCGTGCCCCCTCCAGCACGATGCCGGTGACTTCCAGGCTGATCAGCATGGTTTTCTGGTCTGGCAGGCGATGGTCATGGAATTCGAAAGTTCCTACCGTCCAGAGGAAGGTGTCGTAAATGCTCTCCTCGGTCTTGGTCTGGACCATGCGGCGGATTTCAGCTTCGCTGATGAGGTTGCGGTTCACCAGGATCTTGCCCAGCACCTGGTTCTCATCTTCCTGGGCCGCCAGCGCGTCTGTGAGCTGCTGCTCAGTGATCCGGTTGGAAGCTAAAAGAAATTGGCCAAGGTAGTCCCGGGGGTCTGATGACCACACGGACGTGACCTTGCCCTCCGCAAAACTCACGCGCTTGGTATGGGACGCGCCTTTGATTTCGAGGATGCCGGTCTTCTTCCCCACGGCGAGCCACTGGAAGATGTCTTCCAGTCCCATCGTGGCGAGTTCGCCCTTCAACCCCATTCAGCAGCACCTCGTCCAAAATATCCAACATACGCAGTCAAGTATTTTACGCACAGAAGAAAGGGGGTGACCGCCCCGCAGGCAGAAATGACCCGTTAATAATTTGTAATAATCGCCCGGATCGCCTTCAGCACTTTGGCGGGATGGTGCCGTGCCGTCGAAGCATCGAGATCCAGGAGGGGTTCCGCGGTCACGGGGATGCCAGCGGTTTCCGGTCCCGAAGGCAGGATTGGACAACCGCCTTCCTCCCGGTAACGGGCCAGGATCTCCGGGGAAGGCAAAGAATCATTGGCCAATACAGTAGTCGGCTTGATGCCGCCGATGTCTAGGATGGCCCGGATGTGGCCTTCCAGATCCAGCCCGCTCGTTTCCCCGGGTTCGGTCATCAGGTTGGCGATGTAAAGGATCGGGACCGTCGTTTGCTGAAGGGCGCGGCGTAATTCCGGTATCAACAAGTTCGGGAGCGTGGAAGTGTAGAGGCTTCCCGGTGCCAGAAGAATCAGATCCGCCCTCAAAATGGCCAGCATGGCCTCAGGCAGGGGCTCAGGGGCTTCCGGCTCCAACCAAATGGACTGGATAGGCGCGATGGTTTCGTTGACAGCGGTTTCGCCGACGTAGCGATGGCCTTGCAGATCTTCGGCGCACAGGGTGACTGGAACCGTTGTGGAGGGATACAGCCGCCCTGCCGTCACCAGCACACCGCTGAGTTGGCGGATCGCCTTCACCCAGTCCCCGGTGATATCCACCATCGCCAATAACATCAGATTGCCCAAGCTGTGCCCGGCCAGGCTCCCTTCCCCCTTGAACCGATAGCTCAGCAGGTCGCTGAGGATCGATTCTTCCCGGGTGAGTGCCGAGAGGCAATTGCGCAGATCTCCCGGTGGGATGCCTCCGAGTTCCTCCCGAAGCCGTCCGGATGATCCACCGTTGTCCGAAACGGTGACGATGCCGGTGAGCTGCCAGGGTTGATCCGGCCGTTCGGCTTCGGATTTCAGGGCACGCAGCAGGGCCGCCAGCCCCGTCCCGCCCCCGAGGGTCACCACTCGAAGGGGCAGATCCGGATCCAAGGCCATAAAAAGCTAAGAACGTTCGATGGCCGCGAAAGGAGCCATGTTGCGGACAGTATCGAAATCGGTTTCGAGCCGGTAGAGGTGCAACAGGTCTCCGTTCAACAGCAAGGAACGGTTGAGCGCCTCGGCAGAGGCTTCGGCATCACCCAGCTGGGCATGGGCCGTGGCTTTCAGAAACTGCAGGATGCCACTCGTGGGCGCGGTCTTGATGGATTTCTCAAGCATTGCCAACGCGCCAGTGGAATCCTTCTTGTTCAACAGCCACTGGGCTTCACCTTCAGGGCTGGCGGCTCCCTTGGGCGTTTTAGCGGTCTTGTGCTCACAAACCAGCAAGTAGTTGTGCAAGGTCCGCTGCAGGGGGATATTCCCCGCTTCCTTGGCCGGCCCCACGAGGGCCTTGAAGATTTCCATGGCCTCGGCGTAGTGCTTCGTCCCCACCAGGCCAAGAGCCTTGGTGAGCTGGCTGTCGAGAGCCTTGGGAAGGATGGGTGCAGGTGCCGCTTTCGGTAGTTTCGCCTTGGGCATTCGAATCCTCACAATGAATCAGACCTGAATCATATCGCAGGGCCGCAACCTTGATTGAACCACGGATTGCATGGAACAGGCTGTCACCTGCTATCAGTCCCTCACTGCCTGAAGATGGCCGACTCGCGGTTCAGGATGTTGGTGGACAGCCAAGCCATGGCAGCAGCCAGTCCCGAAGTCATGACAAAGGCCAGGATGTATTGCCATGCCACGAATTGGTGGGAGAACAATTTACGGATGGTGAGGGCCACGTTCAACACGGGCACATAGGGCAGCGCCGCCATTTTCTCAAGGCCGGGAGCCGTGGAGAAGACGCCCAACATGACCACCACGAAGATGCCTGGCGTGATGGCGGTCATGGCTTCTCGAGTGTTTTTTGCCTGGGTGCCGAGCACAAGGATGATGCTTGAAAAGAACAAGCCGAGCGGAATCAAAAGGAGCAGCGTCAGGCCGAGCGTTTCCGGGCTCGCCAAGGAGGAAAAACTGAGGCTGGGCGCTATAGCGGCTCCCGTGGCCCCGGCCGCGGCGGCCTCCGAACCCGCCACCTGATGGCCTAGGAGGGTGAAGCCCAGGCTCATGCCGATCACATTCATCACCGTGCCCAGCACACCGATGGAAAAAGTCGCGAGCAGTTTGCCCCAGATCACATGGCTGCGCGGAATGGCCGTGGATAGGAGGCTCAACATGGTGTGGCGCTCCTTTTCCCCGGCGGTCATGTAGACCCCATGCTGCATAGCGTTGGTATAAAGGCCGATGAGAAGGATGTAGGGCACGAAAAGCCCGAGCATTTTGCTCAGCTCCAGGGCCAGGTCGCTGGCTTTTTCCGTCACCAAATTGGAGGGCTTCGGCAGATCCTTGGGTGCCTTGATGGCTTCCAGGCGTGCCTGCACCCAGGCTTGGTCCTGCTTCTTCATGGTTTCTTTCAAACGCTTGAGCGCCAGTTCGGAGGAGCTTTCACTCTCATCCACCATCGCCTTGATCGTGAAGGGTTCCTGGTGCTGGAGCTTTCCGGGCGCGTCAGCCTCAACATCCACGGAGAGGTCGAACTCCTTGTCCCTCAGGGCCTGCTTCAAGTCCCCGCCGGGCGCAGGGACAAGCTGGAAGTTCTTTGCATCCGCCCCGAGCAATGGCCTGACCACGTCGCCGGGATCGTTCAGGACGATGCGGCTGGCCTGGCCCCGCCTGCGGTCTGAATCACCCTGGGCCATCTTGGTCATCATCGTGAAGATGGCCGGGAACAGGATGAGCGGGATCACGAACGTGAAGAACATGGTCCGCCGGTCCTTGGAGAACTCCATCCATTCTTTCTTGAAGATCAGTCCCACGCCCTTCATCGCACACCTCCCGCCGCCAACTGGAAGAAGACTTCATCCAAGGTGCGCACGGAGTAGCGCCCGAGTATTTCCCGTGGTGGCGCATCCCCGTAAAGTTCCCCGTCGAAAATGATGCCGACGCGGTCGCAGATCTCATCCACCAGGGGCATCACATGGGTGCTCACGATCACCGTGCGGCCTTCGCTTTTCATGACCCGCAGCAGGTCCAGCACCGTCTTGGCCGTAAGCACATCCAGGCCCGTGGTGGGTTCATCAAAAATAACGACCTTGGGATCGTGAAGCAGCGCGCGGGCGATGGAAACCTTCTGCTTCTGGCCTGAGGAGAGGCCATCCATCTTGACGTCGCTGAAATCCATGAGCTGAAGCTTTTCCAGCAGGTAGATTCCGCGGCGCTCGGCGATGGTGGGATCCACACCTTGAAACTCACCAAACAGGCGCAGCAATTCCCTGGGCGTGAACCGCTCATAGACATTCATATCCGTGGAGAGGTAGCCCAGCTTGCCCCGGACCTTTTCGCCTTCCTTTTGAGTATCCAGGCCGCAGACTTCGATGTTTCCCTGATCGGGCTGCATCAGGGTCGCGATCATCCGCAGCGTCGTGGATTTCCCTGCCCCGTTGGGCCCGAGCAGCCCGTAAATCTCACCCGGGTTCACCTGGAAGGAAATGCCGCGCACCGCCTCGATGCGCTTCTTGGCTTTGGTCTTTCCATCCTTCACCGTGAAAGCCTTGTGGAGGTTTGTCACCTTGATCACGGAAACTCCTATCGATGCAATGACGTCAGTCTAGGGAAGCAACACCTTCATCCATTCGCCCATCGGCCAACGGTCCACATGAATCGGCGAGCGGAATGGCTGCAGGGATCAGCGGGCGGACTAAGGGTTGTGTACACAGGACAAGCTGGTTCACGAAACCGGAAAGAAAAACATCCGCAGAGGTTCGCAGAGGGAAATGAGGTACGCAGAGATTTCTTTCATGCACTAGATTTTCTCCGCAAATCTCGGCTATCTCTGTGAACCTCTGCGAGTGTAATTCTGACCGAATTACATTTACGAAATGATCCAAGTATTTCTAGCAACATATGCTGGGTTCTGAGGCGCTTACGGATGCTGCATGGTCGTGGTGTATAAGAATCCATCGACACCTACAGTGCCCAGGATCACCATCGCCAGTCCCATGCAAAGGCAGTAGAAAGCAAAACCATTGAGTCTTGGAGAGCGCGTGAACCGGTCCAGAAGCCCAATGGCGAAGTAGCCGGATACTGCCGCTACCGCGACACCTGCGATACAGGCGAGCACCGGGTTGGTGGAACCGGCTGGAAACCTCAGTTCATCGGGCATCGGAAGGTGTTTCAGCATTGGCTTCACCAAATCCTTGGCCTCCACCAATGCAGCGGCGGCGATGGTCGGAATGCCCAACAGAAAACTGAAGCGGGTGGAAGACGGCAGCTTAAGGCCGCTGAACACGCCTACGGAGATCGTAGAACCGCTGCGGCTGAGACCGAACCCGCCGCCCAGTCCCTGGATGGCGCCGATGGCCAAAGCATCCTTCGCGGTCAACTCGCCAATCTCCCGCCCGGCCTGTTTTTTACTGCGCTCATTGGCCATGAAAAGCATCCAGGCGGTCACCAGCAGTCCGATGCCATAGACCCATAGATGCTGCTTGGCGGTCTCTTTGATGCCCTTGGTCGCAAGCCCCAGGATGCCGGTCGGGATCATGGCGAGGAATAGCCAGATCGCCAGTTTGCGACCCTCGGCGTCCTTCCCCACGATGCCCATGAACACCTGCACCAGTTCCTTGTGGAAATAGACGCAGAGCGCCAGCAAAGTGCCCGTGTGCAGCAGCACATCGAAAGCCAATGGCATCCCCCGCCCCAACAGCAGGTGTTCGGCCAGCGTGAGATGCGCCGTGGAGGACACCGGCAGGAATTCTGTAAGGCCCTGGATCAGGCCGAGCAGGATGGCGTGCCAAAGTTGCATTCAGACTCCCAAGATAAACCTTGAGTTTGCCATCTGCCTCCGAATTTCCGTGAATAATGAATCCATGCGATTCCTCGATTTCCGCTCCGACACCGTCACCAAACCCTCCCCTGAAATGCGGCGTGCCATGGCGGAGGCGGAAGTTGGCGACGATGTGTTGGAGCGAGATCCCACGCTTGACCGCCTGGAACGGAGATTGGCCGAGCTGCTGGGCAAGGAGGCCGCGCTGTGGACTCCCACGGGTTGTATGGCCAACGGCATAGCCATGATGCTGCACCTGCGTCGCGGTGATCGTTTTCTGGCCCCCGCCCAGGCGCACGTGCTGGGTTCGGAACTGGGCACAGCCTCCTGGCTCGCTGGCGGCATGCCCGAAGCCCTGCCCTGGGCTGTCGGACCCGGCCGCATCACCGGTGATCAGGTCCGTAAAGCCGCAGGAAGCAGCGGCCCCTATTACACGCTGCGCACCACTCTGCTCTGTCTTGAGAACACCCACAATTTCGCGGGGGGCACCTGTCTCAGCCTCCGGGACCATCGAGATCTCACTCAGGCTGCCAAGGAAAAAAAGCTCGCCGTCCATCTGGATGGCGCACGACTCTGGCACGCCGCGGCTTTCCTGGGTGCGTCCTTGCAGGATCTGGCGGAGGGCGCGGATACGGTAAGCGTATGCCTGAGCAAAGGCCTAGGCGCACCCATGGGATCGCTGCTGGTCAGCACCAAGGACAAGGTCGAAGAAGCCCGCCGCATCCGCAAAATGTTGGGCGGCGGCGTGCGCCAGGGCGGCGTCATGGCGGCGGCCGGATTGGTGGCTTTGGACTATCTGCCACGCATTCCCGAGGACCACGCCAAGGCCGGCGAACTTGCAACGGGCCTGCGGAACCTCGGCTTCCAGCTGGAAACTCCTGAGACAAACATCCTGCTGGTGCCCGTGGCATCAGTGCCCAAAGCCACGGATCTGCTGAAAGAGCGTGGCGTGCTGGTCACTCATGTGGGCTCGGCTCTGCGCTTCATCACCCATCGCGATATCGCGGCGGACGAAATCAAAGAAGCGCTTTCGAGGATGGCGACTTGCGCCGAGGCCATTCTTGCCGCAGCCGAGGCCTAAAAAGGCAGGCGCTAATCGCCAGACAATGCTGTGCGTAGATCAGGAACGATGATCACCGAGCGCGATACCAGTTGGGACAACGGAGGATCAGCCCTCCGGGGGCCTGCAAGGCCGTGGATTAAATGGATGCTGGTGGGGATTGGGGTGGCATTCGGCCTTCCATTGCTGATGACCGCCACCTTCGGAGGACTCGCTTTGCGCCACAGAGCCAAGCTCTGGCCCGCAGTCCGTGCCGTCCATGCCCGCTTGCAGACCGACGAAGGCGCCAGGGATCTCTTCGCCAAAAATCCTGCCTTGGCCAACACCTTTGCGAACGACCAGGATTTTTTAGACACGGTTCGCAACTGGCGGCCCAAGGTCGGCGATCTCCCTACCCAGGAGCCTTCCGAAGGACCCACTTATTCACCAGACTCGGACCCTGGCGGCGCTGGCGCCGCCATTCAGGGTGCGGGCGGCGCCTGGATGCGGGTGGATATCTTGGGCGGCACGCTCGGGGGGCCAATCCAAGGCGAAGGGATCACCCGCATTTTCTTTGGAGAAGACAAGAAGGCCCTCCGCATCGCACGGAAGAAAGCCAACGTTGTCAAGACGCAGCGCGATTGGGAGGATTTTCGAAAGGTGATGCTTCAATGCGCCGATGACACCAAGGCCGGCGCTCTCTACCGCCATGAACCAGGCCTGCAGGCTAACTTCCGCAGCGAGTCCGACTTCCTGGAAAGGACGAAAGCAATGCGCCCTGCCATCGCGCAATTGCCCGTGGCGCTGCGGGAGGATGGGCACGAGTTCAGCGTCCGGAACCGTAGGACGCCTTTCTCTCATTCCCGCATCCTGATTTTCACGGACACCGAGGGGCGATGGCTGGTGGCCACCTGGAAGAGCGATCAGCTAGGCAACCTGGAACTGCGCGCGCGAAACCGCCACAAGTGAGCTGTCAGGCCCTCGAGTAGGGACCGGCCGTCCGCAGGCTTTCGACGATGCCAGGCAGCATCTCTGACACTGTTTGAACCTCTTCCAAGGTGGTGTACCGGCTGAGCGAAATGCGGATCGTGCCCATCGCATATTCTATTGGCACACCCATAGCCCGCAGCACATGGCTTGGCTCTTTCTGTCCCGTGGCGCATGCGCTGCCCGTGGAGACGCAGACACCGCGCTCGCTGAGTTTCAGCAGAAGTGCCTCGCCTTCAAGGCCCTTGAAACTTAAAAAAGAGGTGTTGGGCAGGCGCGCCGAGCCAGCGCCATTGATGCGAACGCCATGAATGCCTGATTGAACGGCCAGCTCAAGCCTGTCCCGCATTCCAGAGATGGCCGCCAGGCGCGGAAGATGCGCCATGGCCAATTCACAGGCCTTGCCAAGCCCGACGATGCCTGGCACATTCTCGGTTCCGCCGCGCCGTCCGCGCTCTTGTTTGCCCCCCAGCATGAAGGGTTTCAGCCTTAGTCCCCGCCGGATGAACATTGCGCCGGTGCCTTTCGGACCGTGAACTTTGTGGCCGCTGAAATTCAATAGATCAATGGGCAGATGCATGAGATCCAAGGCCGCTTTCCCAATGGCCTGGGTAGCATCCACGTGCAGCAGGGTCCCCTTTCCCTTGACGATCTGCGCCGCTTTCTCCAAGGGGAACAGGACGCCGCTTTCGTTATTAGCGGCCATGAGGGAAACCAGCGCCGTGTCGGGCCGGATGGACGCTTCCAGCGCGGCCAAATCCAATTGTCCTTCGCCATCCACACCCAGGATCGTGATCTCCGCTTCCTTCCGTTTCAGCCAATCGCACACAGCCATCACCGCCGGATGTTCCACAGCGCTGATGATGAAATGCCGTTTCCCAGGGAAAGCTTCAAACACACCCCGCAAAGCATGGTTGATTCCCTCGGTGCCGCCGCTGTTGAAAAGAACCTCAGCAGGGGAGCAACCCAACATGGCCGCCACCTGGTCCCGGGATTGCACGACCGCGCCTTCGCTCAGGTGTCCCAGCACGTGGCCTGAACCTGCGTTGCCGAAGCTTTCCCGCAGGAAGGGCAGCATCGCATCCAGCGCCTCAGGCGCAAGCCTCGTCGTCGCGTTGTTGTCCAGGTAGATGATCATGCCTTCAGCATCGGCCGGAATGGCCTATCCCGTCCATCTCATGGACAGATAGGGGCGGGTTCCTTGACTTGGAGCTCTTGTCCAGAATATTTCCTGCTTTGTCCAAGGAATCCGGGGAAATCCTAGGACCTAAACACCCGCTGAGAAGCCCAGCGAACCCACTCAGAAGGCTCGTCGAACCCCTGGGATGCTCCGGGAACATAATTGAGCACAAAATCACGGTAAGTCTGGGTAGTCCACCGCTACTCTAATACCTATGGATTGGTCTCCAGGCATTGGAGCCCGAGCGATCCCACCCGGAGGAACCATTCATTGCGACTGAGAAGCATTCACCCTGCCGCAGAACTTCGATCCCCAACTAACAAGCCACTGATCATTTCAGTCCTTTCCGTGCTTCTGCTGGCACCCGGATGCCGTCGGGACGAGGCAACCCGCTACCACGTCCCCAAAGAAGCTGCCGCACCAGCTGGCATGCCTTCAGCACCCGCTGGGATGCCGCCCCCGGGAATGGGCGCCCCCGGTGATGTGCCAACCCCGCCCCGCCCCACTGGCCAAGGCGCCCTGAAATGGACGCTTCCCCAGGGTTGGACCGAGGGGGAGGCAGGCGGCATGCGCTATGCGACTCTCAAGCCGCCCGTTCAAGGAAAGGTTGAAGCCACTGTGGTGGTGCTGCCGGGAACCGCCGGCGGCGAACTCAGCAACGTCAATCGGTGGCGTGGACAAATTGGGCTCGGTCCCATCGATGAGCAGGCCCTTGCCGCCGCCCGCAAGTCCGTCAAGTCAAAGGCGGGCGCAGTCTCTGTATTCGACTTCACCAGTGAAGGCCAGACCAAAACCCGCATGGTGGCAGGCCTCATATCCACCAGCGACGGAAACACGTGGTTCCTGAAGCTCGCAGGTGACGTAGTGCCTGTGGGGAAAGCCGAGCCGGACTTCATGCGTATCATCGGGAGCCTTCACCTTGACTAACAAATACCTGCTTAAAGCCTGGGATTTCCTTTCGTCCTTCCAGCTCACCATCATCTCCCTGGCGCTCCTCATGGTGCTGGTGGTCCTCTGTACGCTGGCTCAGGTGCCCTTGGGCACTTACGGGGCCGTCAACATGTACATGCGAAGCGTTTTCGTATGGTGGGGGCCCGAAGGATCCACCTGGATCATTCCAGTGTTCCCCGGCGGAACCCTCGTGGGTCTGGTGCTGACCCTGAATCTGCTTGCATCCACTGTGAAACGCCTTCAGTTCAGCTGGGGCAAAGCGGGCCTTTGGCTTGTCCACCTGGGCCTGATCCTGCTGGTATCAGGGGAATTCGTATCCGCCGCCTTGCAGGTGGACGATCGCATGGCCATCGAACAAGGACAGACCGTCAACTTCGTGGAAAGTTATCGGGCGACAGAACTCGTGCTCGTGGACGCGACAGATCCGAATTTTGACGAGGTATTCGCTGTTCCAACAACCTTGCTCGAGAAAAAAAGCGCCGTGAACCTGCCAGGCAGCCCCATTACACTGAATGTAAAGCGGTTTTTCCCCAACGCCGAACTGATGAACCGGAACCCCACGGATCCTCCCTCCATCGCCACCATGGGAGTCGGCCCCAGCGTCAGGATCGAGGAGCGGGCCGTCGTGTCCGCTGATAATGACGTGAACAATACGTCTGTGCTCTTTGAGCCGGTCGCGGCTGGCCGAAGCTATGGTGTGTGGCTAGCGTCCATCGCCCTCGGCGCGCCCCAATCCTTCACCCATGAAGGCCATACCTACGTGATGTCCATCCGGCCCACGCGCCACTACCTCCCCTACGCGCTGACCTTGAAAAAATTCAGCCATGACAAATACCCCGGGACCGATATCCCCAAGAATTTCTCAAGCCTTGTGCAGATTTCCAATCCATCGAAAGGAGAAGCCAGAGATGTGTTGATCTACATGAACCAGCCCCTGCGCTATGAGGGCCGGACCTTCTACCAAGCCAGCTTCGGCAAGGGCGACACCCTTTCCATCCTGCAGGTCGTAGAGAATCCAGGCTGGCTGCTGCCTTATGTTTCCTGCGTCCTGGTGACCATCGGTCTCCTGGTCCACTTCGCCATCATGCTGCGCCGTTCACTCAAACGACGGCAGGAGAAGTTGTCATGAAATTCACCAAATACTTTCCCTGGATTGTAGGTGCCGTAGCTCTGGTCGCGGCTCTTTTCATGGCCATGCCGCAGGGCAAGGTCAATGGGTTCGACCTGAACGCCTTCGCCAAACTCCCTATCCTTGAAGGGGGCCGCGTGAAGCCCCTGGATTCCGTGGCCCGGAATTCCCTGCTCCTGATCCGCAGCCAGCAAAGCTTCCGGTTCGAGGGCAAGACCATCAGCGCCGATCAATGGGCTCTGGATCTGATGTTCCGTCCCGAAGTGGCCGATCGCCAGCCAGTGTTCGTCATCAATGATCCCGACGTTCTGGGCCTCATCGGCCTGAAGCAGACCTCGATCCGCTACTTCAGCTTTGAGACCCTGGCGCCGCACATCGATGAGCTCGAGAAGCAGGCCAAAGTCGCCCAGCCCATCGATGCCAAGAAGCGCACCCGTTTCCAGTCTGCCGTGGTGAATCTTTTCGAACGCGTCTACATGTATTTCCGGCTGAAAAACACGCTGCAGCTTGCCGGAACGCCCGGCCTTGCCGCTCAGATGCAAACAGTGGCAGCCCCCCAGGCCGCGGAAATGCACTCCGCCCTGACCCAGCTCGCAATGTTCCGCATCCTGCCTCCCCTGGCGGATCAGAAGGCAGAAGCCTGGCAGAGCGTCGGCGAAAACCTTCAGGCCGGCGCCATGGGCCAGCCCCTCCATCCAGGCCTTGCGTCTTTGTCCCGCATCGCGACGGCCTATGCCGCGCAGGATGCCGCGGCCTTCAACAACAACGTCGCTGAATTCCAAGGCATCGTGGCCAGCCAGCGGCCCGAGGCCGTGAGCCACGCGAATAACGAAATCACCTTCAACCGGGCGCAGCCATTCTATGTGGGCATGGTGATCTACGTCCTGGCCCTGTTGACGATCTTCGTCTCCTGGATCTGGAAGCGGGAACTGCTTCAACCCACGGCCTTCTCATTATTGCTGGTC
This sequence comes from Holophagaceae bacterium, assembly GCA_025358435.1. Classification (GTDB taxonomy): domain Bacteria; phylum Acidobacteriota; class Holophagae; order Holophagales; family Holophagaceae; genus JANXPB01. The sequence goes on from JANYJQ010000003.1 coordinate 13,981, forward strand.
GGAGCTTTCGTGCACACCTGCGGCCTGGCCTTCCGCATCATCCTCCAGGGCCGCCCACCCGTGACCAATCTCTACTCCTCTGCCGTGTTCGTTGGTTGGGGCGCGGTGATCCTGGGCATCGTGCTGGAGCGGATGTACAAGAAAGGATTCGGGACGGCGGTGGCCACCGCTGCTGGTTTCGGATCTCTCATCGTCGCCCAGCATCTGGCTGAGGGCGACACCATGGAAATGATGCGCGCGGTGCTGGATTCCAATTTCTGGCTGGCCACCCACGTGGTGACCATCACCATCGGCTATAGCGGAACCTTCCTGGCTGGCGCCATTGCCATCGCGTACACATTGTGGAAGCACATCGCCCCGGATCCCGACCCTGAAACAGGCAAGGCCCTGGTGGGCATGGCCTACGGCATCATCTGTTTCTCGCTGTTGTTCAGCTTCGTTGGCACGGTGCTGGGCGGCATCTGGGCTGATCAGTCCTGGGGCCGCTTCTGGGGCTGGGATCCCAAAGAGAACGGCGCTCTGCTCATCGTGCTCTGGAACGCGATCATCCTCCATGCCCGCTGGTCAGGCATGGCCCGGGACCGCGGCATCATGACCATGGCCATCTTCGGCAATGTGATCACAAGCCTTTCTTGGTTCGGCGTCAACATGCTCGGCGTAGGCCTGCACTCTTACGGCTTCATGGATGAAGCCTTCGTGGCCCTGATGGCCTTCATTGCCTCCCAGGGAGTCCTGATGGGCCTTTGCATGATGCCCAGGCGCTTCCAGTTCCAGAAACCCAGCCCCCAGGCCTGACAAAATAAAGAAAGCCGCAGATGACGCAGATTATTAATCGTCGCGAAATCCGTGAATCACGCGGTTGATTGGAGACTGCAATTTTTCGGTACGGAAAGCTAAACTAGAACGCCAAGATTATTAATTACATCTTTTTCATCTGCGAAATCTGCGGCTGTATTTCTTTTTGAGAAAATTTCAGAATCAATCAGCCGTGCCAGTATCAAAGGACAGCAGTGTCGGGTTCCGGCCCTGCAGGATGTCCTCCATGCGCACTTTCACGCCGGCTTTGGTATCGGGGTGCGTGAGGATGTAGAAGCGATCCGCGGCGATGGCCTCGAAGACCGCGTCGGCCACGCGATCCGGCTCAATGCCGGTGGCCGTGGCCCGCAGGACGGCGCTGGCAATTTTCAAAGACACCGGGTCGAAACCCCTCAGGTCGCTTCGCTCGGTTTCCTCCCGGTTCCGTTCCGACTCGGCGATGCGGGTCTTCACCCAGGCTGGACAGAGCACGGAAACCTTGAGTCTTGATTCACGCGAAGCCAGGTCGTGGTGCAGCACTTCAGAGAGGGCCACCACACCATGCTTGCTCACACTGTATGCAGCGAAGCCGGGCGTTGACAGCAGGCCGGCAGCCGAGGCCGTGTTGATGATGCGGCCTTCCTCTCCGTCAGAGATCATGCGCGGAACGAAGGCCTGAAGGCCGTGGATGACGCCGTGGAGGTTCACGCCCAGCACCCAATCCCAGTCATCTGAAGTCAACTCCCAAGCGGGT
>JANYJQ010000062.1 GCA_025358435.1 Holophagaceae bacterium
TGATCCGGACCTCCATAAACCTTCCTACGAGGATTTCATCGCACGCGTCCACCCTGAGGACCGCGGTCAGGTCGACCAACTGGTGGCGCAAGCCATGTCTGATTTGAAACCCTTCAACCACGAATCGCGGATCATCCGGCCGGACGGCGAGATCCGCATCATCCTGGATCAGGCGGAAGTCCTGGTGGATGAACGGGGAGCGCTCCAGGGCATGGCCGGGGCCTGTCTGGATATCACCGAGCAGAAGCGGGCCGAGCAGGCGCTGCGCCAAGGCGAGCTTGAGCAGCGCCACTTGGCGGAGCGATTGACAACCGCGCAGGCCATCGGCCACGTCGGCAGCTGGGAAACGGATTTGTCCACCATGAATGTGATCTGGTCGGAGCAGACCCACCGGATCTTCGGGACCGATCCTGGCATCTTCCAACCCACTCATTCCGCTTTCCTTGGCTTGGTCCATCCTGAAGATCGAGATCTGGTGGATCTGGCTCTCCGGGATTCGCTGAGCCAAGAGGTGCCGCGCACGATTGAGCATCGGATTTCCGCAGGGGGCGGGAGGACGAAGGTCGTCGAAGAGCGGTGGCAGGTCTTCAAGGATGAGCTGGGACTGCCGCTCCGCGCGGTCGGCACCTGCCAGGACATCACCGAACGCAAACAGGACGAACAAAGGCAGGAGGCGCTGCACCGCATCTCGGAGGCCGCCCATTCGGCTTCAACTCTCCCGGAACTCTTCCGCCAGATCCACGAGATCATCGGCGGACTGCTGCCGGCCCGGAATTTCTTCGTGGCGCTGTATGACGAGCGCAAGGATGAACTGAGCTTCCCCTACTTCGTGGATGAGCAGGATGCTCCGCCAGGTGTCCGGAAGCTCAACGATGGCACCCTCACTGGCCAGGTGATCCGCTCAGGGAAAGCACTGCTCCTCACGCGGGAAACGCGAACAGAAAGCTCTAGTCCTTTGCTGCCGGTGGTTGGCACGGACTCCATGGATTGGGTTGGCGTGCCCCTCAAGTCCCGGTCGCGCACCATCGGCGCCCTGGTGCTGCAGAGCTACACCGGCGAAGTCGCCTACACCGGCAGGGACAAGGCCTTGCTCGAATTCGTATCAAGCCAGGTGGCCGTCGCCATCGAACGGAAGCAGGCCGAGCAGGAGCTGAGGGAACAAAACGATCTGTACCAGTTGGTCCAGCGGGCCACCAGCGATGTGATCTGGGTCAGGGACATCGCCACGGACACGCTGGTGTGGAGCGACACCATCACTGACACTTTCGGGTACCCCATTGAAGAAGTTCCGTCCACGCGCCAGTGGTGGATAGAGGCCATCCATCCCGAAGACCGGGAGCGGGTCCTCGGTGGCATCCAGAACACCATCAGGTCAGGCGGTTCGGTGTGGTCCGACGAGTACCGCTTCCACCACTTCGACGGCAGCTTCACCCAGGTGCTCGACCGCGGGTACGTCGTGCGGGATGAGTTGGGCAAGGTCACCAGGATGGTGGGCGCCATGTCGGACCTGTCGCTGCGCATCCGCGCAGAAGAGGCCCAGGCGGCCAATCAGGCCAAGTCGGACTTCCTGGCCACCATGACCCATGAATTGCGCACCCCGATGATTGGGATGTTGGGGATGGTGGAGATCCTTTCCCACACGAAGCTGGATGCAGAACAACGAGATGCCCTGGGCACCATACAGTCCTCCGCCCGCTCCTTGCTGGGAATCATCGGCGACATCCTGGATTTCTCGAAGATCGAGGCGGGAAAACTGGAACTGGAACCCAAGGTCGTGTCCCTGCGGCGCATCGTGGAGGAGGAATCCGCCAGCTACTCCGGAACGGCGTCCGGCAAGGGCTTGCATATGAGCTGCGAAATCAGTCCTGAAATCGCTGCCGCCCACTTGGCGGACCCGGTGCGGTTCCGGGAAATCCTGGACAATTTCTTCAGCAACGCGCTTAAGTTCACCCACCGGGGCAGCATCGGCGTGAAGGCTGAGTTGTTGGATTCCGACGTGGAATCCCAGACCCTGGCTTTCCGTGTCTGGGATACGGGAATCGGCGTCTCCCCGGAAAACCAGAAGCGGCTCTTCCAACCCTTCGTCCAGGCCGAGTCCAACACCACGCGCCGTTTCGGAGGCACGGGGCTGGGACTCTCCATCAGTTTGCGTTTGGCAGAGATGATGGGGGGCCGCATCACCATGGAAAGCGAAGAAGGAAAGGGCACCACCATGTCCTTCGTCGCCTCCTTTCCCCTGGCCGACCCCATATCCCTGGACAGCGCAGCCAGTAGGATGGCCTGGGAACCGCTCGAGCCACCCAGCCGCGAAGAGGCTATGGCCATGGGGTGTCTGGTGCTCCTGGCGGAGGACCACCCCACCAACCGCATCGTCCTGATACGGCAACTCCAACTTGCGGGCTACCAGGTGGATGCCGTCGAAAATGGACTGGCCGCCCTGGAGGCCCTTGATCAGACACGCTATGGCCTTCTGCTCACGGATATCCAGATGCCCCACATGGACGGATACCAACTGGCCGCGGCCGTCCGAAAGATCGAGGCGAGCCTGGGAAAGCCCCGCATTCCCATTCTCGCGCTCACCGCCAACGCCCTTTTCGGCGAGTTGGAGAGGTGCCAGGCGGTGGGCATGGACGATTGCATCATCAAGCCAGTGAATATTCCTGATCTGGATGCCAAGTTGCGAACATGGCTTCCAGGCGCCGATGGGCTCGCGAAACGCCTTGAATTCCAGGCGCCACCAGAGGCTTCACCCTCCTCGGTGGCAGGTTTCTCCGACGCCCCCGTGGACCTGGCCTTCATCGACGATTTCGCCCGGGGCGATCCGGCTGGAGCGCTGGAGATCCTGGGCGATTTCCGGGACACCACACGCATCGACATCGCCGAGCTGCGACAGGCCGCGGATCAGGGCGCACTGCCGGATGTGGCGCGGGTGTCCCACCGCATCAAGGGAGCCAGCGCGATGGTCGGGGCCCGGGCCCTGGCTGAAGCAGCGGCGGCTCTCGATGCCCATGCCCGCGCCGCTGATGGACCATCCGTGGCCCAAGCTATCACCGCTTTGGAATCCGCCTTCGCGCAGGTGGACCGCTATGTCGCGGGACTGATCGAAAAAGGCTGATATTGCGTTTTGTCCAAAAGGGTTGAGCCGCGCAATATGCCGATGAACGCGAAGTAAAAAGTCTCTTAGCGCCGCGGCCTTCCAGGTTGCTCCAGGCAGTTCTTCCTGTCCCGGCGGATCCAGCTCAGACGGGACGCTGCATTCGGCATGGTGTGGATCCACGCCCGATTGAGTAAAGTGGATAGCCTTCACGACTCTTTTCCGCATGCACAAGGAGCCCCCATGGCCGCGCGACCCATGCCCACCGGTTTCGGTTCATTCTGCTGGCAGCGTCTCAATACGACGGATCTCACCGCCGCCGAAAGCTTCTACACAAAGCTGTTCGGTTGGGAATCCAAACTCCAGGACATGGGACCGTACGGCCTTGCCGCACTGGTCAGGAACCAGGGCCAGGACATCGCCAGCCTCATGCAGATGTCGCCGGATTCAGACAGCCAAAGCCACTGGCTCTCCTATGTGTGGGTCGAGGATATCGAGGCCAGCTTCGCGAAGATGCAATTGCTCGGCGGCAAGGCCTGCATGCCGCCTACGGCCATTCCGGGCGTGGGCCGTCTGGCCGTTTTCACCGACCCCGGCGGCGCCCTGTTGGCGTTGTTCGAGGCGGCGCCGCCCGTGGACCCATCCAAGCCTGCGCCCACGGGTCCCGGCACCTTCTGCTGGTTCGAGTGCACCACCCGGCTTGATGAAGTTTGCATCGCCTTCTACACCGACCTGTTCGGATGGACCACATCGAGCATGGACATGGGGCCTGCGGGTACGTATACGATCTTCCACAAAAATGGCGAGCAAATTGCCGGGCTCTTGCCCATGAACGGCCCCGAATGGCCCGCCGACATGCCCGCCCACTGGATGCCCTATGTTTTAGTCCACGATGTGGATGAAACCTACGTCCGCGTGGAAGCCTGCGGCGGCCAAGGCTGCGTCCCGCCCACGGACATCCCGAACGTCGGGAGGTTCGCCGTGATTGATGATGGGAGCGGTGGATTTGTTTCGATATTTCGGGGTGAATGAGGCGGTTCGAGGGTTCACGTGAATCGCTGCATCGCAGGCAGCACAAGTCAACTCCCGTTGCAAACCCCAGGAACAACTACAAGCAAATTCGCGCATGGAGTAATCTTCCCCAGCAATCCATAGGAGGCTTTTATGGACCGCTTTCTAGCTTCGGCTTTTCTGCTTGGGCTTATGGCTGCTTCGGCACCCCTCAGGGCGTATGAAGATCCTGCTCCCCGGACCATCACTGTTTCCGGTGATGCGGAAATGAAGGTGGCGCCGGACGAGGTGGTCCTGACGTTGGGTGTGGAAACGCGGCATAAGGAACTCGCGGAGGTGAAGCGCCTGAATGACCAACGCATGAAGGAAGTTCTGGCGGCGGCGCTGGCCTCTGGAATCGCGAGAAAGGACATCCGCACGGATTATCTGAACCTCGCGCCTGAGTACGATTATCAGAACCATCGAAGGACTTTTGTCGAGTACATCCAGCGCACCACGATCGTCATCACGCTTCGGGATGTTTCCAAGTTCGAGACGCTTCTTACCGCGGTGCTCCAGGCCGGTGTCGAATACATCCACGGCATTGATTTCCGCACCAGCGAGTTGCGGAAATATCGCGACGAGGCGCGAGCCATGGCCATGAAGGCCGCCAAGGAAAAGGCCATCGCGCTCGCGGGAGTGCTGGGCCAGAAGGTCGGCAAGCCGAGATCCATCCAGGAGGGTTCGGGCGGGTGGTGGTCCAGCTACGGCGGGTGGTGGGGCCGTGGTTACCAGAACATGTCGCAGAACGTTTCCCAATCTGTTGGAGGCTCCGGTTCGAGCCAGGAAGGGCCCTTGGCGCCCGGCACCTTGAGCGTCCGTGGAAACGTGAGCATCACCTTCGATCTTGAGTAGCGCTTTTTGGTTGCACTATCCCGTTCCCGCTTGGATTTGCTATTTTGCTCAAAATGATGAATCCTTCGTTCGCATCGAAGCCTGCGGCGGTTCAGGTCGTGTCCCACCCAACCCTTCGAATTGGGGGAGATCCCCATCGTTATGATGGACAAAATCCATCCATAGATTGCTTCGTGTCGGCCTAAACCGTTTCGATCAAGAAATTTGCAGAATGGCGCAATAAGTGCTCCTTGTAGCCAATGTTGTTGGACCAACTCTTTGGATGATTTGCTTCCATCGAGTTCCCTTCGAGAGTTCTTTGTCCATTTTGAATTTTGCGTGGGTGCCTGAGTCCGAATTCTCAGGCTCCACCCAAAGTCCATTCATTTCCTCAGGAGCAGGCATGACCAACTACAGCGTTTTAACACGTGGTTCCTTGGCGGTTTTATTGGTTTGCGGCTTCACGGCCTGTGACCCCAAGGCCAATGATGCGGCCGTCCAGGCCCAGGTGACCGCTCAGATGCAAGCCAAGGCTGCGGATGACCGCGTTGCCCAGTTGGAGCAGCAGGTTGCCGATATGAAAACCGATAAAGATAAGAGCAAGAGCATTGTTTCAAATGCCTCAGCCGACCAGGAGACCCTCAACCAGATGTCCGCTGCGCATATCCGCGCCCTGGACCGTCAATTGGCGGATGCCCGGCAGCGCGCGTCAGAGCGCCGCAGGGACGCCGCCACTTGGGCCTCCGCCCCAGCCAACCAGCGTCCCAGGTTCACCACCGTGGAAGTTCCAAGCGGCACACGCATCACGGTGCGGATGGGTTCCGAATTGGCCACGGATCGTGACCAGCCAGGAGATCCCTGGTCTGGAACCCTATCCGAGGATGTGGTGGTGGGCAGGACCGTGGCCTGGTCCGCAGGCACCACGGTCAGTGGCGTGGTGGCTCAGAGCACTCCCGCGGGCCGCCTATCCAGCGGCAAAGGCGGATTGGCCATCCGCTTGACGACAGTGGGCCGCAATGGCGTGGATGCCGGCACCTACATGGTTGTGGGCGACACCCTTGGCAAGCGCGACGCCAAGTTCATTGGCGGCACCGCGGCCTTGGGTGCCTTGGTGGGCGTGCTCACCGACAGGAACCATCAGGGCGATCATGCCCTGGGTGGCGCAGCCGCGGGTGCCGCAGCTGGAACCGCGCTCGCCGCCGCCACCGCCGACACCGTGATCCGCATCCCCGTTTCCCACTCCGTCACCTTCTCTCTTACTGCGCCCGAGCAGGTCGCCATCCGGTAGTTTCAACCTGAACCAAGCGCCTCGGAAAGTGGGAGCGCCCGCATTCAATAATGTGCAGCCGATCGGCGGATGCTGCTTCCGGGCGCCGATCCGGCAGGCAGGACCAGGGTTTCGGCCAGCAGGTGTAACCTGACGATTTCCGAGGATCGCGCACCATGACCCTTCATCGGTTCCGCCGCGGGTTTAAGTTGCTGATCCTGGTTGCCATCCTCTGCCAGCTTCCCGGTAAGCTTCACGGCGCGGTTGTACCGGGATCCTACTCGCAGGAACCATGCGCGTGCGCAGGGGAGTCCAAGGTGGTCGGCCCGGCATTCAAGGTGAGAGGCCGGCTTTCAGCATGGAATGGAAACCCCACCTTCCGGATCTGGATCGTGGGAACGAAGCGGATGCTGGGGATTCGCGACGGCACCGAATTGCCGAAGGAACTCCAGGCGCTTCTCGGATCCTTCGAGACTGAAGTGATGGGCGATTTTGTCGTTTGCCCTCTGACCCGGCACAAAAATGGTGTGATGCAAATTGTTTGCATAAGCTCGGCGTCCAATCTTGTCAAACGGACTAAAAGCAGGCTTCATTCCTAAAAGGCTCCTGGAACATGACCCAATCGCTTCCCCTCTCCTACCGCCCCGCCGCCCCCGCCGATGCTCTGCTCATCGCGGTGCTGGTGAATTCGGCCTATCGCGGGGACTCGAGCCGGGCGGGGTGGACGACGGAGGCGGACCTGATTTCCGGAGCGCGGACGGATGAGGGCGATGTGCTGCGGATGCTGGCGGAGGCTGGTTCCATGATCCTGCTGTGCCTTCAAGGCGAGGAAATCATCGGCACGGTCTACCTGAAACAGACCGACGCCACGTCAGCCTACCTGGGCCTTTTCGTGGTCCGGCCGAACCTGCAGGGCGGGGGCATTGGCAAGCAGTTCCTCCAGGCCGCCGAGCGCGCGGTCGTGGCGCGCTTCGGCAGCACGCGCATGTGGATGACTGTCATCACGGTGCGGGATGAACTTATCGCCTACTATGAGCGCCGCGGCTACCGCCGCACGGGCGAGCTGAAGCCGTTCCCAAAGGAAGCCGGCGCCAGCATTCCCCAGGTGGAGAACCTGCAGATGGACGTGCTGGAAAAGCACTTCGAGGATTTCGAAACGCCCAACGATGTTGAGAGCGGGTGAGGGCGCCTACTTTCTGCTTTTTGAATTGAGACGGCACTAGCAACCCCGCGGCCCATCGCGCCACACTGGTCGCATGGAACGGGTTGAATGCGTGGTGGCGGGTGCGGGGGTCGTGGGGCTCGCTGTGGCGCGGGCGTTGGCGAGGGCGGGCCATGAAGTGGTGATCCTGGAAGCCGAGGACCGCATCGGCACCGGCATCAGCTCGCGCAACAGCGAGGTGGTCCATGCGGGAATCTACTACGGCAAGGACTCGCTAAAGGCTGCGCTTTGCGTTTCCGGGAATCGCCTGTTGTATGACTACTGCGCGGCCAGGTGTGTGCCGCATCAGCGTTGCGGCAAGCTGATCGTGGCCACGGAAGAAAACCAGATCGGCGCCCTTCTGAAGGTCCAGGCCCAGGCATCTGCGAACGGTGTCGAGCTGGAATGGCTGGACTCTTCGACGGCCCTTTCCATGGAACCTCGGCTGCGCTGCGCCGCGGCCCTGCATTCGCCATCCACAGGCATCGTGGACAGCCATGGGTTGATGCGGGCCCTGCTGCTGGATGCGGAACAAAAGGGAGCTTTGCTGGTGCTGCGAAGCCCCCTCCTGCAAGGGTACGCGCATCCTGAAGGCATCATCCTCGAAGTGGGTGGCGATGAACCCACAAGCTTTCTGGCGGATCGGGTCTTCAATTGCGCGGGACTGGGCGCCCAGGCCCTGGCCGGGAGCATCGAAGGCATCCGCCCTGAAGCCATTCCGCCTTTGCGTTTATCCAAGGGAACCTACTTCTCGCTGTCCGGGCCTGCGCCCTTTTCGCGGCTGGTCTATCCGGTGCCGGTAAGCGATTGGCTGGGTGTCCATCTGACGCTCGACCTGGCGGGACAGGCGAGGTTCGGTCCCGATGCGGAGTGGGTGGATGCCATCGACTACGCCGTGGATCCGGCCCGCGCGGAGGGGTTTTACGCAGCTGTGCGACGCTACTGGCCAGGCCTTCCCGATGATTCCCTGCAACCGGCCTACGCGGGCATCCGCCCCAAAATCCAAGGGCCGGGAGAGCCGATGCGGGACTTCCTGATCCAAGGAGAAGATGGCCATGGCGTGCCGGGGTTGATCAACCTGTTCGGCATCGATTCACCGGGACTCACCGCCTGTCTGGCTCTTGCGCAACACGTGGTGGCGCGGGTTTGATCTCAGACCAAGGCTTTGTCTTCTCCATCCTTCCTCGGATCGAACGGGATTCCGGCCTTCTTGCATGCCTGGATGAAGGTCTCGCGGTCGTGGCATTTCCGGTAGGCCTCCATGGGTTCGATGGCCTTGTCCTTGATGAGTTTCACGAGCACGTCGTTTTGCAACATCTGGCCGTACTGGCGGCCCGTTCTCATGGCGGCGGGAATTTCTTCGATCTCGCCTTTGCGGATCAGGCCTGCAATCTGCGGGTTGTTGAAAATGGTCTCGATGGCCGCGACCCGGCCGCCACCGTTCTTCTTCAACAGGGTCTGGCAGAGCACAGCCTTGAGGGAGCCTGCCAGCCTGGCCCGGATGAACGGTTGATGGTCCGCCGCGAAGACTTCGCTCAGGCGGCTGATTGTGTCCAGCGCGGAAGTGGCCGAAAGCATCGCCAACACCAAGCGGCCAGAACCGGCCGCGTCCAGGGCCAACTCCACGATTTCGGCGTCGCGCAACTCCCCCACCACGAGGATGTCCGGAGCCTGGCGCAGAGCGGCGCGGATGGCCTGTTTCTGCCGGGCGGTATCTTGACCCACTTCCCTTTGGCGCACCAGCGCATTGCCCTTCAAGAAGGGAAATTCGATGGCGTCCTCGATGGTCACGATGAACCCGTGGCGGGATTCGTGGGCCATGGCCACCAGGGCCGAGACCGTGGTGGTGCGCCCGCTGCCGCTGGGGCCGGCGACGACCACCAGGCCGTGGTTGAACTGCACCAGTCGGCGGACGGGATCGCTCAGCCCCAGCGTGTCCGCGTCGGGCACTTCCTTGGGCATGATGCGCAGGGCGACAGCAGGGCCCATCGCATCGTGGAAGAGCGATACCCGCAGCCGGCAGTGCCGGGTGTCGTCGGTGTAGGCGAATTCCGTATCCATGCCCCGTTCGAAGGCTTCCCAGTTGGTCTTTGGCGTGATGCCCTTGAGCAGGTCCGTCAGATCTTTGGCGGGGATGGGATTGAAACCCTCCACGGATCCAATGCGTCCCTGATGGCGCAGCAGGGGCGATTCGCCGGCGTTCAGGTAGACATCCGAGCCGCCGAGATCAAGCATCCAGTTGATCAGGCTGTCCATGCTGAGCACCTTGGCGGGGGCTGGGCCCTTGGGAATAAGAAAATCCCCGGTGCTGGCCTCCGTAGGGGCTGGCATGGCGTCTGGGGCCAAGGCACGCAACCTGCCAGCCAGAATGCGTGCGCCTACGGTGCTGCGCTGGAGCAGGAATTGAAAGGGTTCATTCTCGTAGGTGTAGTGGAACCGCACCTGCTCACCGCGCAGATAATTCGTTGAAAACTCATCCGGCAGGATTTCCTTGGCCAGGCCATCCAGCACCGACCCAACCAGTTCCTGGGAACTCAAAGTGACCCGGTGGCCTCCCGGGAGCTCCATGGCCGGGAATTGGCCGGGGTCCAGGTGCAGCGTGGCCGCGCCCTTGGCGAGCATCTGGGCTAGGAACTTGTCCAGCTTGGCCATGGCCGGCTCCGAATCATGAATTGGATAATAACGGCTCATGATAGGCCGAAGGGGGGATGCTGAACAGGGGGGCAGCCTGTCGAGCATGGAAGCCAACAGCTATGAGCTAACGATCCCATCCGGAAATATTGCGTTTGCCGAAACAGAATGGATTTGGAGCAACCACCAGCATGGGCCACACTTCCTTCTAACAATCAACCCGCTTAAACGAACTTGCTTTTGCCATGGCGGTTCGCGCAATAAAAAAAGCAGGTGGCGTGGGAGCCACGCCATGTATCAAGGAAATCGATCTGTGAGATCAAGGGAGGTTTGCGCAGGTTTAAAAACTCGTTTTTCGCAATGACGGCTGGGTGGCTCCTTCTTCTTCTCGGCCAGTCTGGCCACCCTGCCGTCGGTGGGGTTCCTCAAGCCCCGCCCGCGGCCAGTGGCGTGGTTGTCAAGCCTGAAGCGCCAACCAAACTCAAGGTCATTCTGCTTGGCACCGGGGTCGGACCCCCGGTCAACCTTCAGCAGTTCGGAGCAAGCACGCTGGTCGAGGCCGGAAGCATACGGTTGCTCTTTGACTGTGGCCGGGGCGCCACGACTCGCTTGACCCAGGTTGGAGTTCCTATCGGCTCGATCAGCCGGTTGTTCCTTACCCACCTGCACTCCGATCATGTGATCCAAATTCCGGATCTTCTCTTGACTGGTTGGGCCGGGGGTGGCCGCCAGATCCCCCTAAACGTATGGGGGCCAGAGGGGACGCGCGACATGATGGATCACCTTCAGCAGGCATTCGCCTTTGATATTCACATACGCCGGGACGTGGACGAAAAGCTCTCTGCTATGGGCATTAAGGTATTCAGCCATGACATCACACAGGGTGTCGTCTTTGACGAACAGGGAGTGAAGGTGACTGCGTTTTTGGTCGATCACGGTCCCGTTAAGCCGGCATTCGGCTACCGAGTCGACTACGGCGGACATTCGGTCGTCCTGTCCGGAGATACGCGCGTCTCCGAGACCTTGATCGAGTTCGCCAAGGGTGTGGACGTGCTCGTTCATGAAGTCGTCGATCCGGAAGTCGTGCGGGCCCGGGCTCCCGCCTCGAGCGCCGAAGCGATCATTGCGCACCACACCACTCCCGAGAAGGCAGGCTCGGTGTTCGCGCGTGTCAAGCCTCGGTTGGCCGTGTACTCCCATGCGGCCAACACTGAAAGCATCATAAAGCAGACACGCAAAACATATACGGGTCCGCTGCTGGGACCCGAAGACATGCTAACGATCGAGATTGGAGAGAAGATCGACGTTCGTCACTTCCGGCCCTGAAATCCCACTGCGTTCCCATTTAGCGCTGCCCAACACAGCGTTGCAGCGGACCCGCTGCGCCGGCCGCTGAACTTTTTGTTATAGCTCATAGCCCCATATTCTGGAATGGGCCGATACGCTAGAGGCGATGCCCTCCCTCGCGCCACTGCCCCTCAGCACTCAGGCCACGGTCATCCGCGGCCTGGGCCCTGCGCGTGCGGCGGCTTTGCAGGAAGGGGGCATCCACACTTTGCGCGACCTGCTGATGCACCTGCCCTACCGCTACGTGGATCGGGGCTCCATCGTGCCGCTCGGCGAGCTTGAGATGCGCCGGTTCGAACCGGACTTGGAGGATCGCGAGATCATCACGGTGCTGGGCGAGGTCCATGATTTACGCCAGAGCCTGACCCGGATCCAGAAAATGGCGTTGACCGAAGTGCTGCTGAACGACGGCTCGGGAACGCTGAAGCTTGTTTTTTTCAATCAGCCCTACCTGGGGCGCAGCCTGAAGATCGGTGATCGCCTGCTGGCCTTCGGGCCGCTGGTGGAGGGGCGCAATGGGTTGGAAATGCGCGGACCGCATATCGAGCAGATGGGCCACGCTGTGGGCGGGAATCCCCATGGTGGACTCGATGATATTTGGGTCAGCCGCTTCCTTCCGCTCTACCGGAAGATGGGGCCCATCAGCAGCCTCGTGCGGAAAAAAATGGTGGAAGAAGCCCTGAGTCGAGCCCTGCCACCCGAAGAATGGCTGCCCACGGAGCTTTGCAGGCATCTGCCTGACACGCTTACGGCGCTGCGGCTGCTGCATCAGCCACCGGATGAAAGCGATGGACGGCTGTTGAACCTGCGGGAAACGCCCGCCCATCAGCGTCTGGCCATGGAGGAACTGTTCGCCTTCGCCCTGGGCGTGGAACTCCGCCGTGCGGGACGTTTGAAACGCCGTGGCCTGGTGGTGCCCACGTCCCCAGAACTGAGGAACCGTCTGAAATCCTTCCTGCCCTTCCATCTCACGGGCGCGCAGCGCAAGGTCTTCAAGGAGATCGTGGACGATCTCACCTCCGGGCGCGTCATGCACCGCCTGCTGCAAGGGGACGTGGGCAGCGGCAAAACGCTGGTCGCCTTCCTTTCCATGGCCATGGTGGCCGAAACAGGTGGCCAGGGAGCCCTGCTCGCGCCCACGGAAGTCCTGGCCCGCCAGCATGCCTTGAACTTCGAGCGGCTGCTGGGGGATGAAGCCCACCGCATCCAGCTGCTCCTGGGCCCCATGAAGGCTGCGGAAAAACGCGAAGCTCTGGCGCGCATCGCCAGCGGCGAGGCCCGCTACATCGTGGGGACCCACGCGTTGTTCCAGGAGGCGGTGAAATTCAACGACCTGCGCCTGGTGGTGGTGGACGAGCAGCATCGTTTCGGCGTGAAGCAGCGCGAGGCCCTGAAGCAGAAAGGGCTTGATCCGCATTGGCTCGTGATGAGCGCCACGCCGATCCCGCGCTCGCTGGCGCTTTCGTTGTTCGGCGATCTCGATCAATCCGTGCTCGATGAACTACCGCCTGGACGCCAGCCCATCACCACCAAATTACTGGATACGGAGGGCGCCGAACGGGCCTGGGATCTGATCGAAAAGGAGATCAAGGCCGGGCGCCAGGTTTTCGTGGTGAGTCCATCCATCGATCCGGTCGATGAGAGCAAAGTGAAGCTCCGCGATATCCAGGCCATGGAAAGCCTTATCCGCGCTCGTTTCCAGGGCCTCGACCTGGAAGTCGTCCACGGGCGACTCAAGCCCGATGACATGGCGGCGCGGATGGAGCGCTTTGTCCGGGGGGACGCGAAACTGCTTCTGGCCACCACGGTCATCGAGGTGGGCGTGGACGTGCCGAATGCGTCGGTGATGGTGGTGGATCACGCGGAGCGCTTTGGGCTTTCGCAGCTGCACCAGCTCCGGGGCCGCGTGGGGCGGGGCGCCGCCCGCAGTTTCTTCGTGATGATTTCAAACGTTGAAACCGAGCGTCTCCATGTGTTGGTGAAAACCCAGGATGGCTTCGAGATCGCGCAAACGGATCTGGAGATCCGCGGCCCTGGAGAGTTCTTCGGCACCCGGCAAGCGGGCCTGCCGCAATTCCAGGTGGCGGATCTAGTGAGGGACCGGAAGCTGTTGCAGCTCTGCCGGGAGGCTGCGGCCAGAGCCATCGCCACTGGTCTGAGCGACGCCCAAAATGAGTGGCTTCAAAGGGAGCAGGCGCGGCTGAAATTGGCCGAGGTGAGCTGAGCCACGAAGGTGGACATTCGTCACATCAAGGCCTCGCATTGGCATCTCTGGTTAATCCGGAATCAATAAAGAGAACCACGAGGAGGGTAGCGGAGAAGAGACAGAGGGAAGCTGAGAAATAATTTTCTATTCTCCGTTTCCCTCCGCTCCTCCGCTTCCCTCCGTGTGATTATTATTTTGTCGATGGTTTGATTCAACCGGATCACTTCTCGAACACGAACTCACCCACATCCACGAGTCGGCTATTGCCGGTGAGGCGCAGGATCACGGACTTGTTTTCCACCTTGCCGCTGGCGTAGTGCAGGTAGAGTTCCAGCGAGACGGTGGTGGCGCCGATAATGCTCTGCTGGCGGGTTCCGAAGTAATTGGCGCGCACCTTGTAGGTGCCCGGAACGGCCCGCTTCAACAGGAACTCTCCATGTCATCGACCCGCGTGGCGAAGAATGCTTTTACGGGCACTCGAAGACCGAGCTGGGTGGCCGCATC
>JANYJQ010000076.1 GCA_025358435.1 Holophagaceae bacterium
CAGCTATTTCAGGCTGAGGTATGTGGATAATCAGAAAGCTTTTTTAGGTCGGGGACACACGGGGATTAACGGGGACAGAGAAAAAACCTTGTTTTGTTAAATTTCATGCCCGCTCCCTGCGAATGCCCCAGCTCCCCGACACGCCCGTGGGTGATTGCTGGCTGACTCGTCTACCATTGGGGTTTGCATCCCCGATGGGGATTGCGCCCGAAGGTCAGAGGCTCCATGAGAATCCTGCTCGGCATCACCGGTGGCATCGCGGCCTACAAGGCGGCGGACTTGGCGCGGCTGCTCACGAACCGGGGGCATGCGGTGCGCTGCGTGCTCACCGAAGCGGGCGCGCGGTTCATCACGCCGCTGACCTTGGCATCGCTCACGGGCGAGTCCTGCTTCGGCGCAAATCCGGACCACCATGAATGGCGGCCCAGCCCGAGCGTGGAGCATATCGAGCTGGCCCGCTGGGCAGATGTGGTGGCCGTGGCGCCTGCCACCGCCAACATGCTTGGGCAGGCTGCCAACGGCCTGGCCGGCGACCTGCTCTCGACGCTCCTGCTGGCCACCAGAGCGCCCATCCTTTGGGCCCCGGCCATGAACACCGCCATGTGGAAGCACCCAGCGGTGCAGGCCAACCTGGGCCGCCTGGAAGCCTTCGGCCATCGAATCGTCGAACCCGCCGAAGGCATGCTGGCCTGCGGCGAAGCTGGCGCGGGCAAGCTGGCGGATATCGAGCGCATCGCCGATGCCATCCGCGCCGTGGGTGGCGAGCGCCTGCCGTCCTTGATGGGAAAACAGGTCCTGGTGACCGCCGGTCCCACCTGTGAAGACCTGGATCCCGTGCGGCTTCTCACGAACCGGAGCACTGGGGAAATGGGCATCGAGATCGCGCGCGCTTTGCGGGACGCTGGCGCGGATGTACATCTGGTCCTTGGTGGCGGGATGGCTTCGCCCTACGGCATGGAGACGGTGCGGGTGCGGACCGCAGCGGCCATGATGGCCGCCTGCGCTGATCTATGGCCCAGGATGGATGGCTGCATCGCCGCCGCTGCGGTGGCCGATCAGCGGCCCCTGCAAGAGGCAATGGAAAAAGTGAAGAAAGGCGATGGCCCGGAAACCTTGGAACTGGTGCGGACCCAGGACATCCTGTTGAATCTCGGGATGCAGAAAAGGGTTGGGCAAAACGGACAATGGCTCCTGGGCTTCGCCGCCGAAAGCGAACATCACCTGGAGAATGCCTCAGCCAAGCTGGCCAAGAAAAAACTTGATGCCGTCTTCCTCAACGACATCTCCACCGGCAAGGCTTTCGGCCATCAGGACAACACGTTGACACCGGTGGTCGCTGAAGGGCCTCAGGCCCCACTTGGCCCGCTTCCAAAAGATCAACTGGCCATGGCCTTGGTGGCGTGGTGGGCAGAGCGGGTTGGCTCTATTTGATCCTGAGTCCCGAGTCCTGGGGCTTTCATCAGCGAGGCAATGGGGTCCCAGCGCATCGCGATCCCTCCATTGCTCGCTTCCAAGTGTGCCGATTCGATCAAGATGGTGCTACTCAGGACTCAGGACGTTTCTACAGATACCGCTCCTTCAACACGCCCACGTGATGTCTCAGATGTCCGGCCATGACCGCCGCCAGGGCCCGCACGCTCATGGGATGATTGTTGGCGGTGCCCCGGATTTCCAGCATTTCGGGCGTCATGCCGCGCAACATCCATAGATTCGACCCGCGGGCCAGCCGGAATTCTTCCAGTAGATCTTCCAGGCGGCAATGATCGTAGGTCGAAGCTGCGACGAAGGCGTTTTCATCAAAGCCATGAAGGTTGGTCGCATCCTTCCGCGAGAAGCGCAGGGCGCGGTAGGCGAACACCCGCTCCGCATCGATGAGATGGCCCACCACTTCGCGGATGCTCCACTTGCCGGCCGCGTAGCGATGTCCCGCCTGGGAATCTGGCACCGACCCGAGCAGCGCCAATTCATCCAGGTTGGATTCCAGCGCCTCCAAAACGTTCAGTTCGGGCACCTTGGCGACATAGCCCGCGTAGAAAGAGGCGTATTCATCAGGCTGCGGGGGCGCGATCAAGGAAAGCGGCATGGTGAACCTCCGGGATTTTCGATTTTCGATAGACGATTGGCGATTGAAGCGTGGACCAGAGATGGTGATGGATCCTTAACTTTTTTAACTTTTTGACTTTTTGACTTTCGACACTTGACTCTCGACCCTCGACTCTTTCAGAGCGCCGGATCCAGCCATACGAGCGTTTCCGAAGGCGGCCCCGCCACATCGCCCACGCGGACGGCCACCACCACCATCCAACCCTGGGGGCGGATGAGGTCGGACATGTCGATGCGCATCCGTTTGCCAGGAGCGGGCAGATTGGGGCGGCGGCGTTCCACCACGACTTCGCCTTTGGCGACAATCGTGCCTGGGCCAGGCTTCACGGTGCTCAGGGGCAGATAGAAGACGCGAAGCAGCTCCAGGCCCACCAGAGACTCGCCGCGGGCGTCTCGGGCCGGGAGCGTCACTTCCAATTGCCGCAAGGCCACCCAGTGCGCCTCGGGGGCCTGGGGCTCGGCGCGGGGCTGCGGGATGGGGTCCCCTTTTCGCCCGCAGGCGCCGGTTGAAAGTAGAAGCAGGAAAGCCAAGCCCGCGTTTGCTAGTCTGGTGGTTCGCATCTCTTCGATGATGCCGGAAATTCGGGGTTTGACGATGCCAGTGACAAAAGTTTTGATCGCAAACCGGGGCGAAATAGCGTGCCGGGTGATTCGCACTTGTCGCGAGATGGGGATCCTCACGGTTGCGGTCTATTCGGACGCCGACCGGGGCGCCCTGCATGTGCGCATGGCGGACGAGGCCTACTGCATCGGTCCGGCTCCGGCCCGGGAATCCTACCTGATGATGTATAAAATCCTGACCGTCGCCAAGGTATCCGGAGCCGATGCCATCCATCCAGGCTATGGCTTCCTGAGCGAGAACGCCGAGGCCGCCAAGCTGTTCGAAGCGAACGGCATCACCTTCATCGGTCCCCGCCCCGAATCCATTGTCCGCATGGGCTCGAAGACCGAAGCGCGGATCGTGGCCATCAAGGCTGGATGCCCAGTGGTGCCAGGCATCCAGGAAACCATGAGCGATGAGGATCTGGCAGTGGAAGCCGAAAAGATCGGCTACCCCGTGATGGTGAAGGCCGCCATGGGCGGCGGCGGCAAGGGCATGCGGCTGGTGAAGAATGCCGAGGAATTGAAGTCCGGCCTGCCCCGGGCCCGGGGCGAGGCGCTTTCCTCCTTCGGCGACGACAGCGTCTACATCGAGAAGGCCATCATCCAGCCCAGGCACATCGAGATCCAGATCTTCGGAGACCAGCACGGCAATTACGTCTACCTGTGGGAACGCGAATGCTCCGTGCAGCGGCGGCACCAGAAAGTCATCGAGGAAGCCCCCAGCCCCCACGTCACGCCGGAGATGCGCGCCGCCATGGGCGAGGCAGCGCTGAAGGTGGCGCGGGCGGTGAATTACGTGGGCGCGGGCACCGTGGAATTCCTGGCGGATTCCGAGCGCAATTTCTACTTCCTGGAGATGAACACCCGCCTCCAGGTGGAGCACTGCGTCACCGAATGGATCACGGGGCTGGACCTGGTGAAATGGCAGATACTCGTAGCCCGCGGCGAAAAACTGCCACTCACCCAGGATCAGATCAAGCTCAATGGCTGGGCGGTGGAATGCCGCATCTACGCCGAGGATCCGGACAAGAATTTCATGCCGAGCCCCGGCCGGATCAGTTTCCTGCGAACGCCCGCGGGGCCGGGCGTGCGGGACGACAGCGGCGTCTACGAAGGCAGCGAAGTGTCCATGTTCTACGATCCGATGATCTCGAAGCTGAGCACCTGGGGTCCTACTCGCCTGGACGCCATCGACAAGATGCGCAGCGCGCTCGGCGAATACCGCATCGGCGGCATCCGCAGCAATGTGGCCTTCCACGAAGTGCTCATGGAGCACGAGCCCTTCCGGAGCGGCTTCCTGCACACGGGCATGCTTGACAAGCCTTTCTGGAAGAAGAAAGAGGTCGGCCCCAACCTGAAATTCGCCGTGGCAGCCGCCATGGTCGCGGAACTGGATGACGATGAGAGACGGGCGTCCCAGCCCGTTGGCTCAGGCGAAGGCAAGCCCGATGCGTGGAAGCATTGGGGAAAATTCAACCGCCTTTGAACCACGAAGTCACCAACTCACCACAAAGGCAACCGATGAACCACAAAGACACAAAGACACGAAGAAAAATTCTTTGTTTAAAGCCTTTGTGCCTTTGTGTCTTTGTGGTGATTTTTTAATTTTTTGATTTTATGGTTCATCTGTGCCTTTGTGGTGAACCTTTTCCTTGGTGGTCCAAATGAAACGCACGCTCCTCATCGGCAAAGAAACCCACGACGTTGAACTGCTCCGCCAGGACGGTGTGGCAAGGCTCATCTGGGATGGCGTTGAAGAGTCCTTGGATATCCTGGAAGTGGAGCCCGGCAGCTGGTCGGTGATCATGGGCGGCAAATCCGTGGACGTGCGTCTGGACACGGCCAGGAACCCGGATCCGGATGTGCAAGCATTTCGCGCCACGCTCTACGACGCTCCCTATGAGTTCGCGCTGCAGGACCCCCGCAAGGCCCTCCTCGCCGCCGCACGGGGCGCCCTGGCATCCGGCGGCACCCTGACGGCCCCCATGCCCGGCAAAGTCGTCAAGCTCCTGGTCAAGGAAGGCGACCTCGTCACCGAAGGCCAGCCCCTCCTGATCATGGAGGCAATGAAAATGCAAAACGAGTTGAGATCGGTGTCCGAAGGGGTAATAACGAAAGTCACAACCTCCGAAGGAGCCACGGTCGAAACGGGTTCGGCACTCATCACAGTGGGGCCGAAGAAAGCCTAAAGGGGGCGGTCTCGCGCGTCGCGAAGCGATGCCAGGGAGAAACATAATTTGCGGTCCCGGAGGCCCAGCGCAGGCTGGAACCTTCGGGGCCGTTGCTGCGTTTAATCAATCGTCCGAACCGCCTGATCCTCCGCCGCTGGAATTCCGGGTCTTCCAGAGGAAGCCATGGGGGAATTTGGCTTGTTGAAGATCCTTGAAGCCGGTGTGGCAGATGGCGCACGCGGAGGCCTTCTGGCCCGACCCGTGTTCCTTGGCGAATTCGGAGAATCCTTCACCCTTATTGCTGTCATGGCAGGCCGCGCAGCTGCCCAGGGCGACGGCCTTACCCTGGTATTGGAGGGCCTGGTAGTTGTCTGTGGCTTGGCTGGTGGGCACCATGGCGTGGGGGCTGCCGTGGCAGGCGGCGCAGGCGAGGCCGCCGTGGCCTTTTCCGTGGCGGTACAGCGTGCTTCCGGTATCCACCTCGGGCACGCCAGCATGGCATTTCGCGCAACTGGGTTCCTGGGCCCATGGCACGCGGCCAGCGGCGATGCTGCTTGAAACCTGGCTCATGTCCCCGTGGCAGGCGGTGCAGTTGCCAGTGGCGTTGGTGTGGGCGAGGCTCCGGCTGCACTGGGTCTTGTTCCCGGGATGGCAATCGTAACAACTGGCTCCCTTGCTGGCGTGGAAGCCGTGGATGGCCTGCGAAAGGAATTTTCCGGAACTGCCGGGGCCGCTCTGGCCGAGAGCCGGGCTGCCATGGCAGCTTGCGCACAGCACAGGTTTGGAGTTCATGAGCTGGGTGCGGTGGTTCTGGTCGTGCTTTTTCAGGATGTCGTTGAAGGCGTCCGCGCCATGGCATTTGGCGCAGTTGATCTCATCGGAAGTCGGCACGGTGTTGCGGGTCTGGGCGACCACCTTCCCAGAGCTGTCCTTGATCGTTATTTCCGCTTGTTGATAGGGATTCCATACTCCTGAATCATCCACGGGCACGACCGGGATCCCATCCACTTCGAAGTGGTCTCCCTTGTTCACCATCTGCCCCGAGAGCCCGTTGCTGATGGTCGGGTCCACCAGGTTCAGACCCTTGTCCTTGCTGAGCGCCACGCCGAAAAGCTTCTTTGCGTTATCCCAGAATTGACCGTACTTCCCTTTGCTGTAGCTGTTTGTGTTGTTGATGATCCGGTATTGCGCGGTGAGCCCCGTGGTGACTAGATGGGGCGGGTTTCCCCGCTGGACCACCTGCGCCCAGACTGTGTTGTAAGGGGGCAGGATCACCGCCGTATCGTAGGTGGGGTTCAGGCAATGCATCCCCAGGTCGTTCCATGCTGTCACCATGTACGGCCCCACACTTCCATTGCCGATCTTAAGGGACTCTCCCACGGCGGGAGGGGGCGAAGAGCTGGCTTGAGTGGTTGGCTGCCCTCCGGAACCACAAGCGGTAGTGAGACCCGCCAGCAGCAGCAAGGTGCCGAAACCAAGGAGTGGGAAAAGGTGCCGCTTCTGGCGCATGGATTCCTCCTGGAAGGCTCAAAGGAGCCAGATGGGTTTTCATGGGCGTACGCCGATGGCCAATCCTGGAATGGGACCGGAACCGCACGTCCGCTGCTCACTGAAAGCATGGGCCCGAAACCCGAGGCCACCACCCGGGTTGGTCGAGGCGGCACGCCGCATGGCCCAATGGAAATGGAGGCTGGCTGAACAGTATAAACAAATGGTCATATAATAATATATGACCAAGGAGGTCAACAATCCTTCCGGTCAGATTGATCCGAGTCGGGACGATGTTCTTTCTCCCCCACCCCGTCTGGTTGGGTGCTACTTCCCGCGGAAGACCTTAGGGATGCGGTAGGAACCCGTGAGGGTCACGTACACCGAGCTGGCATGCAGGTATCCATTGGCGCCGGTGCTTTCCAGGCTGATGAAATTCGCTGCGCCTTCGAAGGCGAAACTCCGGTTGAACGCGTAGCCCATGCCCAGGCGCACACCTGGTCTTGCGCTTTGGCTGCGGAGTTCATAGACGCCCGGAACTGGATAGCTGGGGGGAATCACCTCGATGCGGCCTCTGACGTTGTTGAGGCTCAGGCCCGCGCTGCCATAGAGGGTTTCAGCTCCCTTTTTTGAAAAGGTATGGATCCAATCGGCACCGAGCTGGAAATTGCTGAAGGGCTCGTCCACGGCGAAACGCAGGGCGGCCCGGAGGGCGCCGGACCCTTTGGGGAACACCAGGGCCCCTTCGATCGCCAAGGGGAATTTGGTTACCACACCTGTGCTGCCTGTGGTGTCCCGTTCACTCTTCCAGTGGCGGTCCAGGCTTGTGGCCAAACCGGCATCCAGATGCAGATCCGCATCCTGGGCAAGGATGGGAAGGACGGCTGCCAAGGCGAGGAATAGGCAACGAGGGTTGATCATAGCTTGTCCAATCCTTCAATTCCGATGGTGGGCAACCAGGGCATGAGTTCGTACTGGGCTAGGCCAGCCATCGTGAAAGGATCTTGATCGCGGATGGCGTTCAAGGATGCCTGAACCGAATCGTCCGGAACCCTTAAAAGCAGCGCTCCGCCATTTCTCGGATCCAGCGGTCCCGAGGCCAACAGCAGCCCCCGGTCCCTCAACTCCCGAAGATAGGCCCGATGTCCATCCACGACCTTCAGCACTTCATCCAGGGGCTTCCGGTAACGCAGGATGGCGAGGGCATACATAGGCGCTCCAAGAGGATTGCATGCAAAGCTAAGTCGTTGCGACAAGATAGCCTGGTCACTGGGATTGTGGACCGACATAAGACCCGCTGCCCCTGCGGGGCGCCACGTGGGCTGAAAGCCCAAGGTGGGAATCGCTAGTTCGGGGGTGTCAGCTTGATAGGTGCGGGCCAAGCGGCGCAGGCTCATCTTGAGGGATGTCCTAAATGGTGGCC
>JANYJQ010000030.1 GCA_025358435.1 Holophagaceae bacterium
GGAAACGTGAGTTTCTGGGGATCCGCGAAGGATTTGAAACCGTTCAGTTCGAGAGCCACGAGACGCAAAAGCGGAACACTCCAGGATAGGGGCGGCGGAACTTCCGCCCGGATTACTCCATACCATGTTCAGGCCATGCACCAAAAGTGCCCAGGCTTGAAACAATGCAGGCGCTGGTCTTGCAATGGAACGATCAGACACCCCTCCTGACTCCATGGCAACGCCGAAACCGCCAAAATCAACCAAATCCGGCCGTCAGCCGTCCTGCCCTGCTGCATCCGCGCTTGGGCTTCCAGCCTTCGGGCGATAGACTAGGTCTTTGCCTTCAATCCACAGTTCCATCCGTTCCCTCCTTTCCATTGGAGATCTCGTGCCCCCCTTGCCCGATTCCATGCGGTATCCCATGAGCGGCTGGTGGTGGCTTCATGCTTTCAGCGCCACCATGATTTTCTGCTGGGGCTGGTATCACGGCCAGAATCGGGCTCAAGGCCGGTTCGCCAAGCTTCTCAAGACGAAGCAGGGTGAGAACAACCAGGAGAAAGCAAAATGAGTTTGTTTTCTTTGGGGGCCAAGAATGCCTCGGTCTTATGGATCGAGCCCCATCGCCTCCACACTGAAAGTGGCGACCGGGCTGTTCATTCGGTTGATGGCCTTCCCAGCGAAGATGAACTGGCCCAAGCCCTCGCGAAATTGCCGGTCGGTCCCACCCAGTGGATCGTGGACGATCTTATGGCTCCCTCCGTATTGATCCGGGATATTGTGGAACTGCCTCCCGGCTCCGAGGCCCGGGATGCCTTCTTCCGCTGGCGGTTCAATCAGGCCATGGCCCTGGATACCCCTCATGCCGTACAAGCGCTGGCGCTTGATGACGGGGCCTGGCTGCTGGCGGGAATGCCCGAAAGCCAGCGCGACGCCTGGGTCCAGCTGGGACTTAAGATGGGCCGCGCGGTGCATGTCCTGCTGCCCCGCTGGCTGTGGCTCTACAACCGTCTGGCACCCAGCCGCAGCATGCCCGGTATGCTGCTTTCGCTGTGCCCCACACCAGGAGGGAAATACACAGGCACACTGGCTGCCTGGGGGCGCAGCTTGTCACTGTTGCGCCAATGGAGCGAGCCCTTGGATCCGGATGCCTGGATCACTGAGCGCATTCTCCCCTCCGCTGCCTTTTTGCAACGGGAAAACCGTTCGCCACAAGAAATCTGGGTCTGGGGTGCGCCGAATTTCCCACCGGCATCCATCCCCATCCATATGATCCAGCCCGAGATTCCCGTGAGCGAGGCCCTCTGATGCCCATCCCGGTTCTCAAACTCAATCTGGCGCCGCAGCCGACGATCTGGAAACGGAATCACGAGGCGCTTGGCTGGAGTGCCATCGTCGTGGGCGCCCTTTGCCTCATTGGAGCTCTCGCCACTTGGGGATTCCGCGCCAATCAGACCAGGAAAGCCGGTGCGCAGGCCATTCTGATAAGCCGGGAAGCCCAGGCGGCAGCCCGGAAGCAGGACAAACTCGTAGAGCAATTGAAGTCGGTGGATGTCGCGAAAGAGCTGCCACGCTGGAAGCTTGCCGAGCGCATTTTCACGGAACGGACCTTGCCTTGGTCCCGTCTGACGGCAGAATTGGAACGAAGCCTGGTGCAGGATGTGCGGCTCAAGGCCATCCAGAAGGTGCGTGGCTCAGAACAACGCGTGGCGCTCAAGCTAAAAGGCGAAGCAAGGTCCCGCGATGCCGAAGAGAAATTCGTGGCCTCGCTGCAGAAGGATGATCTCTTCCAGCAGGTGATTCTGGAGCGCGAAGCCGAACGCACCGGCGGCGGCGTGGACTTCGAGATCTTCCTGCCGGTGGTATTGGTCCCTTCGCCGTACCAGCCCTTTCCGCCGCAGGAGAGGGCGAAAGTCTGGTCGCCACCGGCTCCCGTCAACATCCAAGTGAAAACACACACCCCTGCCCAACCCAGAGCCGTGGTCCCTGCGCCAGCGCAGTTGGATCCCGCGCAAGAATCGATGGCGCCCCACGCACGACCGCGACGCCAAGATGAGAGACCCGCCCGTGGGGAATCTCCAAGAAGGCAGAATCCACGCAATGATGGTGGGGATGCCCCCCCAGGTCCCCCCCAAAGACCGGGAAACAATGGAGGCCGCCCATGAGTGCGACAACACTGCGCACCAGTTCGCTGCGCGCCGCCGTGGGTGCAGTTCTCCTTCTGGCTGCGCTTGGGACCGCCCTTTTCGTCCTGCCCGATGCAACCCGCCGAAGGGATGAACAGGAGAAAGCCCGGAAAGAAGCAAAGAACCTTCTAACTGCACAAATTGAACAGCTGGCGCAACGGCAAGTCCTGGTGGACCGTTTGACGCTGGATCAGAAACACCTTGAGGAGCTTGAAAAGAAGATGCCTTCGGGCAACGTTGGCCAGCTCCAGTGGGAACTCAGCCAGCTCCTTTTTGAAAAAGCGAAAGAGAACGGTGTGCGCCTGCAGACCGTGAAGTATGGCCTGCCGAGCCGGGAAAACGCTAAAGGCACGGATCTGGAGTCCATTGATGTCGAGTTCACGGTGCTCGGCATTTATCCCGCCATGAAACCCTTCATGCTTGCTCTCGAGGGTAGCGGACTGCCTTTCGCCGTGGGTTCCGCGAGGCTCGAGGAAAGTCCCGAAGGCGCCCGGTTGAGCGTCAGCCTCCGCGCCTTCCGGCACTCCGGCATCACCACCAAATCCGGGTCCACCGCGCAGGAGGAAGCATGAGCAACGGCTCCCCCTCCAAGGGCACGGATGCAAACGCCCTGCTCCAGGAATTGAAAACCAGCCGCCGCACCCAAGGCATGCTGGTCGCTTTTGTGGTCATCCTAGGGTGGCTGCTTTGGCCCGACGCTCCGAAAGCGAAGGTGGGCCCGGGCCTTGGCCGCGTGGGCTCGACGCAACCAGCGGGCCTGGATGACCGCCAGATGATTGCGCTGCAAAAATTGCCAGACCTGGCCAAGCTCGACATGGCAGGCGAACTGCCCAATGAATCCAAGATGCACCGCGATCTTTTCCTCTTTGAAGGCCGGCCACCCCTGCCAGCGCCGCCGCCGCCTCCACCACCACCGCCACCACCCACCGATGCAGAGTTGAAGGCTGCGGCCGAGGAGGCCGCCCGGAACGCCATGCTCGCCACGCGGCCCCAGGGCTTGCGTTACATCGGCTATTTACAGACAAAAACAGCCGGTTTCATCGGAGCATTCTTCAAAGGTGAAGAGCCCTTCACTTTCCAGATCGGCCACATCGAGAACACCACATGGAAGCTAGTCAAGCTCACGGACACCAAAGCTGAATTCCAGAACACCAAATACACGGACATGCGGATGGCCCTGGAAGTGCGGGACTTTGCCGGATCCCTAAGCCCTGGTACCCAGGTGACCAACGAATTCTGAGGTACGACCCAACCTTTTTCCACGATCAACTTGGCTGAAATTACCCAATAGACGCAACCGACAATCTGGATGGCCCCATGCTCCTGAACCGATATCTCCGATGCCCATCCCCCAAGATGGCCCAGACGCTGCTCGTAGCGTCCATGCTGGTGGCCAGCCTGGGCTGCAGCCTTTATCGCGCCAACCACTCTTTTTCCGAGGGGCGTTATGAAGATGCCACCCGCGAGTACCAATCCATCCTGCGCAAGGATCCGAGCAACGTCCAGGCGAGGAACGGAATCCGCCGCGCTGCGCCGCTTGCAGCCACAGAGCACATCGAAAAGGCAAAAGTCCTGGAGTCGCGCGGGCAGATGGATGAAACCGCCCTGGAGCTGAAGCGCGCCCTGGTGCTGGATCCCAACAATTCCATCGCATTGGATTGGCTGGCCCGCATGCAACTGGATGAACAGCGCCGCAAAGCCAAGGAATCCGCCGAGGATTATTCCTCCGCCAAATCCCAGGCCGAAGCCACGGCTCCAATGCAGCTGAATCCCCGCTCGATCGAAGGCATTTCCCTTACCTTCACCAAGAAAACCAGCCTGAAGGAAATTTTCTCCATCCTGAGCAAAGCGTCAGGGGTGAACATCATTCCCCATTCCTCCTTTCAGGACATGCAGATCCAGATCGACATGCAGGGTCTCAGTTTCCAGCGGGCCCTGGATACGCTGATGCTGCAGAACGACCTCTTCTACAAGAAGCTGGACTCGCAAACCATCATGATTTTCAAGGTCAACCCCCAGAACAGGGAACTCTATGAAAACCATCTCATCAAGACTTTCTACCTGAGCAATGCCGAGGTGGACGGCGTCCGCCAGGTGCTCACAACGATCATCCCCCAGCTCAAGCTCTTCACTGACAAGCGGCTCAACGCCGTGACCATCAAGGCCAAGCCTAATGAACTGGTCATCGCCGAGCACATCGTGAACCAGCTCGACAAGGCCAAACCCGAGGTCATGGTCTACCTCGAACTGTTGGAAGTCACCGAGAGCAGCGCAGAACAGGTAGGCCTGCTGCCAGTGATTTCACCTTCTGATGGGATGGGCGGGGGCGCTGGAGTCTTCCGTCTGGGGGCCACCGTTGACAATACGGGCGGCCTGAACCAGAACAAGGGCGGCATCCGCATCAGCAAAGCGGATCTGCGCTTCCTCTTCCCGAGCATCGCCTTGGATGTGCTCAAGAGCAACGGCGACGCCAAACTTGTGGCCAGCCCCAACGTTCGCGTGCTGAGCGGGGAAACCGGAGAAGTGAACATCGGGGAGAAGATCTCCGTCACTCAGAGCGCTCTTTCCCTGCCCACCAGCAGCACGGGTGGAAGTGGCGGCCTTGGTGGCCTCGGTGGCCTTCTTGGCGGGGGCGCTCAGACCCAGTTCAACTATGAGGATGTCGGAGTGAAGATCAAAGTGGAGCCCCGCGTGCACCACAATGGCGATATCACCATGAAGATAAACGCCGACATCACGACTCTCAAAGCCGGATCTACAGCAGGCCGTCCAGACCTTGGCAAGCGCAGCATCATCACCATGGCCCGGCTCCGGGATGGCGAAACCGCAGTGTTCGGCGGCCTGCTTAAAGAAGAAGAGCAAAAGAGCCTGCAAGGAATCTGGGGCATCACGGATATCCCGGTCATCGGCAAGCTTCTGGGCAATACGCGAAAAAACAAAGCAAAAACCGACGTCCTGCTTACCATCCGCACAGTGCTGGTCCGCAAGCCAAGCTACACGAAGGAAGATTTCGAAGCCTTCGATCCTGATCTCGCCACCAGCCAAGCCGGCCCCTTCTCGCAAAATCCAGAATCCATTTCAGAGGACATGAAGCCAGATAAAGCACAGGCAGCCACGAAACCTGCAGGGCCTTCAGTCCAAGCAGCGACAGCCAAAGCTGCCCCCCCTGCAGGCGCCTCAACACCGGTTCCAGCGCTAGTCCCAGGGCCGCCCCCGGCCCCCTCCAAAGGAGAGGATAAAACTGAAGTCAAGCCCGATGCCAAGGCGGAGCCCAAACCTGACGCCAAAGCTGCGGAAGCCAAGGGCTCCGAGGAAAACGCGGACCTGGTCTTTTTCATGTCGCCCTACTCGGAAACGCTCGCCAAGGGGGAGAAACTGCAGATCACACTGAATGCCAGCAGCGCGAAAGGGCTCACCTCCGGAACATTCAATCTGCTCATCGATCCCAAACTGAAGCTCGTTTCGGTCACCCCTGGAGATTTCATCACCGCCGATGGAGGCTCTCTTGAGCAGAAACCGGGCAAGGATGGCGCGGTAGCTGTCACCTTCAAGAAGGTCGGCGCATCGTTGGATAGCGGTGCGCTGCTCGTGCTTCAACTGGAAGCCCTGGCCACAGGCAATGCTCCCGTTCTCATCCAGAGCGGCACCTTCATGGTAGGCAAGAATCCTATTCCCGGCCGGTGGGTCAATGCATTGGTGACGGTGAATTGATGGCAATCCGCAGGTGGTTGGCTCCTCGGCGTTTTTTCGCCAATGGCGGGCCGAAGGTTTCGATCGCCCAGCGCGCTTTCACTCTCATGGAACTGATCATCACCTGTACAGTGCTGATGATCCTAGCCTCGGCGGTGATTCCCATGGCTCAGAACGGAATCAAGCGCCAAAAGGAACTGGAACTTCGCCGGGACCTCCGGGAGATGCGCATGGCCATCGATGCCTACAAGCTCGCGGTGGACCAGCAAAGAATCAAGGCACCGCCTCTCGAAAACATGGGTTATCCCGAATCCCTGGATGTGCTCGTGGAAGGCGCCCAAGCCAACGGAACCTTGAGCGGGAGCATTCGCTTTTTACGTCGCATTCCAGTGGATCCCTTCACGGGACGACCTGAGTGGGGGCTTCGTTCCATCAATGACCCCCCCAAAAGCACGAGTTGGGGCGGGGGAAATGTCTTTGATGTCTACAGCCAGGCCAAGGGCGGTGGCATGAACAACATCGCCTACTCAGACTGGTAGGTCCTGGGATTTTCTCTTGATGCAGATCCAGGCCCGCGCTAGGCTTGAGTTTCGGCTTTTCCATTCCTCTCGGGGAACGGATGGAATCTTTGAAGCGGATATGGCGGAATTGGTAGACGCGCTAGTTTCAGGTATTAGTGTTCAAAAGACGTGGGGGTTCGACTCCCTCTATCCGCACCATTTATTTTCGCGCTTCGCACGAAAATAAACAGCCAACAACAGGCGTCCGGCCTTCTCCCGGACTTGACCACCAAGCGGCGCACGGGGCTGCAAGGATGGTGACGGGAGACACCCCCGAAAAGGAGCCCACCATGGCCCTCACGCTAGATCAGAAAACCATCATCATCGAAGACTACAAGCAGCACGCCACGGACACAGGCTCACCTGAAGTCCAGGTGGCCCTGCTCACCAAGCGCATCAACGATCTGACCGAACACTTCAAGATCCACACCAAGGACTACCACAGCCGCCGCGGCTTGATGATCATGGTGGGCCAGCGCCGGCGCCTTCTCGACTATCTGAAGCGCAAGGATAAGGCCCGCTATGCCACCGTCATCGAACGCCTCGGCCTGCGGCGCTAAATCCGGTCCGATTCCGAAACGCCCGCAGATGCGGGCGTTTTTTTTGTTTTAATGAAAGACATGAAACTTCCACCTCTACCCATCCCGGCGAAGCCGGATCCCTTCGAGGTTCTGGAGCGCAGGGCGTTTTACGATTCGCCTTGGGTCCGTCTGCGGGAAGATCGCTTCCGCCATCGTCGCGGGCGCGAGGGGCGATACACCGTGTGCGGATTCCAACACACCGCGTGCGGAGTCTTGGCGCTGGATGATGAAGACCAGGTGGTGCTGGTGGGCCAATGGCGCTATCCGCTGGAACAGTACAGCTGGGAGATTCCTGAAGGTGGTGGCCGGGAGCACGAAAGCCCCTTTGAAACCATCCGCCGGGAGCTTGCCGAGGAAACGAATCTTGAAGCCGATTCTTGGGAACCCTTGGCGTTCTTCCACCCCAGCAACTCCAGCACCGATGAAGAAGCCTTCCTTTTTCTCGCCTCGGATCTGCGTGGCTCGATCGGCAGCCACCATGCAGAAGACGACGAGGAATTGGCGATTCTCAGCGAACCCTTCGCGCGATGCCTCCAGCGGGTGCTGACAGGAGAGATCAGCGATGGCCTCACCATTATGGCGCTGCTCAGTCTACAAGCGCGCCGGAGCGGAATTCCTGCGGCCATGGACCCTGCGCTGGCCGAACGTTTCTTCCAAGCCCCCAGCCTCCATCCCAGCGCGGGACGGAAACGGTGGAACAACCTCTCGGAAACCAGTTCATGATCCTCACGCTGCATCCAGAAAATCCACAGGAGCGCCAAGTCCAGCGTATCGCCGACCTGTTGCTGAAAGATGGCGTCATCGCCTATCCAACAGATACGCTCTTCGGCCTTGGCTGCCTCGCTTCCCGTAAAAAAGCGGTCAGCCGGATCCAATCCCTCAAGGGCCGGGATCCCAAGAAGCCCATGAGCATTTTGTGCGCGGACTTCGAGATGCTCTGCCGCTACACCCGCCATCTCGACACACCCACCTTCCGCCTTTTGAAGCAGATGCTTCCGGGCCCTTACACCGCGTTGCTGCCTGCGAACCACGAAGTTCCCAGGTATCTGGAATCGAAAGGGAGAGGGAAAGCCCACCCCATCGTGGGCCTCCGCATCCCTGACCACCGGTTTTGCCGCGAGCTAGCAAAGCTGCTCGGCGAACCCATCATCACCACCAGCTGCAATGCCAGCGGCGAAGCTGTGCTGAATTCCGCCTGGGAAATCGAAGAAGAGCTGGGCCATGCCCTCGACATGGTGATTGATTGCGGCCAGCCCATCGGCATCGGCAGCACCATCATCGATCTCACGGGTGAAGAACCCGTGCTGGTGCGGGAAGGCGCCGGAGTTTGGCCGATCTAGCTTGAAGTTAAAGCGCAGCTGGCCAGGTGCATCCGTCTTCGATGAGGTGCCGATAAATCAATCCACCCGGTAGTGGCAGCCGCGGCTCTCCCGGTTGAGGAGGGCGGCTTTGAGGATCAGACGCGCGCAAATGATGGCGCTGCGGAGTTCGATCATCCGTCTTGAGAGTGGCGCTTCGCGGTAGAAGCGCTCGATGCGGTGGTAGAGGTAGCCCATGTCCGCGCGTCCTCGTTCCAAGCGCGCGCCGCTGCGGATGATGCCAGCATAATTCCAGAGCGTGGTGCGGATCAGGCTCCAGTCCTGGTCCACGAGCAGGGGATCGGGTTCCTCGGATTCCATTGGAGGTTGCCAAGCCGTGAATTCATTGGCTGCTGGGGCCGCGATCGCGGGCAATTCCGCAATGATGGCTTCTGCGGCGCGGTGGCCCCAGAGCAGACCTTCCAGCAGCGAGGTGGAAGCCAGGCGGTTGGCGCCGTGCAAGCCCGTGCAGGCCACTTCGCCCGCGGCGTAAAGGCCCGGAAGGCTCGTGCGGCCATCCAAGTCCACCAGCACGCCGCCGCAGAAATAGTGGGCCGCGGGCACCACTGGAATGGGCTGGCGCAGCGGGTCCAGACCCTCCGCCACGCAGGCCGCAAACACAGTTGGAAAGTGCTCCTCTATGTCCAGCTTGGCCTTCAATGGGCGCAGATCGAGATAGACCGAGGCCTCGCCGCTGGTGGCCAGTTCCTGGAATATGGCCCGGCTCACCACATCGCGGGGCGCCAGCTCCATCTGATCCGGTGCGTATTTCTGCATGAACCGGAAGCCCTTGCGGTTCACCAGAAGGGCCCCCTCGCCTCGCAGAGCCTCCGTCAGCAGCATGCGCGGCTTGCCCGGAACGTAGAGCGCAGTTGGATGAAACTGGATGTATTCGCAATTCACAATTCGCGCTGTGGCCCGGTAGGCCGCGGCGAGGCCGTCCCCCGTGGCTGAAGACGGATTGGTCGTGTGCTGGTACAGGTAGCCGAGGCCGCCCGTGGCCATCACGGTGCGTTTGGCCACCGCGGTCGTCACCGCGCCTTCGGCCTCGTTGAAGAGGTACGCTCCCCAGACATGCAAGGGATCATAGACCTTGAGCGGATCCGCCGCATGGTGGGGCAGTGTGAGCAAATCCACGAGCATCCGGTTTTCCAACACCAGGATGCGCGGGTGTTGTCTCACCGCCTGGTTCAAGGTGTGCTGGATGGCCAGGCCTGTGGCGTCCTTGGCGTGGAAGATGCGCTTGGCGCTGTGGGCGGCTTCCCGGGTCGGGTCCGGCACCCCACTGCTGTTCTGATCGAAGGGCACGCCCAACCGGCTCCAGAGGAAATCCCGGCAAAGCCTTGGGCCTTCCTCCGCCAGCAGATTCACCGCTTCAGGACGGCAGAGTCCGGCACCCGCGGCTTCAATGTCCGCAGCCAGCAGCGAGGGCGAATCATGTTCATTTTCCCCGGGCAGGCCGATGATGCCCCCTTGAGCCCAGGAGGTATTGGTCATGCCCAGCTCGTCCTTGGTCAGCAGCACCACAGCCGCGCCCAGGTCCGCCGCCCGCAGCGCAGCAACGCAACCGGCGATGCCCGCACCCAACACCAGTACATCGCAAGTGATCATGACATCTCCCATCGCGGCACGGGCATGGCCCAGAGCGCTTCGAATCCTTCAGTCCCAGTCTTGAGATAAGCCATGCGTTCCCTGGTGCATTGAATTGCATCGCGATGATCCACCCTGCCCCAAGGTGTGTCCAG
Source organism: Holophagaceae bacterium (assembly GCA_025358435.1). Lineage (GTDB taxonomy): Bacteria > Acidobacteriota > Holophagae > Holophagales > Holophagaceae > JANXPB01. The sequence goes on from JANYJQ010000030.1 coordinate 10,100, forward strand.
CAGGCCTGCGAAAGGCGCAAGGCGAAGAAGGGACTCCTCCCACACCGCCTTCATCCCCTTGCGGTTTTGGAGCTGGAGATGGTGGTAGCCCGCGGCCATCAGGATCAGTCCTTGCAAACCTTCCTTAAGTCCGCCCTCCGCGTCCTTCCAGACCGCTTCCAGCGCATCGTGGGTCTCGTGGTACAGCGCGCTGTTGAAAAGCACCAATCCCGCCTTCAATGCATAGCTTTCATCCGCCGGGAGTTCGGCCAATGCGGATAGCGCCACGCCACTCCGAAGGCTTACCAACGGTCCCATGGAACCCCAATCGCCATGAGGCTTGAATCCTGTGTCCCCCTGCTCCGCCGTTTCAGGAAAGCGGGCGATTCCCTCCCGCCAGGAACCCTGTGGGTCATCGATCCCCAAGTCACGCAGCATCTTCACAGCATGGGCAAGGATCACATTTTCAGGAATCCCACCAGGGAATTCTTGGCGGAGTTTCGGAGCGCCCAGTACTGTGGGCCATACCAGCAGCGCCCGGTCCCTGGGATTTTCAAGCGCCGCTTCCAGCCTCAGCCTGAGGAAGCGCTGCACAGGAAGGGCAAGCACAGGCTGGCGTTGAAAAAAAAGGGGCTGTGCGGAACCGCAGCTCATGCTCCGACCCCGGAAAGCACGACCAGCCTCAGCATCTTCCCTCCACTGGAATTCTCCTCCAGGCGCTCCCAACGGCAGCCCTCGATCTTGCTCCGCATCACTTTTGAGGGCTCGCCTTGCCCATGTTCAAGGATCCATCTGGCCACACGGCCGCGATACAGCTTGGAGAAATGGCTGATGGCTTTTCCTCCTTCGCTCACGATATCGAGCGAATGCCGGGGGCGTTCCCATCCCTTCAGCACATCCGCATGTTCGCCTGGCAGGAGTTCCCAGAGTTGACCTTTGGGAATCGCAGCCAACAGCGGTTTCAGGTGCAGGCGCCAATGCGCCTTGAGTCTTGGGATTCCACTCATCTTCAATTTGTAGGGCGGCACCATTTCATCCCCCCTCACCAGCCCGAGCAGATTCGACAGGATGAACACCTGCTTCCAGGCCCTCTTCGGCAACGATGCCGCATCCAGCGCACCGAACGCTACGCCCTGGTAGCGCTCGAGAGCCGCCATCAATGGCACCGGATGGCGCAACGCCAGGGCCTCCTTGCGGGCTTTATCAAGGGCTTCGCCTTTCACCATGAAGGCTCTGGAGCAGGCATCGGGGCCGCCATGCACCACCAACTCCACCAGCTGTTCCCGCACCCATTTCTGCGCGGTTGTCTCGCTCAATTTTCCGGTGTGCCCTCCGCTTGCCTTCTCTTCCGACGGAGCCAACAGAACTATGGGTTTCACGAATGCGCTTCCCACAGCACCAGTGCCGACTCAGCAGCCTCCGAGCTCTCTTTGGTTTCGATCCACGATTCAAGGGACACCAACCGCAGTCCGGACCAGAGTTTCCTCAAGCGCGAGCCATACGCCCGCAACCCCGCGCGATGCGCGAACCGATGGCCCAGGCTCGCTTGGGGCAACAGGGGCTGGCCCTCGTCCAGCTCCCAGGGATGCAGGACCAATGGCGTGCCCGCGTCTTCCGCCTGCAAGGATTTGAGTTCAGCTGAAAGAAGGAACGTCGGCAGCACGCGCATGGCCCATCCCCACAGCGGCACAGTCACCGGGCCCAAACCCAATACCGGAGGCGGCAATTCCCAAAGTCGGTTCGCAAGTCGATGGGGGCGCCGGGACCAGGAAGGATCGCCCAGGATTTTCAAGGGCGCCCGGCTGGAATCAAAAGTGAAACCTAACGCCGGTAGTTCCTGCCAATACTCCATCGCGTTGTCCCGCAGGCTCCATTCCGGGGCACGAAACCCCAGCACCGGCGCCCCCGAGAGGTCTTCGATGATGGCCTTGCCGCTCACCAGGGACTGGCGGAAGGCCATCCGATCCTGGATGAAAGCCCGTTGATGGGTAAGGCCGTGGAGCCCGACCCGATGGCCATTCGAGACGATCCGCCTCAGCAAGGCCGGGTGGCGTTTCGCCTGATCAGCAAGACAAAACCAGGTGCCCAGGGCGCCGGCCTCTGTGCAAATTTCCAATGCCAAATCCGTAGCCCGCTCAAGACGGTCTTCGAAATGGTCCAGAGCACTGGGGTCGTCGAAGGGTGGGCAGCAAAGCTGAAACCAATCCTCCCAATCCAGGGAGAGAGGAAGGCAGGGACCGCTCACGTGAAATTCCGCTCGGAGAGACTGATGAATTCCAGAGAGAAATCATCCAATTCCGTCTGCCATTGCTTCAGCTGGCCCTGAAAAAAGTTGTAGGCCATGAGCGCCGGAATGGCCGCGAACAGACCAATGGCGGTGGCCACAAGCGCTTCGGAAATGCCCGGCGCCACCGTGGCGAGATTGGCGTTGCCGGTGGCACCGATGCCCTGGAATGCGTAGATTATTCCCCAAACCGTACCGAGCAATCCCACGAAGGGGCTGACGGCGGCGATAGTTGCCAGAATCCCGAGGTGGCGCTCCATGCGGCCCATTTCCACCACCGAGGCGCGAGTCAGGCTGCGCTCGACGGCTTCCATGCTGCGGATATAGGCCCTGCCGCCCGCGGCGGGAGCGCGGAGCTGATAGGTCACTTCGGTGAAGCCCGCGTTGAAGAGCCCCAGCAAGGGGCTCATGGTGAAGAAACCTGCTTGCTGTTTCAATTCCCGCCAATCATTGGTGCGTCGGAATGCGGCGCGGAAGGTCACGGTGGCTCTGCGGCTGCGTGAAATGAGCAGGCCCTTCATGATGATGACGACCCAGGAAATCACCGAGAACAGGACGAGAAGCAGCAGCACCATCTTGGCCACGGGGCCGCCGTGCAGCACCACCTCCCAGAGATTGATCCCGTTGCCTTCCAGCAGGGCGATTGCAACCATACGAACTCCTGATATGCACTCATCTTAGCAAGAGCCAGCCTCCGATTGCTCGGGGTACACTGGATGAATGCGCGTAATAGTCATTGGATCGGGATATGTGGGCCTCGTGGCCGCCGCCTGCTTCGCCGAGGCGGGGCACTCCGTGCTGGGCGTCGACGTAGATGCTGCGAAGGTGGCGCGATTGCGGGATGGCGAAGTTCCGATTTTCGAACCTGGGCTCGATGAAATCTTCAGGACCCACCTCGCAAGCGGTAGGTTGGCCTTCAGCCCGAATCTCGAAGAAGGCATCGCGGAAGCGGACGCCGCATTCATCTGCGTGGGCACCCCCCAAAGCGAGGACGGCAGTGCGGACCTGCGTTTTGTGCTCCAGGTCGCTGAACAAATAGGATCGGCGTTGAGCCTCCGCCCAAAGGATGCCAAACCGCTTGTCATCGTGGACAAGAGCACTGTTCCAGTGGGCACGGCGGCCCGGGTTTCCAGCATCATCGCTGGAAAGGGAACCGACCGGTCTTTCGAAGTGGTGAGCAACCCGGAATTTCTGCGGGAAGGCAGCGCGATACAAGATTTCCTGAAGCCCGATCGCGTGGTGGTGGGCTGCGCCACCGACTTCGCCGAAGGTGTGATGAAGGCCCTCTATGAACCATTCTTGAAGGCTTCTGGCGGCAAGTGGTTCCGCATGGACCCTGCATCCGCCGAACTCACCAAGTATGCCGCCAACGCCATGCTGGCCCTTCGCATCAGTTTCATCAACGAGATCGCCGGGCTATGCGAAGACATCGGTGCTGATGTGGATCACGTGAAGGTGGCCATCGGCGCCGACCACCGCATCGGACCTGCCTTTCTGAATCCCGGGCCCGGATTCGGCGGCTCCTGTTTCCCGAAAGATCTGCAGGCCCTGCTCAAGACCGGACGGGAACATGGCCATCCGCTCATGGCCCTCTCCGCCACGGTGGAAGCCAACCGCCACCAAAAGCAGGTCCTGGCTTCAAAAATCCGCAAGCATTTCAACGTGGTAGGCGGCGCACCCTCGCCCTTGGCGGGGCGTCATTTCGCGCTGTGGGGACTGGCATTCAAGGCCCATACAGATGACATCCGTGAATCCATGAGCCTGGAGCTGATTGATAGCCTCTTGTCCCTGGGCGCCACCATCGCAGTGCACGATTTTGAAGCCATGCCCGCCGTAAAGGCCAAGCTCGGCGACCGGGTGGCCTATGCCCCTGACCCCCTTGCCTGCTGTGTAAATGCAGACGCTGTGCTCATCGCCACGGAATGGCCCCAGTACAAAGCCGCTGATCTGGAAGCCGTGGCGGGAAAGCTGAAATCAAAGCTCATGTTCGATGGGCGCAACCTCTTCCGTCCCGAGGCCATGAAAGCCGCCGGATGGATTTACCATTCAATTGGCAGGAGAAGTGTCGGATGACCACGATCAAACTCGGACAAATTGCCCACGCCCGTTCCGGGGACAAAGGCGACGGCTCCAACGTGGGCCTGATCGCTTACACAAAAGCAGGCTACGGAGTCATCCGGGAGGCCGTGACTGCGGAGCGGGTGAAGCGCCATTTCAACCAGATCTGCTTCGGCGAGGTGGAGCGGTTCGAAGTCCCCAACCTGCTGGCTCTGAATTTCCTGCTTCATGATTCGCTTGGCGGCGGCGGCAGCGAGAGCGTCAAGACCGACGCGCAAGGAAAGACCCATGGCCAAGCCATGCTGTTCATGGAAATCCCGATTCCAGCAGGCGTAGCACTGGCAGACTTAATGCCTTAAACTAAAACCCTGGTTTAGACATCTAAACTTCAATTGGAGGCTCGCATGGGCAATCTAGGTCTCACGGAAATGCTCCTGATCGGCCTTGCGTTGCTGATCTTCTTCGGCCCTTCGCGGCTACCTGAACTCGGCAAGAGCCTGGGCAAAGGCATTCAGGAATTCAAGAAGGCCAGCAAAGAGTTGACGGATGCAGTAAAGGAAGACGTAACCACTGATTCTGAAAAGAAATAACTTTTCTTGGTGGCCTCGCCTGAAAAACCGCCCAACCAGATGAGTTTCTGGGAGCATCTGCAGGAACTGCGGATGCGGATCGTGCGCTCACTGCTCATCGTGATCGCGGCCTTCGCGTTCACCTATGGCTTCCCCTTCGGCTACCACGACATTCCGCCGCTGCGATTCAAGCTTCTGGAGTGGGCCCAGAAGCCCTTCCTGGATGCCATGGCGAGGCAATTGCATCGTCCGGTATCTGAACTGGTGGGACAGAACTCGCCATTTGCTTTCACTGACCTAACCGAGCCTTTCATCTCGCTGATGCGCCTTGCTCTTTGGGCGGCGGCATTCCTCGCAGCTCCATTCCTTTTCTACCAGTTATGGGCTTTCATCCGACCAGGCCTCTACGACCGCGAGAAGCGCCTGGCCATTCCATTCGTGGTGGCCACCAGTGGGTGTTTCATCGGCGGCTCCGTATTCGCCTACTACCAGGCATTCAAATTCCTGGGCGACATCCTGTTCCAGGAGGCCGCCCAGGCGGGCCTGCGAGCCAATCTCCATGTGGCCGACTACCTGGATCTGTTCATCAGCACGGTGCTCATCACGGGCATCATGTTCGAGTTGCCGGTGCTGTTTTATTTCCTAGCGCGGTTCCGCATCGTCACGGCCCGATGGATGCTCAAATACTGGCGCCATGCGACCATCCTGATCCTTATATTCAGCGCGTTCTTCACTCCCGGCGACGTGATCCTCACCACCGTGTTTTTCAGCGTGGTGCTGTTGGGCCTCTACTTCATTTCGATCCTGGTGGCCTGGGTCGCCGAACCGCGGAAACCGAAAAACGATGGCGTTGGACCAACTTGAGCATCCGGATGGCCATAATCCAGACGTCGTTTAGCCAAAATGACAAAGCCCAGTAAGCTGAGCCGATGAATTGGCCCACGCGCATCCACGATTGGAACCGCGCCGGCGGTGTTCCCGCTTCCCTCGATGGGCGGGTCCCGCTTCTTCTTGACGAAACGCTGCGCGATGGACTGCAGAGCCCTTCGGTGCGAGATCCGGAAATATCCGCCAAGCGGGACCTGCTGCATCGGTTGTCGAAGCTGGGCATCCACAGCGTGGATCTCGGCATGCCCGGAGCTGGACCTAAAGCCTCGGCGTCGGTTAAAGCGCTCCTGTTTGAAATCCGCGATCATCGCTTGCCCATCTCACCCAACGTCGCGGTGCGAACCCTGGAGGCTGACCTCATCCATGTCTCCGAAATCCAGCAGAAGGTGGGGATACCGCTGGAAGTGGGCGCTTTCCTGGGTTCCAGCCCCGTGCGGATGGATGTGGAAGGCTGGGATGCCGCATTTCTGGTTAAGACCGTCCGCAGTGCCGCTGCCTTTTGCCGTTTGCATTCCATTCCCATGATGATGGTCACGGAAGACACGACCCGCGCCAATCCGGAAGTCCTAAAGGCCATCTACCGCGCAGCCTTGGAAGAGGGCGCGGAAGGTATTTGTCTTTCAGATACCTGCGGCCATGCGACCCCCGAAGGCGTCCGCAACCTTGTGAAATTCATCCGGGAGGATGTGCTGGAAGGCCGGCAGATCCGCGTGGATTGGCATGGCCACAATGATCGCGGTCTTGGTGTAGCCAATGCCGTCGCAGCGTTCGAAGCCGGTGCTGACCGGCTCCACGGAACGATTCTTGGCATCGGCGAGCGTTGCGGCAATGTGGCCTTGGACCAGCTGATGATGAACCTCATCCTCATGGGGTATTGGGAAGGAGATCTCACCGACCTGCCCGCACTGGGGGAGCTCGTGGCTGACCTTTGCGACTTCGAGATTCCTGCCAACTATCCGGTGCTGGGCCGCGATGCCTTCCGCACTGGCACAGGCGTTCATGCGGCGGCCATCGTGAAGGCCCTGACCCGTGGCGATGCCCAACTCGCAGATGCGGTCTACAGCGCCGTTCCGGCCAGCCTGGTAGGACGCCGGCAGGAGATCGAGATCGGCCCTGTCGCAGGCCACAGCAATGTCGTCTACTGGCTTGAGATGAATGGCCACGATGTGAACACTGAACGGGTGGAGCGGATTCTGGACCGAGCCAAGCACAGCAACCGCATTCTCACTGACGCAGAGATCGAGGCGCTTCTATGAGGTACGAGGTGTGAGGTTCAATGTATGAGGGGTGCGCCTCCGGCGCACTAAATGAGGCGGCCTTTGGCCGCCACCATACTGAACCTAATACCTCGCCGCCTCATGCCTCATCACCTCGAATTCCCCAGCCACCGCGTGCCTTTGGGGGCCTGGAAGCGGAAGGTTTCCGCTGGAAAGCCTCTTGCTGGAATATGGACATCCCTCAATTCCAGAACTTGGCCCGCGCCGGAAGGATCGGTCCACATCAGCCGCTTTGGAAGGCTTCCAGAACCTTCGATGCGGATTTCGGGCAGGCCCTGTTTGAGAGGCTTCAGGCGCACCTGCTGATTCGCGAAGGGCTCTATGGAATAAGTTCTGCCGAGTTTTTCGGGGTCAGTCAGCAGGCGCAGCAGAGGGGTCTCCATCGCTGCAGCCAACAGGTCCATTCGCTGGGCCGTGCGTGTATCTGGGTCAAATTGAATTAGGGATTGGCCATCAGCAACGAGCTCGAGTCCATCTTCATAAATCACACGGAGCCTGCCTGCCTTGGCCAGGCGTACACTGCCCTTCCGTTTCAGTTTGCCAAAAACAGCGCTATCGGAAGTCTGGACGAAGGCCGCCTGGATGCGGGGTACCCCGAGGAAGGCCGTCCACCAAGACGGGAGATCCGAGCCTGCTGCGGCTGCGAAGGTGGAACATATGCAGAAAATAATAGCCAGGTGGGATCTTCGGGAAATGCGCACCGGATCAAGGGCGCCTGAGTTCAACGCTGAGCTTGGCCGCCACACCTTTTGAAGGAGCTGCGCGTTTCAGGGTGCCTTCGCCGATGATCTGGCCTTTCTGCTTCACCACGACGAGCACTTCCACTTCGCCGGAGTCCATATCGCCAGGCAGGTCCACACGCACCACCGATGGCGTACCCAACTTGCCCACCATGGTCAGCTCGCCAAGGAGGGAGTTGATGGCGTCCTTCGGATTCGGGGATTTCTGGGCGGGCGCGGCATATTTGATTGGAGCCAGCGAAAAGGTTGGCTTCTTGTGTTCAGCCGGGGGCTGGGTGGGAGGCAGGATTGGCGCCTGCGGCTGGACTTTGGTTTCAGGCAGGCCCTGGACTGGCACAGTGGGCGCAGGCGGCGCGTTGGGTACGACCGTGACATCGCCGGGACTCTGAAACACTGGCAAGTCCCCCATGTCTTCATCCGGCAAGGGATGGGCGGACAAATCGGGATGATCGGGTTTATCTTTCAGCGCTGCCATGGGCTGCGTTTCAAGAGGATCAGCATCCTGGAAGACAGGGGTGAGTGGCGGGAACGAGGGTGGCGTGATGGACGGAATGGAGGACGGCGCAGGCACGGATTTGTACCCCGTGTCCTCATCCAACATTTTGGAGAAGGCAGGAAGGTCGCTGGTGGTGAGCGCTACCGCAGAAGGAAGCAGTGGATCCCTGGTGGAAACTGGAACAGCATCCGGAACGACGATCTTGATGGGTTGTTGTTTGGCATCTTTGGAACTGGCGGTCGGCGGGGGCGCCGTGGTTTCGCCCAGCACATGGGTCTTGATGTGGGTGAGGCTCAGTTTGGTGATGCCGCGCAAAGTTTCGAAGACACCCGTGCCATCCTGGGCGCAGGACTGGAAACTGGGCAGGCCGCGGGGGTTCAAATCTTTTTCCAACTGTTCCACGGGAACGATATTTTTCAGATCCCGTTTGTTCCACTGGAAGACAGTGGGGATATCACCAAGTTTGAGCCCCAGTTCCTTAAGATTTTCTTCCAGATTCTGCAAACTTTCCTTGCTGGCATCCAGCATGGGCAGCTGGCTATCCACCACGAACACGATGCCATCCACACCTTTCAGCACAAGCTTCCGGGTGCTGTTGTAAAACACCTGGCCAGGTACGGTATAAAGCTGCAACTTGGTCTTGAAACCACCCACCATGCCCACATCCATGGGCAGAAGATCGAAGAAAAGCGTTCGATCGGTCTCGGTGTTAAGGCTCACCATTTCGCCACGGGCCTTGGTGGATGTCTTGCCATAGATCGTATTGAGATTGGTCGTTTTCCCGCACAGTCCTGGACCGTAATAAACGATCTTGGCCGTCATCTGACGGGTGGCGTGATTGAAAAACACCATTGCGGAACCCTCAAGGTTGGAAGCCTGAGTGTATCTCGAAGGGCATCAGCCTTCCAGCCAAGCTTAACTAAATATTGCGTAGGCTTAATTTCATCTGAGGTTTTTAACCGCGGCAAGTACTTCCTGATCATGGCCTGCGGGCTTCACATCTTGAAATATCTTGCGGATGACACCCTGGCGATCGATGACGAAGGTGACCCGCTTGGCGTAGCCCAGCCCGAACATTTTCACGCCGTAAGCGTTGATGATCGCCTTATCGGGGTCCGCCAGCAGACTGAACGGCAGATGGTATTTGGCCGAAAAGGCTTCGTGGCTCTTGACGTCGTCGCTGCTGACACCTAAAACCACTACCCCTGCAGCCTTCAGTTCCGCGTGCCCATCCCGCAGGCTACAGGCCTCTTTGGTACAACCTGGTGTGTCATCCTTGGGATAGAAATACAGAACCACGATCAATTTCCCTTCAAAATCAGAAAGCTTGATGGTCTTGCCGTTTTGATCCTGAGCCTGGATGGGCGGCGCCTTCTGGCCCTCTTGGAGACCGTTCGAGTCACCACTGAAAAGGGAGAGGCAGGTGAACGCGGCCAGGCTTGAAATGGTGGGAGAGGTGAATAATTGCATGAGTTCTCCTTGGTATTGATACTCAGTATCACACTTTTTATTGTGCGAATATTAAGTGATTTACTGGGTGGCCAGCTCCTTTCTGGCCAGACCGCTACCGTCCCTTGCGCCGCCGCCGCGACGGACCTTCTTTCTGGACCAATACGATGCGCATTGCAGTAATCCCCGGTGACGGAATCGGACCCGAAGTGATAGCTGAAACGATCCCCGTGCTGGAATGGGCGCGGGGCCAGGGCCGGCAGATGGATTGGCTTGTTTTCCCGCATGGTGCAGATCATTTTCTGAACACTGGCGAGACACTCTCGAATAGAACCTTCATGCACCTTCGGGACGACTATGACGCGATTCTTTTTGGCGCCGTGGGGGACCCGAGAATTCCTGACGGCCGCCATGCCGAGGATATTCTGTTGCGCTTGCGGAAGGATCTTCTGCTTCGCGTGAATTATCGCCCCTGTTCTCCCATGCTGGACGTCCATGTGCCCTTGAAAGGGGTCTCAGCCGCGGAGATCCATCTGGAAGTCTTCCGGGAAAACACCGAGGGACCCTACTGCTTGAAAGGCGAATCAAGTGGACAAACCGCCATGGATTTTGCGATTCATACGCAGTCTGCCGTTTCCTGTTTGCTGAGGGCTGCCTTCCAACAGGCGGAAAAACATAATGCGCCTTTGACCCTGGCGCACAAAGCCAACGTTTTGAAGCACGGCCACGGGCTCTGGATGCGCGTATTCCGGGAGCTGCAGCCTGAATTCCAGACCGTCCAATCCAACGCCATGCACGCCGATGCCTTGCTTTGCGCCTTGGTGCAGCGTCCTGGCGACTTCGGAGTGATCGCGGCGGACAACTTCATCGGGGATCTCATCAGCGACCTGTTGGCAGCCTTTCAAGGCGGCATGGGCCTTGCGGCCTCCTCAAATCTCGCAATCGCTGGCGACCCGGCTTTCAAGGGTCGACCCTTCCGCTGTACGGGACTGTTTGAGCCGGTCCATGGATCTGCTCCGGACATTGCGGGGAAAGGAATCGCCAATCCGGCAGGCGCAATCCTCAGTGTTGCGCTGATGTTCCGGCACCAAGGTTGGGAAGAAACAGCCAAAACAGTAGAGACTTCAGTGGCGCAGGCCCTTAAGGAGGGCGCGGCCACGAGAGACCTTGGAGGAAGGCTGAACACGAAAAAAATGGGTCAAGCCCTCCGGGCAGGGCTTCATTGAGCTATTGAGAGCTGGTGATTCAGAAGCTCAAAGCGTCAGCAGCTTCGCATCACTCCCACGAGCACGCCTTGCAGGTCGATGCGGCGCGGGTCGTAGCAAGTCGGTTTGAGATCCGGGTTGTGGGGGATGAGCCATACACCTTGCTTATCCTTGCGATATTCCTTGAGCGTGGCTTCTTCTCCATCGATGAGAGCCACCACGCGCTCGCCATTCCGGACTTCGGCTTTGCGTTGCAAAACCACCAGATCGCCATCTAGGATGGCATCTTCGATCATGGAATCGCCCCTGACGCGAAGCACAAAAAGATCATCCCGTTCGCGGTGGATCGAGTTGGGCACTTCCACCGGGATGGCTCTGGTTTCTGGAATGAGCGGCACGCCGGCGGCCACATCGCCGCAGAAAGGAAGTATCCGCGCTGGTATCAGGCGCTGGAGATTCCGATTGGTGTTCGCTCCGTTGGTTCGGCCACCGGTGCCCTGGTCGGTATCGTCGACTTCAGCGCCACCCATGCCTTCGGCAATATGCGCCGAGGATCGGAGCAGCGCTCCAGAGGCGGAAGCAAGCGCGAGTTTGTCTCGCATCACGATATTGTTGCCTTTGCCATGGCTGCGACCCAGAAACCCCTTATCGATGAGGTGCTGCACGTGTTTGTGGATTGTGCTTACCGCGCTTGAACCCACCCCTTTTCCGATCTCGGACAAGGTTGGGCTGCGCCCTTCGGCCTTGACGAAAGCGCGGATGAACTGCAGGACTGCGAGCTGGCGTTTGGTGAGATCGGAGGAGGTCATGAATTCAAGTTAAGAAGTTGCCCCCCTGCGGTCAATCCCTTTTTTTTCGTTTTTTTTCTAGAGTCCTCTCCGGTTCAAATTCCGCGCTCGGAAGAGCAGGTCACCCGTCATATACTGAACAGCTGTTGCTCACTAGGCGCGCGGCTCTGATTCAAGGGACCGGTTTGCGCAAAGAGTCTTGATAAGGGGAATAGGACCTATGTCCACCGCGCCTGCAAACGCCCAATCAGTCCAAGATACGAAACCCCTGGTCAACGATTTTTCCATAGAGATCGGTACTGTGAACGGGTCGGGCTCCCAGACTGCCAACAGCGTGCTGATGCGCACCATCTTTCAGATGGGCGTGCCGGTGAGCGGTAAGAACTTGTTCCCCAGCAACATAGCCGGTCTTCCCACCTGGTTTCAGATCCGCGCCAACGCCAAAGGCTATGTGGCCCGCAAGGCCATCGTGGATTTGATGATCTGCATGAACCCGGAAACCGCCAAAGACGACGTGCTGAAGCTCACCGCAGGCGCGCTGGTCATCTACGATGAGCCGCTCAAGCTAAACACGCTTCGCGACGATCTCATCTACTACCCGGTGCCCTTCCAGAAACTGGTCACAGCGAGCTGCCCCGAACCGAAGCTGCACAAGCTGGTCAAAAACATGATCTACGTCGGCGTCGCAGGCCAGATGCTAGGCCTCGACATGAATGAAACCAAGAATGCCATCACCAAACAGCTCAAAGGCAAACAGAAGGCTATTGAGATCAACCAGGCAGCAGTCGATGCAGGCTTCACCTGGGCCGCGGAAAACATGCCTGCGCAGAATCGCCTCAAAGTCATGGTGGACAACAAGACTGCGGGCAACATCATCATCGACGGCAACGCGGCCTGCGCGCTGGGATCTATGTTCGCGGGTGTCCAGGTGGTGGGCTGGTACCCCATCACGCCGTCTTCCTCGCTCGTTGAATCGCTCATCGATTACGCCGATGAGTACCGAAGGGATGAGAACGGAAAGAGCACGGTTGCGATTGTGCAGATGGAGGATGAACTCGCCTCGGCGGGAATTGTCTTCGGCGCCGGATGGGCGGGCGCCCGGAGCATGACTTCCACCTCGGGCCCCGGCATCTCGCTCATGAGCGAATTGATCGGCCTGGGCTATTTTTCGGAAATCCCCGGAGTCTTTTTCAACGTCGCGCGCACTGGCCCCTCCACGGGCCTGCCCACCCGCACGATGCAGGGCGACATCGACATCTGCGCCAAGTGCAGCCACGGCGACACGCTGCACATCAATCTCTACCCCGGCAACATGTCCGAATGTTTCGACTTCGCCTATGAATCCTTCAACCTGGCGGAGCGGTTCCAGACCCCGATCTTCGTTGTCACCGATCTGGATCTGGGGATGCAGAACTGGATGTCCAAACCCTTCACCTACCCCGAAGGCGACTTCGACCGCGGCAAAGTAGTGGGGGAAAAGGAACTGGCGGCGATGAAGGATTGGGGCCGTTATAAGGATGTGGACGGGGATGGCATCCCCTATCGATCGCTGCCGGGCACGCCAGGCGGAAAGGGCGCCTACTTCACCCGCGGATCCGGCCACAACGCCTACGCGCAATACTCTGAGAAACCCGAGGACTACACGGCTCTGGTGGACCGCCTGCGCGCCAAGTACGAAACCGCCAAACAGTACGTTCCCAAGCCCATCGTGGACGACACCGGTTCCAAGCGCGGCATCCTGGCCTTCGGGTCCAGCGATCCCGCAGTGATGGAGGCCCGCGACATCTTGTCCGACGGCTTCCAGATGAAAACCGACTACCTGCGACTTAGGGCCCTGCCCTTCACAGCTGAAGTGGACACCTTCATCAAGCAGTCCGACGTAGTCTACGTCGTTGAGCAGAACCGTGATGGGCAGATGAAGGCCCTCCTGCGCGAGTTCTACCCCGAGGCTGCCACCAAATTCAAATCGGTGCTGCATTACAACGGCATGGCCCTCGACGCCCAGACCATCGTCGACCAGATCAACGCGTTCGAGAAATAGGAGACGAGATGACCACCACCGCGCCTGCCGCTCCCACCAACAAGCTCGGCCTCACCAAACAGGACTATGTCGGTTCCAAGTCCACGCTCTGCGCCGGCTGCGGCCACGACAGCATCACGGCCCAGCTCATCAACGCTGCCTTTGAAATGGGCATCGAGGCCTACAAGGTCGGCAAGTATTCAGGCATCGGATGCTCTTCGAAAACCCCCGCCTACTTCTTCAACCAGGCCTGGGGCTTCAACAGCGTCCATGGCCGCATGCCCAGCATCGCCACGGGCGCCAGCGTCGCGAATCGCGAACTGATCAACATCGGCGTCTCTGGCGACGGCGATTCCATGTCCATCGGCATCGGCCAGTTGGTGCATGCGATCCGCCGCAACGTGCCGATCATCTACATCATCGAAGACAATGGCGTGTACGGCCTTACCAAGGGCCAATTCTCGGCCACAGCCGACCTGGGATCGGTGCTCAAGCACGGCTCCGTGAACGAGCTGCCGCCCATCGATCCCTGCACTTTGGCCCTGGAGCTGGGCTGCGGTTTCGTCGCACGTTCCTTCAGCGGCGATCCCAAGCAGTTGAACACCATCCTGAGGGCAGCCTTCGCCCACAATGGCACCTGCATCATCGACGTCATCAGCCCATGCGTGACCTTCAACAACCACGACAGCTCCACCAAGTCCTACAAGAACGCCAAGGACCACGATTTCCCGCTCCATGAACTGGGGTTCGTCCAATTCAATGAACTGGAGCAGGTTGAGATACCGGCCGGTGAGAGCAAGGTCGTGACCTTTCCCGATGGCTCCAAGGTGTCCTTCCGGGCTCTGCGCGAAGATTACGATCCCACAGACCGCTTCGGCGCCATGAAGCTGCTGCATGAAGGCGTGGAAAAGGGCGAATTCCTCACTGGCCTCCTCTACCTCAACACGCAAAAGCCGACCATCCACGACACCACCCATATCGCCGATACGCCGCTTGTGCATCTGAGCCAGGCCGCACTGAAGCCCGGCAAGGATGTATTAGCCAAATGCATGAATGAGCTCATGTAGCCACAACAACCGCCCCCGAATGAAATGACCGCCGTGATCGGCGGTTATTTCATTCTTGGCGTGCATTTCACTTTCCGGGTCCGGTTTCCTTTTTTAAGCCCATCCAAAGCCTGGACCACCCGTTCCCGGCCTGTACCTGGAAGGCTGGATTTTCAGGTGGGGGCTTGAAGTTGTTGTAGAAGACCGATGGGACCGAGGGCGGGTGAGGGTGGGCTGGATCCTGCAGCATGAATTCCGAGAGCATCTGGACATTGGTCCTGAAGGCATAGCCAGCATCAAAGGCCAACCTGAGCAGCGGAGCCGTCCGGGCTCTGAATTCCAGCAGGCGCAGTTGGCGTTCCCGTTCCAACGACTCCACAACTTCTACGGTGGCCGAAGGCATTTTGGAACGACCCCTGGAGGTCCGCATTTCCTGCACCCAGGGCCGCCAATTCGGCCCATCCAGAGCTATCTCCGCAATCGTTGATGCTCCAAAGGACGGCAGCGTTGGCGTGCCCTCATCCCGGTCGGAACCAAGCATCAGAAGTGAAAGAGCCACCAGGGAAATCATCTTGGCCAGTGTCGGTTCCAATCCTCCACCCGTCAACGTCCGCGCCGGTCAACCCGCGACGGATCCTTAGGCGGAGGCTTGAAATTGCTGTAGAAGAATGAAGGGACAGAAATCGGATGCGGATGTGAAGGATCCTGAGCCATAAACTCTCGGAGAAGCTGCCTGTTGAAACGCAGTTCGTGGCCCACCGCGAAAGCGGGGTGCAACTGCGGCGCCAGGCGTGCCTTGAAATCCAGGAATTGCCGTTGTTGATCCATCTCCACAGATTCCACAACCTCTACCGTGGCCGAGGCGACCTTCCTGCTCCGGTGCGGAACCTTCTTTGATGATGGAATCCCGCCCTCCTCTTCCCAAGGCCTGAAAGAAGCCCCATCTAGGAAATATTCAGACCTATCAATGTTGAACGCGGACTGGACGGAGGCGGGCTTATCGCCCATCTCCTGGTGTGGCCATATGAAGGCAAGCACGAGTGCAAAGAGTAGGTGAAGAGTTCTCCGATCCAATAGGGACTGGCCGATGGTCGAGGGAGAAATGAGGCTTGGAGAAGTTAAGTTCCCTACGCTAGACTGAGTGTTCTCAAGGGCCCGTAGCTCAGCTGGGAGAGCGCCTCGTTCGCAATGAGGAGGTCGTCAGTTCGATCCTGATCGGGTCCACCAATGTGAGTCATCCCGGCCGTCCTCGACGGCCGTTTTTATTGATGAGACGACCTCACCAATCTTTTATGTCGGTCGTCATCCCGCTCAACAAGGCCGCCTTTTTGCGGCCTTGTTGCCGCTGTTCTCTTGCATAGCGTTCTTATGGCCCGCGCTATGCTGGCTTCATGATCGGACGACTGCGTGGTGAATTGATCCAGAAGCTGCCCAACCATGCACTCATCGAATGTGCTGGTGTGGGCTATTCCGCGGCCATCAGCTTGGGCACCTACGGATTGCTTCCAGAGGTCGGCCAAGAGGCCACGCTCTGGATCGAAACGCTGCTGCGGGAGAACGAGCTTTCCCTGCTTGGTTTCTATTCCCTTTCAGAACGGGATCTATATCGGCTGCTCATCAAGGTGGATGGCGTGGGACCCAAGCTGGCCCTGGCGGCTCTGGGCGCGCTGCCCATGAGCGAGTTGATCCAGGCCATCCGTACCCGCGATGTGAAACGGCTGGTGCATATTCCCGGTGTCGGAAAAAAGACTGCCGAAAAACTCTGCTTCGAACTCAGTGAAAAAATGGGCGGCCTTTCTGGCCTTGACGGATTGGGCGGCACAGCGGCGCCTGGCGATGCTTGGGAAGCCGATCTACGCTCGGCCCTAACGAATCTGGGGTTCAGGGAAGATGCCGTAATGCCGGCAGTCATTGAGTTGAGAGCCACCCGGCCAGCGCTTCCGGAGGCCATCCGCCTGGCCTTGCGGGCACTTCAGCGATGAGTGTCCGCATCCTCTCGACTTCGCCGTTGGTGGGAAACGCCCTTCAAGAATTGGGAAACACTTTTCCTGACCTGCTCATTGCCAGCTTCCGATCCTCAGACTGGGATGCTGCTTTGGGATCGGCAGAAGCAATCGTGGTGATGCTCTCTGAGCCAGTCACAGAATCTGACATCCAAGCCGCGCCGAACCTAAAGGCCATTGGAACCTATTCAGTGGGCGTGAATCATCTGCCCCTTTCCGCGTGTGATGCCAAAGGCATCGCCATCGTGAATACGCCTGGCGTACTCACGGATTCCACGGCAGACATCGCCATGGCGCTGCTGCTTTCGGTGACTCGGAGAATGCCGGAAGGCGAAGCCCTGGTGCGTTCAGGAGCTTGGCGCGGCTGGGCGCCTGATCAGTTCCTGGGGATCAGCCTCGCTGGCAAATCCTGTGGCATCCTGGGATCGGGGCCAATCGGAAAAGCCTTTGCCAGGCGAGTCCAGGCTTTCGGAATGGACCCGATGTTTTGGGACCGCGAAGGCTGCGGTGGCAGCGTGGATTATGGCTCCGCATCCGCACCGCGATTGGCATTGAATGATTTGCTCCGACGCAGCCACGTGCTATCGCTTCATTGTCCGCTGACAGATGCCACGAGGGGCTTGCTGGACCGCAATGCCCTGCTGGAGCTTCCCCATGGCGCTGTGATCATCAACACTGCGCGCGGGGGAATAATCGATGAGACCGCAGCCATCGAGCTGCTGGAATCGGGCCATCTTGGGGGAGCGGGACTTGATGTCTACGCCAATGAGCCCCATCTGAATCCAAAATGGAGATCCGCGCCCCGGACCGTCCTTCTGCCGCATCTGGGTTCAGCCACAGTGGAAACCAGAACTGCCATGTCCGAACTGCTTTGTGATGGAATAGCCAGGGCGTTTCGCACATTTCAATGACCCTCCGGTGCTAAGCCGTTGCGACCAACTAATTTGGCCATCGCGGTGGCTTGCCGGCATAGAGGCTCCAGCTCTGCAAACGTAGTGAGCAGGAGGGCGCCCAGCGCACGATAGCTGGAGGTGCTGTAACAGAACAACCAGAAAAGACTTGGTTATTCTGTAACAGCACCTAACCTATGGCTGCACTTACGAGGTATCCCATGGCGCGTCCCTGGCTCCGTCTGCTCGATCCTGATTTATTCACCTTAAGGGCCTCGCTCGGCCCAGATGCCGAATCAAGGCTGCGCTACGCAAAAGCCCTCAACTCCCGCAGCCTGCACGTGGAAGCCACCGAAGTTCTGGATGGGATTTTGGCGGAAGAACGCGCCCACGCAGAGGCCTGGTTCGAACGGGTATTGTGTGAAGGCGACCAGACGACAGCCGAGGACCTGCAGCGTCTTTCCATTGAATTGGAAGCTGTTCGCGACGAACATCCCTCCGAGGCCGCTCACCTTCGCAACCTCGCGTTTCTGAGAATCATAGGAAATCGTCTGGACGAAGCCGAGTCCCTGATTGAAAAAGCGCGGGTGAAGGATGACCAGGACGCCAAGACCTTTGAGCTAATGGGCCTCCTGGCTCTTCATAGGGATCATCCGGAAGCCGCTAAAGGCGCGCTGCTGAAAGCCTTGAGTTTGCAGCCAAAAAATTCCGTGACTTTGCGGATGCTCGGGATCATATGTCAGCAAATGGGTGATCATCCCGCTGCAGAAGCTCAAGTGCTTGCGGCCCTGGAGCTGGATCCTTACTACTATTGGGGTTGGCACACCTTGGGTGAATTCCTGCTGCTTCGAGGCGAAAGCCAGGAGGGCATGCGGTGCATCCATCGCGCCCGGAGCTTGAACATCACGGAGCCGAGCAGCTATTTCCTGGTGGCTGAAATCTTCGGCGAGCAGGGCCAGCTTGATATGGCTCAGGCGGAATTGCACAAACTCATTCTGCTGGCCCCGCCCGCATCCACCTTCTCAGAGGCTCAAGCGCTCCTCGGTGAATTCAAGCGCGATCTCGGCGATCGCGATGGAGCCATTTCCTACTTCACCTTGGCTGCGGACACTGATCCCCAGGCCGCCAATCCGTGGGCCGCTCTCGGTGAAATGGCACGCGAAGACGAACGCTGGGATGACGCGCTGCGCTGCTACCGGGAAGCCCTGACGCGGGATCCCGAGGCGGCGGAATTGCAGGTCCAGCTGGGTTACACGCTCCTGGAAACTGGAACGGTGAAGGAGGCTGAGCACACCTTTTGCAAGGCGCTGGAATCAGATCCTAGCGAATACAGCGCCTACCTGGGGCTTTCAGAATGCGCCCGCGTGGCCCAACGGCCCGAAGACCAGTTGCGCATGGTGAAAGAAGCCATGACCCTGGCACCGGACGACCCCGATGTTTGGAATGCATACGCAGTGGCTCTCGAGGTGGCTCACCGGTTGCCGGAAGCCACTCAGGCCTACAATAAGGCTCTGAGCCTGGATCCGCATCATCGAAAGGCCGCCAACAACTTGGGGTTCCTGCTCGAGAAACGCATTTCCCAAGGTGAAGGAGGCTTGCAGGAAGCCGTCATCAATGCCTGGAAACGCCGCCTGCTCATCTGCCGCGACGAAGGCCAGAGTATGCGCATGGCCACCGAGCATCTTTCAAAATTGGGTATCTCGGATGAGACCTTGGAGGCCTGGATCTCGAAAGGCGAAGTCCCCTCCACCATCGAAGGTTGATCAGCATTGGCCGTTAAGGTGTGGCCGCCGCTTTTCTGGCCGGAAAAGCCATGGCGCCTCCGGCTATCGGACGCATGGCGCTCTCCTGCTCACGATGTTCGCAGAGCCTGAGCCTCCGAGTCAGATGAAGGAAAAGCGGGGGCCGTGATGATGCTGGACCAACAAAAGCTGTTGTAACGCTTTTCGCTTGACGGCGAATCCATTCGCCCGGACAAAAAGCCCGGAAAGGGTCAATGGGTGCGGCTTTACGCTAAGTAAAAGACCTTTGGCGGCCTTTCAGCACGATCTGTGGAAAACACTGCGGATTGACCCCCTCTTGGAATCCTAAATCCCGGTTTTCCATCAACTTCTGCTCCTTGCCCAGAATCGTCAGCACTGTTCTATGGCTTATCATTTTAACATTTACGTAATTACAAAAAAATGCCGTTCCGGATCAGGCGATCTTTGAAGTTTTCCGCAGATTTCATTTTCTTTCGTGTTGACAGACAAAAATCAACACTGAAGTGAAAACCAAGCGATCAGCCACGTGTCCATGACTCCCCGGAAATGGCTTCCGCCAGCATCGTGATAGATCGCGCGGATAGGAATGTGGGCCCAATGCAGTTTCCAATCGGCCGCTTTCATGGCGATCTCCATCTCGATGGCGAAGCCCGTGCTGCGAAGATCCAGGCGATCCAGCACCTTTTTGCGGATCAACCGGAATCCGCTCTGGCTGTCCTCCCATTTCACACCGGCGATCCGGCCCAGAGTCCAGGAGCCAAGCGCGTTGGTCTTCCATCGCTTTCCGGGAATCCGATCGCGATCCTGGAAACGGCTGCCAATGAGGAAATCCGCTTCTGGATGGTCGATGAGGTATTCGAGGAACCCTGAAAGATCAGCCGGGTCATGTTGACCGTCGCCATCGATGAAAAGGTAGTAGTCGAAATCACTCAGGCGCAGGTGTGCGATGCCCGCGCGCAGCACTTGGCCTTTGCCGCCGCCCTTCCCCGCCGGAAGGCGCAGCACCTCTGCCCCCGCTGCCTCTGCGATGGCTGCTGTATCGTCCTCCGACGCATC
Organism: Holophagaceae bacterium; assembly: GCA_025358435.1. Lineage (GTDB taxonomy): Bacteria > Acidobacteriota > Holophagae > Holophagales > Holophagaceae > JANXPB01. The sequence continues at coordinate 30,611 of JANYJQ010000030.1, forward strand.
ATCCACCACCAGGATCTGCTGCAAACCATAGGGCACGAGTCCGGCTATCACTCCGCCGATATGCTCGGCCTCATCGTGGGCGGCTATGATGGCCCCGATGCGGGGGAAGTTGCCAGGTAGGATGGGTTCCGCGGCGTTCAAAGTTTCCCACTTCTTGATTTCATCGCAGGCTGCGGCTGAACCGGGAACGCTTGGCCGGTCCATTTTGTGAACATGGCTTTTTGCTGTTCGCTGGCCATGGGGTCCGGAAGAATGCGGTAGGTGCGCCTGGGATTTTCGATGACGGGCACCGAAATGGTTTTCACGCGACCGCGATCCGCCACCGTGAACTCTATGTTCTCATCCACCGCGACATCGGCGATGCGCTTTTGGACTTCGGTTCCCGACGTTGTCCGCCAGCCGTTCACCGCCAGGATTTCCTGCCCGTAGCTGAGGCCCGATTCAAAGGCGGGCGAGCCTGGAATAACGTTCTTGATGGTGGGCGCATCCGGCATGGTTCCAAATTCCAGTCCTACATAGCTCTTGGCGAAGCGTGCGAGCGTGAGGTCTTTCAAGTCTTCGGGAGGCAGCGATTCCCAGGGAGCTTTAGCTTCGAACTTCAGGCCGTAGACCGCTTCGATGGCTGAAGAATCAAAGGGCCCGCTGTGGCGGATATGGGCATTCCAGAAGAGTTCCGGATCAAGCCCGGAGAGCTCCTGGTAGGCCTTCCGGATATCGGCATCGGTCAGTCCCTTCTCACCGTGCCTTTGCCAGAGCAGGGCGAAAAGGTCTTCCATGCCCTTCGACCCTTTGGATCCCATGCGGATCTGCGCGTCCATCATCAAGCCGACAAGCGCGCCTGTTTCGTAGTAATCCACCGTGCTGTTGGGTGTGAATTCGTTTGGTTTGTAGAAACGGATCCAGGCATCGAAGCTGGCCTCTTCCAGGCTCTGTTCCGCGCGTCCTGGCCGTTCGCCGTTCTCGGTCCAGCGTCTGCCCCACTCCTTGGCCTCCGTGGACCAGGGGATCACGCCGGCCTTCATTCCGATCAGATCATCCATGTAGTCGGTGATGCCTTCGTGGAACCACAGCAGCTTGGTATAGTTCTCACCGCTATAGTCGAAGGGGCCGAGCACGGGATCGTGCAACCGTTTGACATTCCACGCATGAAAAAACTCGTGGCTGATGAGGCCAAAGAGTCCCTCGTAACCGGCAGTCTTATTGAAGCGGAAGGGGTCGCTCAGCAGCGAGGTGGAATTCTTGTGCTCCAGCCCTCCACGGGCATTGGGGCTGAAGGTGAGCAGGAAGGTGAAGTGATCAAAAGGAAACCCGCCAAAAATGCTGCCGGCCTGGGTGACGATCTGCTTAGCGCCTTCTACGATTCGAACCTCGTTCCCATTGTGTTCACCTGATATGGCGAACTCGAAATCAGCATTCAGTGCGTGGAAGGCATGAATCCGGAAAGCCCCAAGTTCAAAGGGTGAATCCACCAACTCCTCATAATCGGAAGCACGGTAGGCGCCATCTTTGAGGCGTAGGCTAGAAGCCACTTTCCATTCCTTCGGAAAACCCTCGAAACGGACTTCCACGGATCGGTGCTGCTCCTTCTCCAGGTACATGAAAGTCGCCGCCCCCACCAGCTGCGCGTGGGCAGCGTCCACGTGGTTCGTACGCACCGAAAGTTCGCTGCAGAAGACCCGGTAGCTGAGAAATGCCTTGCCTTTCAAAGCTGGCAATTGCCAGCGCTGCTTATCCAATTTCACAGGGCGGTGGAGAGCGCCTTCGGCATCCTTCAGCACCACACGGTCCACGAACCGGGCGTAATCGCGCACCAGATAGGAACCTGGCGTCCAGGCCGGAAGCGCCGCCACGGCTCCTTTTGCCAGGGCGCCCCCTGGCAATTCAAGGTCCACTTCCACTTCGTGCTGAGCCAGATTGATGGGCCGGACCACCGCCTTGATCGGTTCAATATTCCGCACAGGTCCCTTGGCCATCAACGCTCCTCCACACATCATGAGACCTAGCGCGATTCGACACACATTCTGCGCCAACCTCACAAAACAGGTTCCAGGCCCCGGAGCCAACGATCCACAGCCCAGGCAAGCTCTTTTTCATCAATGACGTATTCGGGGCGCCGGAGTCCTTCTTCAATGAGCGCGCCAAAAATCGCAGTGAATATCAGGACTTCTTTCCGGGCCTGCTCAAGATTCACGCCGAAAACGGTATGGATATACAGACCCAAAGGGCTCAGTGCGCGCTCCACCAACGGCATGAGGTCCCGGAAACCGCTGTCGGGGCTCGGCACAGCGATGGAGCGGAAAATGAAGCCCGTGAATTCAGGCGTTTCCCTGAGCAGATCGACGTAACCTCTCGCCAACTCCAAAGCGGAAGCCCGGATGGCGGCGGCTCCTTCGGGAACCGCCTCCAGCAAAGGCTTCACAAGGTTTTGCACACGCTGTTCGATCACCGCCTGAGCCACCAGGCAGAGTTGGCGGAAAAGCCCCTCCTTGCTACCGAAGTGGTAGTAGAGGGTGGGTTTTGAAACGCCGGCTTCTTCGGCCACTTCGCGCACCTGCACGCCATCGAAGCCACGCTTGGCGAAATGGTCCAGGGCGACCAGCAGCAGCTTGGCCTTCAACTCGCCTTGGGCGCTCAAACGCTCAAGGGCATCCCGGAATCGCACCCCGGGGGTGGAGACACCGAGTGCCTCCGGACTGAAGACCGGCTGCATATCGGTGGTTCCGTGATTCAGGTTTGCGTTCATGGCTTCATCCAAGATGCCCTAGTTTCAAGAAAATTTCCCGCCAACCTTCGGGCAATGCCTCCGCATCCCTCGCGATGGTGGCCTCGTCCCCACGGACGAAGGGCCCTGTCCGACCCGCGTCTCCTAGCCGCTCGATATTGCGCCGGGTCGCCTCCACCAAGGGCATGAGGCCACGGCCTGGCAGTTCGACCCCAGACGCCCGCAGCAGCCCAGCCGCACCCAGCCAAAGCGATGCGGAATGGGCCGAGGTGAGCACTGCGGCCGCGTGATACAAAGCCTTGTGCCGTGGTTCAAGCTGGAACGGCTCAAAGCCAAGGTCCTGAAAGGCTGATACCAGGAATTCCGGAACAGCGCCGGTAAGGGCCAAAGGGGTTCCCCGCCAATCGGCAGGTTCGCCATCGAAGCTGGTAAGGGGATGGGCGCAGGGCACGCCTTCAATGTGAAAGCTTCCAGAAAGATGGGTGCAGCGCCCCGGAAAACGGGCTGCCTGATCTGGAATGGCACTATCGGACACCGCCAGAAGCACGAAGCCCGTTGGACTCGTTCCGCTGGGGAGCAGCTCCACGGAGCCTCCCCAGGCCTTGGCCAAGGCCCGTCCTGCGCGCCCCCTGCCAAGAATGCTGAACTCAGCTGCCATGACAACAGTGTGCCAGCGCAGAATGTTCTTTGTGAGTTGGCCCCTTCCCCCCGCCATCGAATGGCCCAAATTCCTGCGGCTGCTTCGCAATCCCGCGCCGCCGGCAGGCTGGCTCGAGGCTGCCTCGGAACTGGAGGATCTAAAAAAACGCCCCCTGCTATTGCGGTGGATCGCGCAGCACCCCAAAGCCCCGGCCCATCTGCGTGCCCGACTGCTGCCGCGGTTGCCGTGGAGAGCCCTGGCAGCGGTAGCCATGGATGCCTCGGCCCACCCTCAGGCCCGGAATTTCGCGACGGAACGGCTCCAAAATCTTTGGCCTGGCCTTACCCTCGGCGAAAGGCGGGCATTGGCACCAATGGCGCCGAAACCGCTTTGGCGCCTTATATGGAAAGTGCCTGATGCCAGGGTGCTTCAAGCTTTTCTTCAAAACCCGCGGCTTCACGAAAGCAGTCTTCTGGCCCTGTTCCATGCGCCCCTTCAACCCTCTCAACTCGAAGCCTTGTCGAATTCCCTGTGGAAAGAACAGGAAGCCGTAGCTTTGAGGATTCTTCAACTGCTCGATGAGACACTGCAGATGCCTGAGTCAGGGGTAGTGCTCGGTCATGCGGCCCATTGGATCAAGGTGCTCGAACCCGAGGCAAGGCTTCTGGCATCCACAGGCCTGCGCCACCCGGCTTTGCGACGCATGGCTCGCGCCCATGCAGATAGGGTGATGGAAGAATTCGGCCTATAATGGAACCACCGCATTCAGCATTGAAAGGCACCAATGGGAGGATCCGGACTCGGTCCAGAGGAAAGCGAAGGTCAATCCAAACTCATGGAAGGTCAGCGTCGGCTACTGGAACAACTGGCCCAGGGAAGTCCCACCGAACTACTGCTGGATCATCTTTGCCGTCTCGTGGAATCCCTTGCGCCCCAGGCCGTCTGCTCGGTTCAGGTCCTCAGCCAGGACGGTTTCCATCTACATCACCTCGCGGGTTCGGGCCTTCCATCAGAATTCGTAGGGGGCATCGGCGCTTTGCCCATCGGTCTAAAGGCCGGGAGTTGCGGCACGGCGGCCCATGAGCAACGGACGGTGCTCACCGAGGACATCGCCACAGATCCCCTGTGGGACGACTATCGTGCCTTAGCCCGGGACCACAATCTGGCGGCCTGCGTTTCACATCCCATATGCGGCCATGATGGGAAAGTGCTCGGCACTTTCGCGCTCTACCACCAACACGCCGGACCCTTCGAACCCACCGAACTTGCGCTCCTCGAGTCCACCACCAATCTGGCATCGTTGATCCTGCGGATCCAGCAGAGGGACGAAGCCCTCCGGCAAATCGAAACCCGCTATCGCGCCGTGGTGGAACAATCTGGGGACATGATCTTTTTTTTCGATGTGACCACCAAGCGGATCCTGGAAGCGAATGTAGCCTTCAAAAACACCCTTGGGTACTGCGACGAAGATTTGGAGAGCCTGACCCTTTACGATCTGGTGGAGGCTGACCGGGAAACGGTGAATCGGAATGTGGCCCGTGTCGTGGCCGAAGAACATTACACCTTGGGCCGCCGGCCATACCGGCACAAAGATGGCAGGATCCGCGAGGTGGAGGTTGGCGCCAGCCATTTGCGCGAGGTTGATCATGATCTGCTGTGTGCGGTCGCCCGTGACGTGACCGATCAGGTCCGCGCTGAAGCGGCTCTGCGGCAGACCCAGAAACTGGAGAGCCTGGGGCTATTGGCCGGTGGAGTCGCCCATGACTTCAACAATCTGCTCACTGCCATCCTCGGCAATTTGAATCTGGCGCAGATGAATCTGCCGAAAGGTTCGCCCACCCTTGCCTATCTGGGCAATATCGAAGGCACCGTGCTTCGCGCTGCGGATCTCACTCGCCAGATGCTCACCTACAGCGGAAAAGGGCGATTCCTCGTCCAGGCTGTGAATCTGAGCCAAGTCATCAATGAAATGGCTAATCTCCTGGCAGTTTCCATTTCAAAGAAGGTGGTCCTGCACAGCCAGATTCCAGATGATTTGCCCGCCCTGGAAGCCGACCCGACCCAGATCCAGCAGATCGTGATGAACCTTGTCATCAATGCTTCCGAGGCCATAGGCGACGCGGAAGGCACCATCACCATCGCCGCTCGCGCTGCATTCCTGGATGAATTATTCGTCTCCAGCCATCTGCCTGGACAGGCCGTGTCCCCAGGCCCCCATGTCATCTTTGAAATCTCGGACACGGGCAATGGAATGGATCCGAAAACCATGGCCAGGATCTTTGATCCCTTTTTCACGACCAAGGTCAGCGGCCGCGGCCTTGGCCTGTCAGCCATGCTTGGCATCCTGCGAAGCCACCATGCAGGGATCAATATCTATTCTGAGATCGGAAGGGGTTCAACATTCCGCATCTATTTCCCTGCCCACCAGGCGGTTGAACATACCAACGAAGCTCCCAGGCATCCTCCGCGCTCGAGCCTTCCTACCGGTATGGTGCTCATCGTGGATGATGAGCCCGCCATCCGAGCCACAGCGGGCGCCATGCTTGAGTCGTTGGGCTTCAAGGTGCTCGAGGCCACCAATGGAATCGAAGCCGTGGAGCTGTACAAAGCCCGCGGGAAGGACATCATCCTTGTGCTGCTGGACCTGACCATGCCTCGCATGGATGGCATGTCTGCCTTCAACGCAATCCATGAAATGAATCCTTTGGCTAAAGTCATTCTCTCCAGCGGCTATAACCGGAAAGAAGCCCTCCAGCCCTTTCTCGGAATCGGACCCGCAGGTTTTCTGAAGAAACCCTACCAGTACAAAGACCTGCGCATTGAGCTTGAAAAGCTTTTACTGGAAAATGCAGGTGGAAACTGAAATTCATGCGCGCTTCAGCACTTCGGCCACCAGGCGCTCGATGCCTACGTACACATCCGAAAGCCGGGCGTCCCCGAACATGTAAGCGGGAGTGGTGACAAGGTTCAACCCTTCGTCCACCACAACGTCGCGGGCCGATGCGCGGTCCTGAGGATTGGCGCCGAGAGCCTTGAGCGCCGTGGTGGTGCCCTTGTCGTTCCCGATGGTGAGCGCAGCGCTTTGGCCGGTGTTTTTCAATATGAGGGCGACCAGGGCTGGAGCTATGCAGATGGCTCCGACCGGTTTTTTCGCTTCAAAGAAGGCCTTCACGAACTGGAACACTTCGGGTTGCACGTCAGCGCCGATTCCGTTGAAGGCAAATCCGCAATGGTTCTTCGCGACACCAAAACCGCCGGGCATGATGAGCGCGTCGAAGGCTTTTGGATCGGCTTTGGACAAGGCCAATACATCGCCCCGCGCAATGCGGGCAGCCTCTTCCAGGATATTGCGTTGCTGGCCTTCCACCACCTGGCCCGTCATGTGGTTCACGACATGGTGCTGATCCTTGTCCAGCGCGAAGCACTGGAATCCCGCGCCATGTTGATCCAGGGCCAGCAGCGTGAGCACCGATTCCCGGATCTCCGCGCCATCCATGTGTCCGCAACCCGCCAGCAATACCGCGACATTCAAAACCTTGGCCATGGCTGCCTCCAGAAAAGGACTTCCATTATGACCCTGGAAGGGCAGTGGCCTATGAGTTGTGAGTCGAGAGTCGAGAGTCGAGGGTCAAGAAGTCCCGCTCTCGACTTATCGACTTTTCGACTTTGGACTTTGTACTTAGGACTGATTTTCCGCGGCAAGCTATCCTTGCCCGGTGCGCACCTCCAACCGCCTTCCCACATCTTTGCTGCCCACGGCTTTTTCGAAGCTGGAGGAGGCTCGGCGCGGGTCGGCGGAATTCCTGGATCTCACGGTCTCCAATCCCACTCGATGCGGCTTTGATTTCGGGAAGGACGAATGGAGGCAGTTTCTGGCCTCGGATGAGGTGCTTGTTTATGAAGCGGATCCTTGCGGCAGCCTTTCCGCGCGGAAGGCCATCGCGGCTCATCACGGCCATGGTGTGCTTCCTGAAGATATTCTGCTGACCGCTTCCACCAGCGAGGCCTATTCGTGGCTTTTCAAGCTGCTTTGCGATCCCGGAGACCAGGTGTTGGTGCCCAGCCCAAGCTACCCGCTCTTCGAGCATCTGGCCTCGCTGGAAGGTCTTGGAACCGTAAAAGTCTCCGCCTATTTCCACGAGCGGTGGTGCCTTGACGTTCCAGCCCTGGAAGCTGCCTGCGGCCCGAACACGCGCGCCATCCTCATCGTCAACCCCAACAATCCCTCGGGGCAATTCGTTTCAATCAGCGAGTGGAGGGACCTGACCATGCTTTGCGCAAAACGAGATCTCGCGTTGATGGTGGACGAGGTTTTTGCTGATTTTCCACTGGAGAAGGCCTCGGATCCGATGCGCACGGCCGTATCGGATCCAGACCCGCCCTGCCCTGTCTTCGTTCTATCGGGCCTCAGCAAGGTGGCTCTGATGCCTCAGGTGAAACTGGGATGGATTCTGCTGCGGGGGAAAGCAAGGGCTTACCTCGAGCCCCTGGCATTTCTCGCGGACCAGTACCTTTCCGTGTCGGCCTCGGCTCAAGCCGTTGCCGCGCCTGCCCTGTCGGCAGCGCCAGGCCGGCGGGAAAGAGTGCTCGAGCGCGCTGTTGAAAATTTGAGGTGCCTTGATGAATCGCTGAAGGAACATCGCCATCTTTCCCGGCTTCCGGTGGATGGCGGCTGGTCCGTGATCCTGCGGCGCCCGGCCCTTCATGGCGCCGATGACCAGACCTGCGCCCATCGCCTGCTGGAAGAAGCTTCAGTACTGGTTCACCCTGGCTCATTCTTTGACCTGCCCACTGAGGGGTACCTGGTATTGAGCCTGCTCACTCCCCTGGAAAACTTTCGAGAAGGCCTTTCGCGCATCCTGCCCAGACTGCCTGTAGACTGAAATCCGAATTCCAAATCCCATGGCCAACCAAACCTCCTGCCCAACCTGTGGCGCACCCCTTAGCTTCCGTCCCGGAACCATGGTGTCCGTCTGCTCTTCCTGCGGCTCGCTTTCTGCGCGCACGGATCGCGATCCTGAACTCATCGGCAAGATGGCCGCATTGGTGGACACGGGTTCACCTCTGAAAGTCGGAGTGGAAGGCCGCTATGCGGGCCGTGCCTTCGCTCTGGCGGGCCGGGTGCAGATGTCGCACCCTCTGGGAGGAATCTGGGACGAGTGGTACATGGCCCTGGATGATGGCCGCTGGGGTTGGCTGGCCGAGGCTCAAGGCAAATTCTTTCTGACCTTTGAAGAGAAGCCGGGAAGCGGAATCCCACCTGTGGATCAATTGCAGGCTGGCGCCGTGCTGCACTTGGGCGAAATCCCATGGGTCGTAGGTGAAACCAGCTATGCCGCATTCGCATCCGCCGAAGGTGAGATTCCATGGAAAGTTGTGCCTGGAGCGACCTATCGTTTCGCGGACCTGCAAGGGGCCCACGGGGCCTTTGCGACCTTGGACTATGGCGGGGGCAATGACGTGCCCACCCTCTATGCAGGCCGCGAAGTGACGCTTGATGACCTGAAGATCCGCCAGGGCAGCAGCGATCCCAACGCCGGCCCCAGGCTCCAGGCCAAGAATCTGCAATGTCCGCACTGCGGCGGCGCCTTGAAACTCCACAGCCCTGATCAGGCCCAGCGAGTGGGCTGCCCCTACTGCGGTTCGCTGCTGGATGCCTCGGGCGGCAAGCTGGCCTTCCTCAAATCCCTGAAACAGCCGGATGCCCGGATGTTCATTCCGCTAGGGACCGATGGCGTCATCCGCGGCATCCCCTATACCTGCATCGGCTACCTGCGCCGCTTCTGCAAGGTTGAAGGCGAGACCTACCCATGGGGCGAGTACCTGCTGCTGGACCGCAAGCACGGCTTCCATTGGCTCACGGAAAGCGATGGCCATTGGAGCCTGGTGGATTCTGTCAGCGCCGGCGATGTGGGGGCGCACTCGAACCCATCCTTCGTGATCCTGAAAGGCCAGAGCTTCCGCCGCTATCAGGATGTGGACGCCCGGGTTGACGGTGTTTACGGAGAATTCTACTGGAAGGTGGAACAGGGCGAGATGGCCCACATCTCCGAATTCATCAGCCCGCCATTGAGCCTGGCGTCGGAAACACAGAAGCACAAAGGCGGCGGAGAGGAAATCAACTGGAGCCTGAGCACCTACCTCGAGCCCAGCGAGATCTGGCATGCGTTCAGCCTGCCGGGAACCGCGCCCACGCCCAAGGGCATCGCCCCGCACATGCCCAACCCACTGAAGCCGCGGTTGCAACAGATGACGCTTTGGATGGTGTTGGCTTTGGGCGCTCTGGTCGCGCTGGTGATGGTGATTTCCATCTCCCACCGCAACCGGAAGATTTTCAGCCAGACCTACAATCTGGTGGATCGCCTTCCAGCGCCGAATTCCGACGAAGCCAGCGCTCCAAGGCCGGCGAACCCTTCGCCCGCCAGTTCTACTGCCGTGGATCCGGCGGACCCGGTCTTCTTTTCCGGCCCCATTGAAATCGGCAAGAGCGGGCAGAACCTGGAAGTGAAGCTGGTGGCGCCGGTGGAGAATTCCTGGATCGGCGTGGAAGGCGCCCTGGTGAGTGAACAGACCGGAGAAGCTGAACTATTTGAAGTAACCACCAGCTACTACCACGGCACTGACGACGGCGAATCCTGGTCCGAAGGCGGCCGCACCGAAACGGTTTTTCTGAGCGGATTGAAACCAGGCGCCTACATGCTTCGAGTGGCGCCTGCCTGGGAAGGGGCGCGGCCCTCTGTGCCGGCCTTCAGCCTGGAAATCCGTTCAGGCGTGGTGCGCTGGGCCTATGTTGTGTTCGCCTTCTTCGCCATCATCCTGTTTCCATTGCTCATGCTTCTGCGCGTCATGGCCTTCGAGGGTCGACGTTGGGCTGAAAGCATGTACAGCAACACAGGAAATTCCTCGGATGATTCTTCTTCAGGAGATGATTGATGCGCACCCTTTACGCACTCGCCCTGGCTGGCGGATTCGGCCTGGTGACCGCCAACGGTTTTTTTGGAACCGAGATCTTCGGCGCCCACAAGCGGGTGGTGCTCCCGCCAGACGTGCGCCAGACACCCGGCGCTTATCGCACCTTTTTACATAACAATGGTTTTCACGGGGGGAAGTGATGGACTACAACCTGCTTTTGACCCACATCGAGACCGCCGGCATCTTCGCGCTGATGGGCCTGCTCGTAATGGGCATCGTGTGGCTTCTACTTGTGAAGATCCTGCCTTTCTCCATGCGCAAGGAGATGGAAGAGGACCAGAACATCGCCCTGGGCATCGTGCTGGGGAGCCTGATCCTGGGCATCTCCATCATCATCGCGGCGGCCATTCATGGCTGATGGCAGGGCCGCAATGGGGGCCGCGAATGGGTCAACGAACAAAGCGGACCCGGGAACCCTCAGGCAAGAAAGCGGGCCCCCGGGACCGCAACTAAGGGTCCCCCTCCTTTTTCTAACGGTCTTCGTCATAGCAAGTTGCGGCCTTATCTACGAACTGGTGGCGGGAACCCTGGCGAGCTACCTGCTAGGTGATTCAGTCATGCAATTCTCGACGGTCATCGGCGTGTATTTAAGCGCCATGGGACTGGGCTCTTACCTGTCCCGCCACTTGCACAAAGGCCTGGCCCAGCGGTTCGTCGATCTGGAATTGGCCGTGGCCCTCGTCGGTGGATTTTCCGCGCCGATCCTCTTCCAGGCCTTCGCCCACACCCACGCCTTCAGGCCCTTGCTCTATGGGTTGGTGGCGGCCATCGGAACCCTTGTCGGTCTGGAGATCCCGCTGTTGATGCGGATCCTGAAACCCCAGGTCGCCTTCAAGGATCTCATCGCCCAGGTGCTCACCCTTGATTACATCGGCGCCTTGGCAGCCAGCATCCTGTTTCCTGTGCTGCTCATGCCCAAGCTCGGCCTTGTGAGGACCTGCCTGGTGTTCGGCATGTTGAACGCCTTGGTGGGCTGGTGGTCCACGCATCTGCTGAAACCGCTTCTGGGCAACCGCAAGATGTTGCGCATCCGCTGCGTGGCGGTGATCCTGCTGCTCGGAACAGGCCTGGCCTTCGCACAGCGGTTCACGTTGATGGTGGAAGAGGAGATCTACGCCGATGAGATCGTCTACGCCAAGGACACCGCCTACCAGCGCATCGTCATCACCCACGGCCGCGGCAGTTTCCAGCTCTTCCTGAATGGCGGATTGCAGTTCGCAAGCGCTGATGAATACCGTTATCACGAAGCCCTGGTCCACCCCGCTTTCTCGCTCAAGCCAGGAGCCAAACGAATCCTTGTCTGCGGAGGCGGTGACGGGCTTGCGGTGCGGGAAATCCTGAAACATCCCGGAATTGAAAAAATCACCTTGGTGGATCTTGATCCTGCCATGACCACCTTGGCCGCGCAGATGCCTTTGCTGCGGGAACTGAACAAGGGCGCGCTCCTTGACCGCCGCGTGGAAGTGATCAACCAGGACGCCATGGTCTGGCTCAACGAGCAGCGCCAGGTCGAGCGCTATGATCTGGCCTTCATAGATTTCCCGGATCCCCACACCTACAGCGTCGGGAAGCTGTACACAACACGCTTTTACAAACTGCTCCGCAAGGCCTTGGCCCCCGATGGCGTCGCCGCCATTCAAAGCACATCTCCATTGATGGCCCGGAAATCCTTCTGGTGCATCAATGCGACGGTGGAAGCAGCCGGCTTCCAGACACGGCCCTACAATCTGTCGGTTCCTTCCTTCGGCGTTTGGGGGTTTGTGCTGGCCTCGCCTGCGCCATTCGACATGCCGAAAACAACGCTTCCGGACTTGCGCTACCTCACGGATGGAACGCTGGTGGGCATGTTCGCCTTCCCGCGCGACATGGACCGGCTTCCCACAGATATCAATCGCCTGGATAATCAGGTATTGGTGCATCTCTACGCTTCCGAGTGGAAACGATGGTCCTGATCGGAGCGTTTCCGGCCAGCCTGCTTCTCGCCCCGGTAGCTTGATGCGCAGGCGCACTTTCACGGCCGGGACCGCAGCTCTTGGATTTGCTGGAGTTGGTTGCGACCTCCTCAAGCGGAAGAAACACTATGGCGGTGAGATCCTGGGACCCTCGCTGGAGCTGGGCCACAAGGTCCGTGATGTGCAATTGCCGCAGCCGACGACCTTTGAAGATGTTGATGTCGTCATCGTGGGCGGCGGTATCGCGGGGCTTAGCGCCGCCTGGCGGTTCGAGGGACAGGGCTTCAAGAAGTACCTGCTGCTGGAATTGGAATCCCAGGTGGGAGGAACCTCTCGCCCCGGCGGGAATGGCATCAGCCCCTATCCATGGGGGGGCCATTATGTGCCAGCTCCGAACCGGGACAACCGCGCCCTGGTCCGCGTTCTCAAAGAGGTCGGCGCGGTGGAATCTTTCACGGAGCAGGGCGATCCGGTATTCGCCGAACAAGCCTTGGTGAGGGCGCCCGAGGAACGCATTTTCGCCGCTGGACAGTGGTGGGAGGGCCTTTATCTTCGTGCTGGCATGTCGAAGGACGATGATCAGCAGTACAAACGCTTCTTCGCTGAAGTGGACGTCTGGGTGGCTTGGCGCGACCCGCAAGGACGCCGGGCTTTCACGATCCCAAGATCAAAATGCAGCGACGCGCCTGAACCCCAGGCTTTGGATCGCCAGAGCTTCAAGCAGTGGTTGGAGAAGAAAAGCTTCACCTCCGAGCGGCTGCTTTGGCTCTTGGATTATGCCTGCCGGGACGACTACGGCACACGGCTGGAAAGCACCTCCGCCTGGGCCGGAATCTTTTATTTCGCCGCCCGCAAACTCAATCCCGGCGAAGAAAGCCGCCCGATCATCACCTGGCCCGAAGGCAATGGGGCATTGGTCAACCATTTTAAAAATGTATGCCAGGACCGCATCCGCACCGGCATCGCGGTGGGTCAGATCATTCGCATCTCACCCGATGCCATCCAGGTCAGCGGGTTTGATTCGAAAAAATCCACAGCCTTGGGTTGGAAGGCCAAGCGCGTGATTTTCGCGGGACCGCAGCATCTGGCCCAGCACGTGATACCAACCCTTTGGACTGAGCGCCCCGAAGGTGTGAGCGCCTTCCATGTGGCGCCCTGGCTGGTGGCCAATATCTCGCTCCGGGAGCGGCCGAAGGAAGCGGGCATGCCCCTGGCTTGGGACAACGTGTTGAGGGATAGCGCGGGCCTGGGCTACGTGGTGGCCACGCATCAGAGCTATCGCGATCACGGTCCCACTGTTTGGACCTATTACTACCCTTTCACTGGCTTGGATGACCGCGCGGAGCGCAAGCAGCTGCAGGATATGGATTGGCAGACCTGCGTCAATCTTGTGTTGGATGATCTCCGCAAAGCCCACCCGGATCTGGATCGATATGTCGCGCGGGTGGACATTGTGCAATGGGGCCACGCCATGGTTCAGCCCCGGCCCAATTTTCTGTTCAGCGAAGCTTTGAGGCGGGCCAAGGAACCCCATCAGGGCATCCATTTCGCCCACACGGATTTGAGCGGTCTGGCCCTGTTTGAAGAGGCCCAGGACCACGGTCTGCGGGCCGCCGAAGAAATCCTGGAGGCCTTCGGAATCGTTTCGCCCAGTTGGCGGTGAAGCATGGCGTCGCAACCATCCACCAGCCAGCCGTGGCTCTTCTCGCGCAACCTGGATCTGGCAGCCTTCGGCGGCTCCTCCCTGCTGGCGGTGGGGTTGACGTTGATCGGCTGGAAGCTGGGGCTGGGCCAAACGCCCTTGCCTCTCTGGGCCTGGCTCGCGGTGGTCGTAGGCGTGGACGTGGCGCATGTCCATGCGACCTGGCTGCGCACGTACTTGGACCCTGGTGAACTCAAGACCCATCCCTGGCGCTACGCCCTGGTCCCCTTTGTTGCCTGGGCCATGGGGGCGCTTCTGCACAGCCATTCCAGCCAGCTCTTCTGGCGGGTGCTCGCCTACCTGGCGGTGTTCCATTTCATCCGGCAACAGGCTGGATGGGTCGCCCTCTATCAGCACAAGGAACCTGCGCCCTCGGCCTTCGACGGCCACCTGGACCGGCTGGCGATCTACGCTGCCACTGTGTGGCCCCTGCTGTGGTGGCACAGCCATCTACCCCGGGCCTTCGCCTGGTTCATGGAAGGGGATTTCGCCGGGCCCGTGGCAGCCTGGCTTGCCTCGGCGACTTTGCCGCTCTACATTGCGCTGCTGGCAATCTACACCCTCAGGCAGCTCATCCGATGGAAAACGGAAGCGTTCATCCCGGTCGGGAAATCCATCGTTGTCCTCAGCACCGCGCTCACCTGGCACCTCGCCATCGTGACCTTCAACAGCGACTGGGCCTTCACCTTGCTGAACGTGCTGCCACACGGCATTCCTTACATGATCCTGGTGTGGCAGCGGAGCCGGACAGAATCCGGTAAAACGGGTTTGGCAGCGGCTTTGCTCAAGGCAGGCCCTTGGGTGTTCGCGGGTCTGCTGATCGCGGTCGCCTATGGAGAAGAATGGCTCTGGGACCTGGGCATCTGGCATGACCACCCGGGCCTATTCGGCGCTGGATGGGATTTCACGATTATGGCCCAGGCGCTCATCGTTCCTTTATTGGCCCTGCCCCAGGCCACGCACTACCTGCTGGATGGCTTCATCTGGAAGTCGGTGAAGGCACCTGCTCCTTGATCGGCGGTTGGGCCTTTTCCACCAGCGTTACGGCTCCATCAGTGGCGATCGTTACCACCCAGTAGCGGTCATAGGTGTCGTGCTTCCATTCAGGAAACGGCTGCTTCGCTCCCAGGGCCATTGCCAGATCCACATGGGGGCCACGATGCCAGGCCACCAGCACGGTCTTGCCCCGCCATGATTTAAGGATCTCCGCGGCCAGCTCTGCGCATTTTTCATTGCTCCGAACCAGGGGAACACGATGGGTCTGCTCAAGGTAGGGCGCGATGGTCTGAAGGGTGCGCTGCAGTTCAGAGACGATGACGACATCGGGATTCAGGGCTGTCAGCAAGGGCACCAGAGCCTTGGCGCGAGTACGACCCATTTCGGAAAGCGGCGTGTCCTTGTCATCCGAAAGCCGTTCAGCATGGCGCAGGATGATAACGGTGGTGGGGTGCTTCGTAGTGGAAAGCTCAACGCCGATTGCGTTTGGCGCGGCGCTCCATCCCAGCAGGAACAATACCGAGATCCATGCGACCGCGCCCCCCCAGATTTGCCTACGTAACATGGTGAATCCTTGTGGATTCCACGGAAGGAACCACAGGGGATTGCATCATGCCGTACCGTCTCATGTCACCCCCAAAGGTGTGGACCGAACCGGAATCCAAACATGCCTTTGCTCATACCCACGCCGGCCATGAATCAGAACCGACTCCTCATTCCCGGGGTTCCTGCCGTTCCAGGTTGTGAATAATCGCGCACAACTTGATTATCTTACAAAGGTAGGATGCGCGGCAGGGATTGTGCACCCATACTTCAACCCATCGGAGGCTGGGTGGATTTCAACAACACTGGTTTGGCCAGAACACGGAAACCTGCCTGGGGAACCAGGCTCGCAGGGCTGGGATTGCGTATTTTCCTCCTGGGCTTTCTGGCGATGGGATCCTCCTTGGACGCCCAGGCACTTGGTTCGCCCACCATGCTGGAGTTTGGCGAGGTCGTGGTGGGTGCAGGCGGCGGCACCATCACCACCGACCCTCTGACTGGCGGCATCATCAGCACCTCGAACGTATTTCCGACCAGTGCGTTAACCACATCCTCGTCCATTACCCAAGCAACAGGGACATCGGGTAGAGCATTCACGATCATGACCACGTTAACGGGCAATTTCACCATGACTGGGAGTGGGGGAGGCACTTTCACATCGAGTCCTGTCCCCATAAATTCAGAGAACCCAACCAACGTATTCACCTTCCCAAGCAATGGGATTGTAACCTTCCATGTGGCAGGCACCCTATCCATCCCTGGCGGACTGACTGCGGGTGATTACAACGGCGCACTCCCAATCTTCATCCGGTACAACAACAACCCAAGGACGAGCTCGGGCACTGTCGTCATCCCCATCCACATCCGCCTCATCGCACCCCTCACGCTCACCAACAATGCAGATCTGGACATGGGCATCGTGGTGCCTGGGGTAACACCCGGAACCGTTACGATCAATCCGAGCACAGGCGTCCAAACCATGACCGGTGGTGTCGTGTACGCATCGGCCTCCGGCACCCCAGCGCAGTTCGCTGTGACGGGAGCGCCAAGCCACAGCATCTCCATCACGCTGGGGGCGGGAACCGTCACCCTCATTGGACCGGCAGGCACGATGACCCTCACCTTGAGTTCCAGCGTGGCGAGCCCGACTACCCTCAGCGCCGCTGGCGCGGCCAATTTCGGTGTGGGGGGCGTGGTAGGGGTCGCAGCCAATCAGGCCGATGGGAACTATGTGGGCACCCTCACCATCACGGTGGCCTATCCCTAGCGGTGCGCCCGTAGACTCTGCAACTCTCTGAACGATTTTTGAGCAGTTTGAGGGATCCCTGCCTCAATTTCCAGATTGAGTTCAAACACCTATGTAGATTTTTTACCAGATAAAATCTACGGGTATTCAATATTATTATCTTTATTTTACTATATATTTTCAATAATTTGATAAGGTTTTCTTTGACATGAAATTACTTTAATATTTTCAATAGGGAAACATTGCCTAATTTGTTTGCCTGGCATACACTTGATTCTACCGGCGCTCTGCCCGAGTCCTAAAGGAGATCATATGAACATCAAACGCACCCTTACACTTGCGGCCGCTGTCCTGGTCGCCACCACTGCCTTTGCAGGCACCGTCACTGTGACTGGCACCAATACGGTCACGAATAGCAATGCGCTCGCCAAGTTGAAGGTGCGTAAGGCCATCACCTTGACCAACAATGCCGATCTCGATTTCGGCGGTGTGCTCCTCGCGGCCGCCAATCCGGTCGGCACGATCACCATTACTCCCGCGAACGGCATAAGCTCCACGGGTTCCGCAGCCGGCAATACCTTCCTCGGCCACTCCGCCGCCTCGTTCACCGTGACTGGAACCACCAATGCCACGTATTCCCTCACACCGATCGCGGCAACCACCATGACCGGTCCTGGCACCGCCATCGGCGTCACCTTCGTCCCATCTTTGGCGGGCAGCGGCACCCTGACCCTTGGCACAGACACCTTCACCGTGGGTGGCACCGCCAGCATCAATGCCAGCCAGACAGATGGCGATTACTCGGGCACTTTCACTGTAACTGTCGCTTACAACTGATTGGCAAAGAGCCTCAATTGAAACAAGGGGCGCTCCTGGGCGCCCCTTGTCTCAATATGGACGTATGCGAATCCTCCTTCCCCTCCTCCTGTCGGCCTTGCTGGCCCCATTCCTGCATGCCCAAGCGGGTGCGGGTGATCTACTCGTGTCTCCGGCCCGGGTCATCCTGGACAACAAGACCAGGTCCATGGAACTGATCTTAAGCAACCGTGGCGGCGCGGCAGATACTTACCGCATCACGTTGGTCCACATGGCCATGGATCCCGACGGCGGTATCAAGGAAGTCCCTGCGCCCGCTGAAGGCCTGGATCCAGCCACATTGGTGCGTTTCGCTCCCCATCAGGTGACCCTTGAACCTGGACAGACCCAGGTGCTGCGGCTGATGGTCCGCAAACCTGCGGATCTGCCCGACGGTGAGTATCGGGTGCACCTGCTCTTCCAGGCCATTCCTCCTGATCTTGCGGGCACGCGGGAAACGTCCAAGGAAAAGGGAAAAGGCCTTTCCATCCACCTCATTCCGATTATCGGCCTGGGCATTCCTGTCATCGTGCGCCAAGGAGAATTGACCGCGAAGGCAGGTCTGGCGGATCTCCACACCCTCCGCCAGCAAGATCAAGACGTCCTCGCCTTCCGCCTCACCCGTGCAGGCAATGCTTCCACATACGGGAACTTGAAGGCCACCTTCCGCCCCAAGGACGGAAAGGAGGCAACTATCAGCGAGATGGTGGGTGTGGCTGTCTATCCGCCCCTTGATGCGCGGAACGTGAAGATGGTGCTCCATCTCCCCGCAGGCGTATCTCTGAAAAACGGAACGCTTCGCTTAAGCTTCCAGACTGCGGACCAGATGGTTCCCGAGGCCGAAGCGCTACTAGAGATTCCATGACCTGCGGGGGCGGGCGCCTCACCCGCGGCTTCTGGCCCCTCGCTGGTTTCATCACGCTCGGTTTATTTGGCGCGGATGCGGGAGCCCCGGCGAGCCTGGGTGGTGGCCCAAAAACCGCTGGTAGCGGTGTGGGTTCAGGTGCGGCAGCGGCGCGCCCAGGTCCGGCCACCGGTGCTGATCGCTCCGGCCCGCCAATTGGTTTCATCGAACGCACGGATGACGAATTGCTCCTCTTCGAGGTTCGGTTGCAGGGCCGCATCCTGAGCGAAACCTTCCCAGGATTTCCTACCAAGGATGGCGTACTGGTGCCGATGGGCGAACTGTGCCGCCTGCTCGGCCTCGCCATCACCACGGATCCACTCACTGGCCGGGCCAGCGGCTTTTTCATCTCCGAGAAACGCACCTTCAGTCTCGATGCCGGATCCAACATCGTCAACGTGGCAGGGGTCAGCTCGCCTTTCAACCGCGCTCAGGTGGAGCTTCACCCGGACGATATTTATGTCGATACGCGCCTCCTCTCCAAGTGGCTGCCACTGGATCTCCAGGTGGAAAAACTGAATTCCCGAGTGTTGGTGATTCCGCGTGAGCCGCTGCCTGTGATGCTCCAGATTTCAAGAGCCAAGGGAAACGCTTTCAGCGGCCTGCGAGCGGATACACACCGCTACGCTGTGATCGAGGATCCCTACCTGTGGCTGGAAGTGCCTATGGTCGATGAAACCCTGAGGGTAGCGTCCAATCCACCGGATTCTTCTTCAGGATCCAGGCGGACCACTGTGGTCCAAAGCAGCACCTATGCTTCGGCCGACTTCCTCAAACTCAGCACAAGTATCTACGCATACGGCGACAGCTTGGGCCAGCGGAACTTGCTTGCCACTGGGGGCCGCAGGAATCCCGACGGGGGGCTGTTGGGCCCGCTCAACGCGACGGAATTCGAACTCGGAGAAGTTTTCGATCCGGGCCTTCCCACCATCAGTGGGGCCACCAGCGGCACAGGATTGTTCGCCACCAATTTTCCGCTCAACAGCAATCTGTTTGGTGACAAACAAACCCTGCGCGGCAACCTGCCCCCAGGATGGCAGGTTGAAATGTTTCAAAACGGTGCGCTCATCGGCTTCCAGGTCAGCCGCGGCGATG